>JANWLH010000039.1 GCA_025450915.1 Candidatus Limnocylindrales bacterium | reverse complement strand
TACCTCGTGCTCATTGCCGAGGCGAATGACCGGCCGGATCCGCTCGACCGGGACGTCGTCGAGGCGTACTGGCTCGGAAACGAGCTGCTCGAACGGGTTGCCCCGGCCAAGCTCGAGGCCTCGCTCGAGGGACGGTTCCGGCCACGCCTGCGACCAGATGGCTGGCGCTGGCTGGGAGGCGCTCCCGCGACCGGCGGCGTCCCGGTGCACGCGTTCCACGTGCTCGACGTCTTCCCGCGGGTCGGCCTGCTGCGCTCCGGATCCGTCGACCGGGCGCTCGAGACGATGGACTCCTGCCGGATCCGCTGGGGCCGGGTCCTCGAACGGGACGGGGACTGGCTGGTCGTCAACGTCGTGCCGCTCGTCATGGCCGCCGGCCGGCTCGAGCTCGGTCCCGCCCGACCGGAGCGCGTCCAGGCGTGGCGCGACGGATCCACGTTCGTGCCCGGCGTCGAGCCGGGTGATGTGATCGCCGTTCACTGGTCGTGGGCCTGCGACGTGCTCGACCCGGACCAGCTGCGCGGCCTCGTCCGCTGGACACGGAGCCAGCTCGGCGTCGCGAACCTGACGATCTGACGAGGGTCCGCCCGACGAATCGGGCCATGCCGACCGTCGGCTGGTGACCGACGGCCCTTCCAGATCGCGGTACCCGGGTCGATCCTCTGTTCAGGTACTCAGCGTTGCCGGGTCGATATGAGGATTCGAGCCATGACCACCACGACCGAGACGACACCCGCGATCTGGGCGTTTGCCGAACACGAGCACAAGGACCTCGAGCGGGGCATCAATCGGATCCATGACGTCGCGTGCGAGGTTGGCCAGCGAGCGACGCCCGAGCTGTCGGTCGACGTGATCTCCGTCCTGACCTGGGTCCGCGACACGCTCGAGCCGCATATCGCCTGGGAGGATGCCTGGCTCTATCCCGAGATCGAAGCCCGGCTCGGCACACCATGGGCGACCCGGGCGGCTCGCTTCGACCACCAGCAGATCCGCGACATGGCCGAGCGCCTGAACGAGGACCAGGCACGCCTCGGCGCCCGGGTCAAGGGCAACGACCAGGCCGGCACTCGCTGCCACCTGTTCAGCCTCGAAGCGCTCCTTCGCGCCCACCTGGAGCGAGAGGAACGGTTCCTCATCCCGCTCCTGACCGAAGCGGCGTCAGACGACGCGGAGCCCGCTCGGCGGCAATCGTGAGCACGATTGAACCTGTCTCCGCGGCCAGCCGCCTGGCGAACCTGGGGTTCCTGGCGAGCTCCGGCCTGGCGCATCGCCCCGAGGGGGCGTTCCTGATGGTGGCCCTCCGGGCGGCCCCATCGCGCCATCACTTCGATCCCGAGTACCTGGAATATTGGGTCAACGCCGCAGGTTTCGGCCGTCCGGCGCGCCTGGCCCGCGATAGCCGCCTGCCCCACCGGACCGCCTTCTCATGGGGCCCGGTCCATGTCGTCGACCGGCTCGGCATCACCAACGAATACCTGACCTTCGGCGGCGAGCTGCGGGCGGACCTCGTCGGCGAGGTCGCCGTGGCCGTGTTCACCTCACCGGCACCATTGTTCAAGCGCGGTGGCCACTCCCAGGAATGGGACGTGGGCGCCGCGAGCGTCGGGGCGTTCTTCGGCAGGCTGCTCCTGGCGGTCGATGTCATCCCGGGGTTCGAGCACCGGCTGACCGAGGCATCGCCACTGGCCCGCTACGCGGCCTTCCTGGCCGATGAGACCCGCCGATACCAGGCGAGCGCCGCCCTCCGCGACGCGTCGCGCGACGTCTGGGCCTGGCTCGAGACCGAGCACCGCTGGCTCCAGGCAACGAGCCCGGACGACTGGCAATCGGGTAAGGGCCTCGCGGCCGAGATCGGCGCATCGACTGCGCCCGGTGCGGTCCGGACCGCCGGTGCCGCGCAACTGGCCTAGTTGCCGCTCCCGGTTGGGTCGGCCCGCCGGGCCGGCCAGGACCGCAGCGTGCGCAGGTAGTTGGCCCGCTCGAAGGCGGCCGGATCGGCCGTTGTCGCCTGGCTGACGCTGCCCCGCAGCTGGCTCACCGACGCGTACTCACGGGTCTCGAGCCACGCCCGAAGGTCGGACTCCACGACCGCGATCTGGCCCGGTCCATGGCGCAGCAGGGCGGAGGTCATCATCACGACATCCGCGCCCGCCATCAGGCCCTTGACGACGTCGGACGCCGAACCGGCTCCCGAGCTGGCGGCGATCGAGACGTCGACGCCGAGCTGCGGCCGGAGGATCGCGATCCAGCGCACCGGCAGGCCGAGCTCCCAGGGATGGCTCAGCTCGATCCGCGGGACCACCTCGAGTGCCTCGATGTCGAGGTCGGGCTGATAGAACCGGTTGAAGAGCACGAAGCCGTCGGCGCCCGCGACCCGTGCCGCCGTCGCGAAGTGGGCGAGGGACGTGTAGAACGGGCTCAGCTTGATCGCCAGCGGGATCGTGATCGCGGCGCGGACATCGGCAATGAGCTCGAGATCGGCTGCCTCGAGATCGGCGCTTTAGCGTCCGGGGTCGGCGGCGACTCGGTACAGGTTCAGCTCGAGGGCGTCGGCGCCGGCATCCTGGATCAGGTGGGCGTAGCGCACCCAGGCGCCCCGGCTCGTGGCGTTCAGGCTGCCGATGACCGGGACGGTCGAGCGCGCCTTGACCTGCTCGACGGCGCCGAGATAGCGTTCGGCGGCGCCGAGGAACTGGCCGATCGCGGGGAAGTAGTCGAGCGCCTCGGCGAAGTGCTCCGTGCCCTGCTCGAGCGATCTGGCGATCTCGAGCTCCTCCGCAACGATCTCTTCCTCGAAGAGCGAGGGCAGGACGATCGCCCCTGCTCCCGCCCGCTGGAGCCGCCCGGCAACGACCGGGTCGTCGTTGTGCGGCGCGGCCGAGGCGACGATCGGCGAGCGGAGTGACAGCCCGAGATAGCGGGTGCCCAGGTCCACGCTCATACCGGCTCACCCGATTCGTCGTAGCGGTAGCCGGCGTCACTCTCGACCTCGGGCAGGATGGCCGGGTCCGGGCGGTGAACGTGGGGAACGGTTCGTTCGATTCCCGAGAGCTGCTCGTAGTAGCGCCAGCGCTCGTCGGCATCGGCCTGGGCGAGGACGGCCAGCTCGGCCGCCCGCTCGGGATGCGTCCGCTGGAGCACCGCGAAGCGGGTCTCGTTGGCGACGAACGCTGCGATCGGGATCGACGGGGTCGCCGAGTCGAGCTTGAACGGCTTGCCGGATTCGACTTCGGAGGGATGGAAGCGGTAGAGCGGCCAGTAGCCGCTCCGCACGGCGTCCTTCTGGTGGGCCATCGACTTGGTCATGTCGATCCCGTGGGCGATGCAGGTGCTGTACGCGATGACCAGTGACGGTCCCGGCCAGGCATCGGCTTCGAGGAGCGCGGTCGTCGTCTGCTGGTCGTTGGCACCCATTGCGATCTGGGCCACGAACACGTTGCCGTAGGACCGGGCGATCGCCCCGAGGTCCTTCTTGGCCGTGCCCTTGCCCGCGGCGGCGAACTTGGCGACGGCGCCGCGCGGTGTCGACTTCGAGGCCTGTCCACCGGTATTCGAGTAGACCTCGGTATCGAGGACGAGGATGTTGACGTTGCGACCCGACGAGAGGACCTGGTCGACGCCGCCGAAGCCGATGTCGTAGGCCCAGCCGTCGCCGCCGATGATCCAGACGCCCTTGCGGACGAGATCGCCGGCGAGCGCCAGCAGGTGGTTCGCGTCGGCGGCAGCGGGTCCCTCGATCCGCCCCAGGGCATCGCGCAGCTCCGCCACGCGGCCGCGCTGCAGCTCGATCTCCACCTCGGTCGCCTGGCTGCTTTCGAGCAGCCCGCTGACGAGATCCGGGCCGAGCTGCGGAGCGAGGCGCCCGAGGAGCTGGCGAGCCTGGTCCGTCTGGGCATCGAGCGCGAGCCGCATGCCCAACCCGAACTCGGCGTTGTCCTCGAACAGGGAGTTGTTCCAGGCGGGTCCTCGTCCGGAGGCGTTCACGGTCCATGGGGTCGTCGGCAGGTTCCCGCCGTAAATCGATGAACAGCCGGTGGCGTTGGCGATGATCATCCGGTCGCCGAAGAGCTGGCTGACGAGGCGCAGGTACGGCGTCTCGCCACAGCCGGCGCAGGCACCCGAGAACTCGAACAGGGGCTCGAGCATCTGGCTGCCCTTGACCGTGGCGTGGTTGACCAGGCTGCGGTCGAGCATCGGGATCGATTGGAAGAAGTCCCAGCGCGGGCGCTCAATGTCGCGGTGCTCGGCGACCGGCTCCATGTTGATGGCCTTGTGGCTGGAGTCGGTCTTGCTCTTGGCGGGGCACACGTCCACGCACACCCCGCAACCGGTGCAGTCGTCTGGTGCCACCTGGATCGTCAACCGGTGGTCCGCGAGGTCATGCGACCGGAACTCCTTGTGCAGGAATCCCGCCGGCGCGTCCTCGACGGCCGCGGCCGGGAAGACCTTCATCCTGATCGTCGCGTGCGGGCAGACCATGGCGCACTTGCCGCAGTCGATGCAGATCGTGGGATCCCAGATGGGGAGCATCTGGGCGATGCCCCGCTTCTCGTACTGCGCGGTTCCGCTCGGGAACGTCCCGTCGGCCGGGAGCGCGCTGACCGGCAGCAGGTCGCCGTCGCCCGCCAGCAGGCGCCGGGTGAACCGGGTGACGAAGTCGGGTTCGGCGCGGGCCGGGATCTCGACGCCGGCCTCGTCGATCGTGCGACCGGCGAGGGAGACATGGACGAGGCGCTCGAGCGATCGATCGATCGCCGCGAAGTTGCGCTGGACGATCGCGTCGCCGCGCTTCGCGTACGTCTTCTCGACAAAGCCCTTGATCTGCCGGATCGCCTCGTCCGCGGGCAGGATCCCCGCCAGCTGGAAGAAGCACGGCTGCATGACGGTATTGATCCGGCCGCCCATCCCGGCCTCACCGGCGACGGCCAGCGCATCGATCGCCCACAGGTCGATCTCCTTCTCGAGGAGCTCGCGCCTGACGCTGACCGGCAGGTGGTCCCAGATCTCATCGGCGGGATACGGCGCGTTGATGAGGACGGTCGCGCCCCGGCGGGCATAGTCGAGGACCTTCGTCTTGCCCAGGAGCCCGAACTGGTGGCAGGCGACGAAGTCGGCACCGTCGATGAGGTACGTCGAGCGGATCGGCTCAGGCCCGAAACGCAGGTGGGAGACGGTGATCGAGCCGGACTTCTTGGAGTCGTACACGAAGTAGCCCTGGGCGTACAGGCCGGTGCTCTCGCCGATGATCTTGACCGACGCCTTGTTGGCCCCGACCGTGCCATCCGAGCCGAGGCCAAGGAAGACGGCCTGGACCTCGCCCGCGGGCCGGACGGATCGGAAGCTTGCGTCGATTGGCAGGCTGAGGTGGGTCACGTCGTCGTAGATCCCGACCGTGAAGTGGCGCTTCGGTCGGTCGGCGGCCAGCTCCGCGAAGATCGGCTTGATCATCGCCGGGGTCAGCTCCTTGGAGGACAGCCCGTAGCGTCCGCCGATCACCCGGGGTGTCGTCACGAACGGCGGGTCGGCCTGGTCCATCGCTTCGGCCAGGCAGGCAACCATCTCGAGGTACAGCGGCTCGCCGATCGCGCCCGGCTCCTTCGTCCGGTCGAGGACGGCGATCGCCCGGACGGTGGCCGGCAGGGCGGCAATGATCTGGCCGGCCGGGAACGGCTGGAACAGCCGGATCCGGAGCATGCCGACGCGCTCGCCCTCGCTGACCAGCCGGTCGACGGTCTCCTCGATGGCGCCGGTCGCGGAACCCATGGCGACGATCACTCGATCGGCATCCGCTGCGCCGTGGTAGTCGACGAGCCCGTACGCTCGGCCGGTCCGTGCCGCCAGCTCGTCCATCACCTGCTGGACGATCCCGGGCACGGCTTGATGGAACGGATTCGATGCTTCCCGGGCCTGGAAGAAGACATCCGGGTTCTGGGCCGTCCCCCGGACGACCGGCGCGTCAGGCGTCATCCCGCGGGAGCGGAATGCCAGGACGTCCGGGTCCCGGACGAGGGCCCGGATATCGTCGTCCTCGAGCAGGGCGATCCGGTTGATCTCGTGAGAGGTCCGGAAGCCGTCGAAGAAATGCAGGAACGGCACCCGCGCGCGGAGCGTGGCGGCATGGGCAACCAGGGCAAAGTCGTGGGCTTCCTGGACCGAGCCGGCCGCGAGGATGGCCCAGCCCGTGGTCCGAGCGTGCATCACGTCGCTGTGGTCGCCGAAGATCGACAGGGCATGCGTCGCCACGGTTCGAGCCGCCACGTGGATCACGGCCGGCGTCAGCTCGCCGCAGATCTTGAACATGTTCGGAACCATCAGGAGCAGGCCCTGCGAGGCGGTGAATGTCGTGGCCAGGGCGCCCTTCTGGAGGGCGCCGTGCATGGCGCCGGCCGCGCCTGCTTCGGACTGCATCTCGACGACGTCGGGCACCTTGCCCCACAGGTTCGGCCGGCGGGCCGCCGCCCAGTCGTCGCAGTGCTCGGCCATCGGCGAGGCCGGGGTGATCGGGTAGATCGAGATCACCTCGCTGACCGCGTAGGCGATGCGCGCCGCCGCCTCGTTGCCGTCCAGGCAGGCATACGTCTGGTCCACGTGCGGTCTCCCTTTGGACCCGCTGCCAGCGTCACAGCCTGCGAGCCATAACGGCCAACGGTTGCTGCGAGGGCCATCATCAGCCTGACCCGGGTTCAGCGCCATCGTGGCGGGCACTGGCCGCCACCGACAGGGCCATTGGTCACCGAAGCAGCCGCACCTCGGGTCGCTCGCGCCGTCGAGTCGTGACCAGCGGCCCACGAGGGACCCGACCTTCGGCACTGGTCCCCGGCTCGCCCCGGGTGGACTCTCGGTGCCATGGAGCCACGACGCACAGGTGGCCTCGAGAGTCGGGACCGTCATCAGGAGGTGCTCCGATGCTCAATCGGAAGAAGGCCGCTCGTCCCCGGCGGATCACCCATTCGAGTGCGGTGACCTGGCTCAACGGCCGGCAGGCCGTCGTGACGCAAGTCGATGGCAACGGGCGAATCTCGAACCTCACTGTTGATCGGGGCTGCTCGACCGAGCAGGGCTTCCTGGCCGATGTCGTCAGTGCGATCGGCGACCAGGATCGGCTGATGATCCTGGGTCCCACGTCGACACGCCTGGCACTCGAGCGCGCGTATGTCAATGTCTACCACCGCCCTGACCGCCTGGTCGACGTCGAACCGGCCGGACCGGTCGACCCGGACGCCATGGCTGATCAGGCGCGCACCCTGGCCGGCTGACCCATCGGCCGAAGCACTCCCATTCGACCCCACCCATGGCAACGTCATGAACGTTGCTCGTCAGGAGACGCCATGAAGATCTTGTTGGCTGTTGATGGTTCGTCCGCATCGGAGCGAGCGATCGACCTTGTCGGGACCACAGCGTGGCCAGCTGGCAGCCACGTCCGGCTGATCCATGTTGCCGAGCCCAACCTTGCGGGCTATGCCGGCCTGCCAGGCGTCATGGTGTCGTCCGAGGCGGTCGATGAGGCGATCCAGGCTGATCGGGAGTATCGCCAGGAGCTCCTCGCCACCACTCGAGCCCGGCTGGAGGCGCCCGGGCGCGGTCTGGACAGCGTGATCGTCGATGGTCGGGCGGCCAGCTCGATCGTCGACGCCGCGAATGCTTTCGAGGCCGACCTGATCGTCCTCGGCAGCCATGGCCGGGGCGCCATCGGGTCGGCCGTGCTGGGGTCCGTCGCTGCCGAAGTGGTCGAGTACGCCGCGACTCCGGTCCTGGTCGTTCGGAACGCGACGATCAGCCGGCTCGTCCTGGCCGACGATGGCTCGTCGTCGGCGGCGGCGGCCCGCGCCCTGCTCGGCCACATGCCGGGCTTCCGCGGCCTGCCCGTCCGGGTCGTGAGCGCGGCCGAGCGCCAACCAGGCTGGCTCGGCTGGCTGCAGCCCGAAGCGGCGGGCGACATCCAGGCCTTCGAAGAGGCCCTCCAGGCGGACTTCAAGGACCATGAGACGACCGCCTCAAAGGCGGCCGACGAGCTTGCGGCCGCGGGACTGGTGGCCGAAGGCGTCGCGCCCGTGGGCGATCCGGCCACCGAGATCGTGCACGCCGCGGAGGCGTTCCATGCCGACCTGATCGTGATGGGCACCCGCGGCAAGACCGGCTTCGAGCGGCTCCTCCTCGGGAGCGTCGCCCACAAGGTCGTCCAGCGCGCCCATTGCTCGGTCCTCGTCGTCCGGCGCCGCTGACCCAGCAGCCGGACGCTCGAAGCGGCTCGCGCCGATCAGCCGTTCGCGAGGACCTGGCGGACCTCGTGGGCGATCTGGAGGTCCTCGCGCGCCTCGATGACCAGCGTGCGGACCGCCTCGCCGGCGGCACCTATCTCCCGGTCGGGTCGACCCTCGGCCGGCGCGCCGACGTTCGCCGCTTCGTCGAGGCGGACACCGAGGAACCCGAGGCCGGCGCAGGCCGCCGCACGAATCACCGGCGCATGCTCGCCGACGCCGCCCGTGAAGACCAGGACATCGAGTCCGTCCATCGCGGCCGTCATCGCCGCGATCCCCGCGCGCAGGCAGTGGACATAGACGCCGACGGCGAGGAGTGCCGGCCCGTCGCCAGCCTCCGATCGGGCGATGACGGCCTGCATGTCGGCCGTGCCGGCGAGGCCCAGCAGCCCGGAGCGATGCTCGAGGGTCGCGGCGAGCTCCTGGGATGGCATGCCGACGTGCTCCTGGAGCCACAGGAGGAGGCCGGGATCGACGCTCCCGGAGCGTGTCGCCATGACCAGGCCCTCCAGCGACGACCAGCAGAGCGTACTGGAATCAGCCGCGAGGCCAGTCAGCCGCGAGGCTCGAACCGTCGCTTGACCAGCTCCACCAGGGCCAGGTAGCAGCCCACGATGAGACCCAGCAGCGGCCAGAAGATGACCGGCAAGGGCGCGAAGCCAAGGACGTCGCCAATCGGGCTGAGAGGAATGATGACGGCCGCCGCCAGCGCGACGAGGATCGCCGCGAGCAGCTCCGGGCTCGGGTGACTCAGCCAGAACGGACTGAGCCGGGTGCGGATGACGAGGATGACGAGGACCTGGGTGAACAGGGATTCGATGAACCAGCCCGTCTGGAAGGCCCGCTCGTTGAGCCCGAGGACGAGGATCAGGAGACCGAACGTCGCGAAGTCGAAGAGCGAGGAGATCGGCCCGAAGATCAGCATGAACCGCTGGATCGCATGGACGTCCCAGCGGGCCGGCGCGGCGCGACTTTCGGGATCGATCCGATCGGTCGGGATCGCCGTCTGCGAGGCGTCATAGATGAGGTTGTTCAAGAGGATCTGGCCCGGCGTCATTGGCAGGAACGGCAGGAGGAGCGCCGCGCCGGTCATGCTCAGCATGTTGCCGAAGTTCGAGCTCGTGCCCATGCGGATGTACTTGAGCGTGTTGGCGAACGTCCGCCGGCCTTCGACCACGCCCCGGCTGATCGCTTCGAGGCTCGGCTCGAGGAGGATGATGTCGGCCGCCGAGCGGGCGACGTCGGTCGCGTTGTCCACGCTGATGCCGACATCCGCAGCGTGCAGCGCGGGCGCGTCGTTGATCCCGTCGCCCAGGTAGCCGACCACGGCGCCACCGGCATGGAGCGCGTTGATCACCTGCAGCTTCTGGCCCGGATCGACCCGGGCGAAGATCGAGGTCCGCTTCGCCCGGGCGACGAGAGCCGGGTGGCTGAGCGAGCGCATCTCCTCGCCCGTGAGAATCCCCTCGACCGCCAAGCCCACCTGGCTGGCGACGTGGCGGGCCACGAGCTCGTTGTCGCCGGTCACGACCTTCAACGCCACCCCCTGGCTCGCGAGCTCGGCGATCGTGTCGCCGACACCGCCCTTGGGCGGATCGCTGAACAGGACGACGCCTTCGAAGACCAGGTCATGCTCGAGCTTCGCGGGATCGTTGACGATCGGCCGCCCGCCGGTCGGCGGCACCTGGAGCTCGGACTCCGCGAGCCGTCGCGAGCCGACCGCGACCAGCCGGTAGCCCTCGGTCGACGCCGAGCTGACCAGCCGGGCGAGGCGCCGGTGCTCGCTCGTCGTGACGTCCCGGGAGTCGTCGTCCGTGCGCACCTGGCTGCTCAGCTGGATCACGGCCTCCGGGGCGCCCTTGGTCACCAGCATCGGCGGTTCGTCGCCTCGCTGGACCACCACGCTCAGCAGGCGGCGAGTGAAGTCGTAGGGCACCTCGGCCAGCTTGCGATACGCCGCGAGGTCCGCCGGCGGGCGGACGCCGCCCAGGATCGCCGCGTCGAGCGGGTTGCTGAAGCCGGTCTGGAAGTGGCTGTTCAAGTACGCGTAATCGAGCGTCTCGGCGATCTCGGCCGCGTCGTCCCGGTCGATGCACCCGGCCCGGATGAACTCGAGGCGTCCCTCGGTCAGGGTTCCGGTCTTGTCGGTGGCCAGCACGGTGATGCTGCCGAGGTTCTGGATCGCCGGCAGGCGCTTGACCAGGACGCCGTGGGCAGCCAGGACGTGGGCGCCCTGGGTCAGGTTGAGGGTCACGATCGCCGGCAGGAGCTCGGGCGTCAGGCCGACCGCCAGGGCGATCGCAAAGAGGAGCGACTCGAGGACGGGCCGGTGCAGCGCCAGGTTGATTGCCAGGACGGCGATCACGAGGATCCCCGTCACCCGGAAGATCAGGTAGCCGAAATGGCGAACGCCGCGCTGGAAGTCGTTCTCCGGCGCCCGCTCGGCCAGGCGCCGGGCAATCTCGCCGTACGCCGTACGCGCCGCCGTCGCCGTCACGATCGCCTGGCCGGTCCCGCTGACGACGCTCGTTCCGAAGAACAGCAGGCCGTCCCGATCGGCCTCGTGACCGGGCTTGAGCGCTCCCGTCCGGACGGTCTTCGCGGCGGGAGCCGATTCCCCGGTCAGGGACGCCTCATCCACGTACAGGTTGTTGGCCGCGACGAGCTGGGCGTCCGCCGGGACGATGTCGCCGGCGGCCAGGATCGCCAGGTCGCCGCGGACACCGTCGCGGATCGGCACCTCCTGCGGCTGACCGCTCCGGACGACCATCGCCCGCAGGGTCAGGCGCGCCCTGAGCGCCGCGACCGCGGCCTCGGAGCGGGCCTCCTGGACGAAGCCGAGCGAGGCGCTCATCACGACGATCACCAGGATGATCGTGGCGTTGACCCGGTCGCCGACGACGAGGCTGACGAGGCTTGCGGCGACGAGGATGAGGACCAGCGGGCTGGCGAGCTGCGAGACCAGGATGGCCAGTCGCGTTCGCTGGCCACTGCCGCCGATCGCATTCGGACCTTCGGTCGCGAGCCGCGCCTGGGCTTCTGCGCTGGTCAGCCCCATGGTGCCGGGGGGCATGGCCGCTCCGCCGTCCGCGCCAGGGTCCGGGTTCGCTGTGGACGCCATCGGTCCTGAAGACTACACGGGCGCCAGCGAACCGCCGGGCGGGACGCCGGGCAAGGTCGGCGGCGTGGCGGGCCGGTGACGATTGGCCCAGATCTCCATGCCCATCGGCCCTTATCGAGATCTGCGCATGGATCGATCGTTGGGCCATGGACGAGATCACGATCCTCCAGGCCGAGATCCTCGGAACGCTCGCGAGTCCGCGCCGCCTGGAGATCCTCCACGCGATCGCCAACGGGCCGATCGAAGTGGGTCGCCTGGCCCGGCTGATCGGAGCCAGCCAGCCCAACGTCTCGCAGCATCTCGGGATCCTCCGGGGCGTTGGCCTCGTCGAGGCCACTCGCGATGGCCGCGAGGTCCGCTACGAGCTGGTCGACCCGGACGTCATGGTCGCCTGCAACCTCATGCGCAGCGTCCTCGAGCGTCGCCTTGCCCACCTCGGCGCGATCGTCGCCGGGGCCGATTCCCGGGAGCGCTCGACCGCGCCGATCCCGAACTACCGCAATCCGAGGTAATCCCGATGGACGAGTCCCTGAACCTGGTCCTCTTCTCCGGCACCGACGACAAGCTGCAGGCGGCGGCGGTCCTGACAGCCGGCGCGGCGGCCCTCGGGCGCCCGGTCAACATCTTCCTTCAGTACTGGGCGCTCGACGCCTTCCGGGCGACGAAGATCGGCGGCGACCATGGCCTGGCGCCGGAAGCCGGCGCCGCCGGCCGGGTGGCTGTCGATGCCCTTGCTCGAGCGGGCCAGGCGACCTGGGCCGAGACGCTCCGCCAGGCGAAGAGCCTCGGCGGTGTCGACATCGAAGCGTGCTCACTGTCGATGGACCTGCTCCGCCTCGGGACACTCGACCTCGATCCCCTCGTCGACGGCGTCGAAGGCGTGACCGCGTTCTACCTGAATGCCGGCGACGGCCAGATCGTCTTCATCTAGGAAGGAGTCTCGCGCGATGGCAACCATTGCAATCAGCCACACGATCGACGCCCGGGGGCTGTCCTGCCCGATGCCGATCGTCAAGACCGCCCAGGCGTGCCGGGTGGTCGCTGCCGGTTCGCTCGTCGAGCTGCTGGCCACCGACCCGGGCTCGACCAAGGACGTGGCGGCATGGTGCCGGGCGACCGGCAACGAGCTCGTCGAACAGTCCGCCGACGGGGCGGTCTACCGCTTCATCATCCGAAGGAAGTAACGGCCATGACCACGATGACGCGTCCAGCACTTGATCCGATCGCCGAGGCGATCGCCGCCGTCGAGGGCGTTCCCGATGTTGGCGAGGCAGAGCTGCCGGCGCTCGGCGGTGCCGTCAAGACGAAGGATCTCCTGATCATCGACTACAGCGGCGACCTCGAGAAGGTCTGGGCCGCGCTGATCCTGGCGTCGACCGGCGGCGCGATGGGCGTCCGGACCCGGGTCTTCGTCACGTTCTGGGGCCTCCAGGTCTTCGTCAAGGATTCGAAGCGGATCACCGGTCAGAACTGGATGCAGAAGATGCTCTCGGCGATGCAGCGTCCCGGGATCAGCCATCGCAAGCTCTCGAAGATGAACTTCCTGGGCATGGGTCCCTGGATGATGGGCCGCCTCGCCAGGCAGTACGGCGTCGCGAGCCCCCGGGAGCTCCTCGAGGCAGCCCAGGCGCTGGGCGTCGAGTTCATCCCGTGCCAGATGACGATGGACATGTTCGGGCTCAAGCCGGAGGACATGATCGACGGCATGAGCGAGCCGGCCGGCGCCGCGACGGTGATCGGCCTGATGACCGACAACTCCACGCCGCTGTTCATCTAGGAAGGCGGACCACGATGACCGAGATCGCTCCAATCACAACCAGGACCGTCGACGCCCGGGGCAGCTTCTGCCCCGGTCCCCTGATGGAGCTCATCCGGGCGATCCGGGAGAGCCAGGTCGGCGACGTGATCGCTGTCTACTCCTCCGACAGCGGCTCCCGGACCGACATCCCCAAGTGGGTCGAGAAGGCCGGCCACCGGCTCGTCGAACTGGTGGCCCGTGACGGTTACGACGAGATCGTCGTCGAGAAGCGTCGTTAGGAGCTCGTGATGCACCGGATCCTGATCATCGGCGGGGGCGTCGGCGGAACCCTGACGGCCAACCTGCTGGTCAAGAAGCTGCGCGCCCGGATCGGCCGAGGTGAGGTCGAGGTCAAGCTGGTCGACACGACCGGCCAGCACGTCTACCAGCCCGGCTTCATGTACATCGCGATGGGCGGTGAGCGAGCTGCGAACCTCGAGCGACCGGAGCGTTCGCTCCTCGACCGGCGGGTCCAGCTGGTGGTTGGCGAGGTCGAACGGGTCGATCCCGAGCAGCAGGTCGTGACGCTCGCCGATGGCCGGCCGATCGGCTACGACCAGCTCGTGCTGGCAACCGGCTCACGGATCGTCCCGGAGGCCATCGAGCACTTCGATACCGAGGCCCACCATTTCTACAGCGCCGAGGCCGCTGCCCGTCTGCGGGCTGCGCTCGATGCGTTCACCGGCGGCCGGATCCTGATCGGGATCGCCGGGATGCCCTACAAGTGCCCGCCCGCGCCACTCGAGGTTGCCTTCCTGATCGAGGCGGAGCTGCGCGAGCGAGGGCTGCGCGACCGCACGACCCTCGACTACTGCTCGCCGATCGGGCGCGCGTTCACGATCGAAAGCGTCTCGGCAATGGCGACCCCGATCCTGGCCGACAAGGGCATCGAGCTGCATACGTTCTTCAACGTCGAGGCGATCGATCCCGAGCGCAAGGTGGTCCTCAGCCTCGAAGGCGAGGAGCTGCCGTATGACCTGCTGATCCTGGTACCACCGCACAAGGGCCAGCAGTTCCTCATCGACTCGGGCCTCGCGCCGGCTCCCGGCGGCTGGCTGCCCACCAACCGGGCCACCCTGCTGGTCGGCCCGTGGCCGAACATCTACGCGCTCGGCGACGCGACTGACCTGCCGCTCTCCAAGGCCGGCTCGACGGCTCACTTCGAAGCGCCGGTCGTCACCGAGCGGATTGTGGCTGCCGTGGAGGGTCGGGCGATCGACCATTCCCGCGGGGACTACCTCGGCAAGGTGATGTGCTTCTTCGAGATCGGCGACGGCAAGGGCACCCTGCTCCAGTTCGACTACGAGCACCCACCCCGGCCGCCGAAGCCGAACAGGCTCTGGCACCTGGGCAAGATCGTCTTCAACAAGACGTACTGGCACACCGTTCCCAAGGGCCGTGTCTGACCGCACGGGTGCAGGCGTCGGGCTTCAGGATCAGTGCGCGCGACCCGACGAGCGAAGCTCCTCGACGACCTCGTCTGAGACGCGGGCCTAGGGCTTCGGGGTCTTTTTCGGCTTGGGCGTGGCCGTGGGCTTCGGAGTCGCGGTTGGTTTGGGTGTCGGCTTCGGCGTGGCCGTGGGCTTGGGCGTGGCCGTGGGCTTGGGCGTGGCCGTGGGCTTGGGCGTGGCCGTGGGCGAAGCCGTCGGAGCGGCCGACGGCGAGGCCGTCATCGTCGGCACCGCGGTGAAGGCAGGAGCCCCGAGATTGTCCCCGGCGGAGCTCAACGTCATCGAGATCCTGCCGCCGGCGAAGAGCATCACGCCGATGACGATCAGGGCAACGAGGGCGAGGATCAGGGCGTACTCGACGAGGCCCTGGCCCGTCGCAATGACCATCACGAGGCGCTTCGTGCGCCACAGGCTGCCGAGCATCGTCGACCACGACGAGTACCAGCTAGAGAGGCGGAACATCTGGTGCAGTCTCCTGCGCTATCCCCGCCGCGATGGTACGGAGCACAGGCGACGGTTTCGCCGGTACGGACCTACAGCGACCGGTGGACTTTCGTACTGCAGGAGAAGGTGCTAGTCGCGATCGAAGGCGCCAGGCCCGACCGGCACCACCATGACCTCGCAGGAAGCGAGCTCGACGATCCGCTTCGAGATGCTTCCGAGGACGAGCCGGCCCAGCCGGCCGCGGCCATGGGAGCCGAGAACGATCACATCGGAGTTCTCGGAACCGGATGCGGACACGATCGATTCGACCGGATCCCCTTCCCAGACGAGGAAGGTTGCCCGAACCCCGACCTTCTGGGCTCGGGCGACGATCGCCTGGGCACCGGCGACGACGCGCGAGCGCTCCTGGTCGATGCGCCGGATGAATCGGCCGCCCGGCAATCGCAACCCGCCCGGGTCGATGACGCTCAGCACGATCAGCTCTGCACCGTGATCGGTGGCGAGCTCGATGGCCTCGTCCGCGGCCCGATCGGAGACGTCCGAGAGGTCCGTTGCGAGGAGCACACGATGGATGTCCCCGATCCGGCTGCCGGACAGGTTCGAATCGCTGTGGGCGACGGCGAAACTGTTCATGACCGGATCATCGACCCGCGACGTGGGTGCGGCCAGTGCCCAAGGTCCCGGTCGAATCGGGCCGCCCGGCCCGCCAGCTCGGGCCACTCGGCCCATCCGCGCGGGGGGTCATCGACCCTACGTTGGCCGTGCTGATAAAAGAAGCCCCGGAATGACCGGGGTCCACTGAGCCGCAATGGAAGGCACGAACCAATGACAACCACCAAGGCACGCGCGATCGCGGCACTCCGGATCGCCCTCGGTGCAGGCTTCCTGTGGGCCGGCCTCGAGAAGGTGTTCCAGTTCGCGGGCACCGGCGCATTCAACGCGGCCGGCTTCCTCACCCACGCGACCGGCGGAGCGATCCCCGGTTCCGCGGCCACCGCCATCGTCAATCCGACCCATGACTTCTGGGTCAGCCTCGGCCAGAACGCCGGTGCGGTGAGCGCGATCAACGTCCTCGTCCAGGCCGGCGAGATCGGGATCGGGATTGCCCTGATCCTCGGCTTCGCCACCCGCTTCGCGGGGATCGCCGCGGCGGTGATGATGGGCCTCTTCTACGTCGCCAACTGGTCGTTCGGGACCGGTCCCTTCAACGAGCAGTTCATGTACGGCGCGGTCGCGATCGTCCTGGCCCTCGTCGGCGCCGGCGAGTACTACGGCCTCGACGCCCTGATCGAGAAGACCGACTGGTTCAGCCACACGCCGGTCATGCGCTACGTGCTCGGGTAATCGGCCGGTCGGGCCCTCCCCGACCTGACTCGAGCACCCCCGAAGCGGCGGCGAGCGAACGCTCTCCGCCGCTTCTCTGTGTCATCCTCGAAGGGTGCGCACGACGCTCGCGTTTGCCGCCCTCTGGCATGTCCTCTGGTCCGCCCTGCTGCTGCCCTACGGGGTGGTCATCGCCCTGGTCCTCGGGGGCCAGGCGTCCGCGCAGGATCTCGTCGAGGGCCTCGCCCTGCGCTTCGGCCTGGTCGTTGCCTGCGTCGCGGGCGGATCCCTCCTGAACGTCGGGCTGGCCGGCCTGCTGAACGGCCTGTTGGGCGAAGCTTCATTGACGGTCCAGGGCCTCGTCTCGGCGCTCATCTTCGGCGTCGTCTGGTTCTTCGCGGTCCAGGACCTGCTGCCGTACGTCGGCCTCGGGTCGGGGGCGACCATCGACCCGGCCGCGCCATGGGCCGCGATCGCCGGGGCCGTCTATGGCCTGGTCCTGGCGAACGGCTTCAGCGAGCCGGGAAGTGCTCGGCCACCTGCCGCTGCATGAACGCATAGCCTTCCCGGGCAACCTGGTCGGGTGAATCGAAGAGGGGTCGCCAGATCTTCGTGGCGGCAGCCAGGTTGGGCAGGGCATTGCCGAACGACTCGACGGTCAGCCAGCCGTCGTAGCCGACCGCCTGGAGCGCTTCGAACGTGGCGTCCCAGGCCACATGGCCGCTGCCGGGCACTCCCCGGTCGTTCTCCGAGATGTGGACGTAGCCGATGCGACGGCCGGCGGCGCGTATCGACTCGCCTGGTCGCTTCTCCTCGATGTTGGCGTGGAACGTATCGAGGTGGATGAGGCAGTTCGGCATGTCGACCTGGTCGATGAACCGGATCGCCTGCTCCATCGTGTTGAGCAGGTAGAGCTCGAAGCGATTGACGACCTCCTCGGTCAGGACCAGCCCGGCCGGCGCCGCGTACTCGGCGACGCGCCGGATATGCGCGACGCTCCGGGCCCACTCGGCATCCGTCGGTCCCTGCCCGCTGAAGACGCCGAGCGCGATCTGGTGGGGACCCGCCAGGACCGTCGCCCCAACCTCCACGCAGCAGTCGACGACACGCTGCATATGCTCGAATGCCCGTGCCTGTACAAGCGGATCGGGGCTCACCGGATCGAACTCCGGGGCGATCACGTGGTTCGCCGTCCTCAGCAGTCCGAGGTCGTCGAGGCGCCTCGCCCAGGTCGTCCACCTGGCCAGGTCGAGGTCGAACACCGGGACCTCGACTCCGTCGTAGCCGATCGCCTTGAGCGACGCCAGCGCGGGCAGCAGGCCGTCGTGCATCTGGTCCGCCCAGAGCATCAGGTTCATGCCGTACTTCATTGTTCGTTCCCCTTGAATCGGTGATCATCACGGTACTGCGATGGACAGGTCGACCGCGATCGCCGAAGCCGCCCGGGCCCCGCTGTGGCTCGGCTATCACCCGCTCTACCGCTTCTATGAAGGCGGCCGCCGCTCGCGGACCTTCCGGGGCGAGCCGGACCGTCCAGACGACTGGTGGTCCGAAGACTGGGTCGGCTCGTGCACGCTGGCCAACAACCCGGATCCGAATGGCGCGGCGCAGGGCCTGAGCACCGTCGAGCTGCCGGGCTTCGGCTCCGTCACCCTGCGCGAGATGGTCGAGGCGGCGCCCGAGGCGCTGGTCGGCGCCGCGTTCGCCCAGCGCTGGGGTCCGATCACCGGGATCCTGGTCAAGCTGCTCTCGCCGTCCGGCCAGGTTCCCCTGCATGCCCACCCGGACCGTGACTGGGCGGCGCGGAACCTCCACTCGCCGTTCGGCAAGACAGAGGGCTGGATCCTGCTCGACACGCCGGGCGACGGCAGGGAGCCCGCCTACGCGGGAATCGGCTTCCGGCCCGGAGTCGACCGGGAGACGTTCGGAGCGGCCGTGCGCCGTCACGAGCGGACGGCCGTCCGCGACACGCTCCATCGCACGACGATCGAGGCCGGCGAGGTCTACGTCGCCCACGGCGGCGTGCCCCACTACCTGGGACCGCAGATCTCGTTCATCGAGATCCAGGAGCCGACGGACCACATCGTGATCCCGGAGTCCGACGGGACCGACGATGCCGGCGCCACGATGGATCTCGGCTGGGACCTTGCCCTCGACATGATCGACTATCGGACCGACGACCGGGCAGCGACGTTTGAACGCGCTCGGCAGGTCGCGCGCCTGATCCGCCGGTCAGGCGCCTCCCGCGAGACGCGCCTGGTCCAGGACGATGTCCTGCCGTTCTTCGACGTGATCCGCCTCGATGTCGAGGACGAGATCGCGGTCGGCGACGGTCGCTTCTCGATCGACATCGTCACGGCCGGCGACGGCTCGATCACGGGCGATGGTGGGACGAGCGCGATCCACCACGGCCAGACGTTCGTGACGGCCGCCTCGTTCGGGCATCGCTTCGCGGCCGGACGCGAGCCGATGACCGTGATTCGCTGCCTGGGACCCGCGATCGACTAACGGCAGCCGGACGGGATCAGGGGCGGGGGATTCGTGGCCTCACCAGCGCACCCTGCCGCGAAAAGCTGGTGAGCGCGGCAGCCACGAATCTAGAATGGCTGCCATGCCGCTGACCGGAGAGTTTGCACCGAGCAGGGCCCGTTGGGCACGACGCCAGGTCGAGCTGTACGAGGCCACCGGCGGCGCCGAAGGCAACGACCTGCGCGGCCGGCCGATCATCGTCCTGACCATGTCGAGCTCCAGGATGGCCCGACGAAGCTCGACTACCTGGCCCGCGAGGTGAGCGACGACGAGAAGGCGGCCTGGTGGGCACGGGCCATCGCAACCTGGCCCGACGATGCCAGGTACCAGACCCGGACCAGACGCCAGATTCCAGTCTTCGTGCTCGAGCCGGTGACGCCGTGAGCGTCCTCGCGATCCTGCCCCTCGCGTGCGCGGTCGCGGCGGTCTGGTTCTGGCTGAACCGCGCCCAGCCGATCCTGCGCCGGAGCGGCAACCAGCGCGCCGAGCTCGTCGGCCTGCTCGTGACGATCGAAGCGGTCCTCGCCCAGTCGTCGGGATCGCCGTTTCGGCCGAGCGCCAGGTCGGCACGCCCGGCTGGTGGCTGTGGGTTGGCGGCGGCGCCGTCTGGATCGCCGTCCTCGCCCTGGGCTATCCGGGCTACGACTGGCTGCTCCGCGTGACCCGGCGAAACGACCCGCGCGGGTGACGCGGCGCATCGGGAGAACCCAGTCGGCGATCCTCGTCCTGGCCGCCGCGCTGTCGGTGATCGGCTGCTCGAGCACGCCGCCCGCTGGTTTCACCGCCGCACCAGGCGCCTCGGCCGGCGCGTCGACGCCGCCCCTCGCGACGGCATCGACCGCGCCGAGCGCCAAGCCCCACGTCACCCTGCCGCCCGCCGACATCGGCGTGAGGGAGATCGCCAACGGCCTGCCCGGCCCGGATGGCCTCGTCGGCGCGCCCGACTCGACCGGCCGGCTCTTCGTGATCGACCAGACCGGCAAGGTCTTCATCATTGCCAGCGGCAGCCTGCTGCCCCAGCCGTTCCTCGACGTGAGCGCCGAGATGCCCAGCCTCGACCCGAGCTACGACGAGCGCGGCCTGCTCGGCTTGGCATTCGACCCGAGCTTCGCAACGACCGGCCGGGTCTTCGTCGACTACACGGCGAAGCTGCGCAAGGGCGCGGCCGCGGGCATGGACCACACGGACGTCGTCAGCTCGTTCCGGGTCAGCGCCGGCAACCCGAACCAGGTCGACCCGGCGTCCGAGCAGCGGATCCTCCAGTTCGAGCAGCCCCAGGCCAACCACAACGGCGGCGGGCTGGGCTTCGGGCCGGACGGCGACCTGTACATCGGCGTCGGTGACGGCGGCAGTGAAGGCGACGTCGGCCCGGGCCATGCAGCCGGGGGCAACGCCCAGGACACGAGCAGGCTCAACGGCAAGATCCTGCGGATCGACGTGAGCGGCGCGTCCGGCTACACGATCCCTGCCGACAACCCCTTTGCCAGGAGCGGTGGGCGGCCCGAGATCTACGCCTTCGGCCTGCGCAATCCGTGGCGCTTCTCGTGGGAGCCGGCCGGCCAGCACCGGCTCCTCGCGAGCGACGTCGGCTGGGGTCGGTACGAGGAGGTCGACGTGATCGTTGCCGGCGGCAACTACGGCTGGCCGATCCGCGAGGGACTCCACTGCCTGGATGTCACGGCGCCCCTCTCCGATGTCCCGACGTGCGCATCGACCGACAAGCGCGGCAGGCCGCTGATCGATCCGGTCTTCGAGTACACCCACGCCGCGGTCGGGATCGCGATCGTCGGCGGCTTCGTCTACCACGGCAGCGCGATCTCGAGCCTCGCCGGCAAGTACGTCTTCGCCGACCTGTCCCAGGACTGGACCGGCAACACGCCCATCGGCCGCGGCTCGATCCTGGCGGCGACGCCGTCGGGCGGCGCCGGAACCTGGCCGTGGGCAAGGCTGTCGATCACCGGCGACCCGCGGCTGGGATTCGTGGCCGGCTTCGGAGAGGACGCCGCGGGCGAGCTGTACGTCCTGACCCGCGATCAGCTGGGCGCGATCGGCGACACGGGCCAGGTCCTCGAGATCGTGCCCGGAGGCTAGCCAGCGGGAGGCGCACAATGCGCCCGATGCGTCTCCGATCGATCCACCAGTAGCGCTCCGGGTGCCGCGGGCGTGCTGACGCAGCGCCAGGTCCAGGACGCACGCGAGCGGACCGCGGCGGCGCTGGCCGCCGCGGGGATCGCCCTGACGGCCGGCGAGATCGGGGCGATCGAGATCGCCGACTTCGGCCTGGGCCAGCTCGAGGAGATCGGCCTCCAGCTCGTCGTCTACGTCAACACCGAGCGTGTCTGCGCCAAGGAGCTGGTCCTCTTCCCGAACCAGACCTGCGCCGAGCATCGCCATCCCCCGTACCCGGGGTCGCCGGGCAAGGAAGAGACGTTCCGAGTCCGCGCCGGCCGCGTCTACCTCCACGTCGACGGGGCCCCGACCGCCAACCCGAAGGCCCGGCCGGCGCGCGCCGAGCTCGGCGTCTACACGGCGGCCCGCGAGATCGAGCTCGGGCCCGGCGGGCAGTTCACCGTGCCGCCTGACACGCGCCACTGGTTCCAGGCGGGACCCGACGGCGCGATCGTCTCGGAATTCTCGACCCAGAGCCGCGATGATCTGGATCTGTTCACCGACCCGGAGGTCTCCCGGGCGACCGTGGTCGGGCCGTAGGAACGCCCGGCCAACCTGCAGGAGGAGTGGTACGCACATGGCCGACGAATCGGTGCTCAGCCCCGCGGAAGAGATGGCCCGGGCCAGCACGGCGCCCCATCTCCACGTGCCCCGCCTGGTCACGTCGAAGGACATCTCGGGCGAGGCCGTCCTCGACCACATCGCCGACTTCGTGAACAAGCTCATCGGCTCGATGTACCTGTTCGTGGCGATCACCGTGGGCATCGTGGTCTGGCTCTTCGCCGGCAACATCGTCGGCTTCGACAAGACACCCTGGCCGCTCCTGCTGACCCTGCTCAACCTGCCCCAGCTCTCGATCATGATCTCGCTCCAGGTGAGCGCCAACCGGGCCCAGGCGGCAAGCGACGCCCGCGCACTGGCCGATCACGCGACGCTGGTTTCGCTCCACGAGCTGGGCAAGAAGCAGGTCCAGATCCTCGATGGCCAGAACAAGGTCCTCGAGATCCTCGAGCGCGCCGTGGCCGGCGGCGGACCAACGCTCCCGGGCCAGGCTCCGCGCTAGGTGGCCGGGCCGACGATCGTCCCGAGGGACCCGGGGCGGCCGAGCAGGTAGCCCTGGCCGAGACCGTAGCGCGCCGGCCATGCCGGACTTTCGGTGGTCAGGTCCTGTTGTCGATCGTCCGTTCGGTGCCCGCCAGCAGGCGCTCGACGTTGTCGCGGTGGAAATACCAGATCAGGGCCGGGGCCCCGATGGCGTAGATGAGGTGTGCCAGCGGGAGGCCCTGGAGGAGCACGATCGCCACGACGATCACGCCCGCCAGGCTCGTCGCCACCAGCGAGCCGACTGACGAGTAGCGGGTCACCCGGATGACCCCGAAGAAGACCGGCACGACGGCGAGGGCGACGAGCGGCCACAGGACGATCAACGAGCCAAAGGCCGGTGACACGCCCCGGCCGCCGCGAAAGCCGATGTACGGCGAGCGACTGTGGCCGATGATCGCCACGAGGACGGCCAGTCCCTGGATCACGAGGCCGGCCCCAAGGAGCCACGGAACCGCCGCGGCGAAGACGCCCTTGAGCAGGTCGAGGATGCCGGCTGCCGCCGCCACCCGGGGACCGAGGACCCGCAGGACATTGGCCCCGCCGGTCCGCCCGCTGCCCTGGGTGCGGGGATCGGGCCCGCCCACGAACCGCGCCAGCAGGACGCCCCACGGAATCCCGCCGACAAGGTAGGCGCCGCCGATCGACACCACCCCCACGGCAATCGTCATCGTGTCCATGCCGGCCGAGTATATCGGCCGACCCCGGCCGAATCGGACCCTCAGGCCGGCGCGGCGATCGCCTCGAGGAGGCGATCGGACCTGCCCCGGAACCACGCCCGCCGATCAGGATCGGTGTTGCACTCGGCGACGAGCTCGGCGAGCCGGGCGTTGACCGGCGCCCGCCCACCGAGCCTTGTGGCGGCATCGGCGACCGCTCCGTTGAGCCACTCCACCTCGGTCGGCGCGCCGCTGCCGGCGTCGAGATGGAGATGGAGCGAGGGGCGCTTGCCGCCCCGGCCGGCGCCCACGACCCGGGCGAGGATGGGCTGCACGAGCGGACCGGGCAGCCGCCCGGCGATCGGCAGGAGGCGCGTGTCTGCACCAAAGAGCTTGATCGGCCGGAGGTTCAGCCGGCTCATCACGCCGAGTGCTTCGCCGAGCTGCCGGCGCTCGACCCCGAACAGGCCGGCATCGCGATACACGGCGACCGGGTCCATGTCGACGATCGCGCCACTGGCGTTGCCCATCAGGTTCACCAGGAGCTTCGACCAGCGCATCGCGGCCGGGTCGGCGACGACGCGGGCGCGCAGGCCCCCAGCGTTGAACGCCGTCACGAGCCGCCCGATCGCCGGTGCGACGTTCCCCCGAACGGCGGCGAGGACGATGCCGCCGCGCGACAAGCGGCGGATCGACCCGTCGGCCGCCCGCTCGACCGAGGCGGTGAGCGCGGCCGCGACGAGGCCGCCCACGGGCCGCTGCTCGAGGAGGAGGTCGTCGGCCCCGACGCCGTTCTCGACCGCCACGATCGTCGCCTCGGGCCAGGCTGCGGCCGTCTCGATCGCGCCGGCCAGATCGGGCATCTTGACCGCCACGATGATGATCTCGGGCACGTCGCTCAGGCCCGCCGGCGATCCCGCGACCTGGACCTGGACGCTGCTCGGCGGAGCAGCCCCACCGGCCACGCTCAACGGCTCCGGATGCTCTTGGATGGGCCCGCCGCGCCGGAGCAGCACGACGGGCTCGCCGGCCACCGCGAGCGTCCAGCCCAGCAGCGAACCGACGGCACCCGCGCCGATGACCAGGATCACGGCTCGGCCGCGAGATACGCGTCGTAGGCCTCGGCCAGCAGCTCGACGGGATGCCGCAGCCTCGCGCCGGTCGCCGCGGCGATCTGCCAGCGGCAGGTCTCCGAGTCGCAGGCCACCTGCTCCGCACCGCCCGCCCGGATCCGCTCGAAGAGGGGCTTCCCGACAGCCATCGCGATCTCGTACTTCTCGCTCTTGAGGCCGTACGTGCCGGCAATCCCGCAGCAGTCGTGGTCCAGGTCGATCGCCCGCAGGCCCGGGACGAGCTCGAACAGGTCGAGCGCGGGCAGCCCGATCCCGTGGCTCCGCAGCTGGCACGGGGCGTGGTATGGCAGCGTCCGGTCAAGCGCCCCGAAGCGAGTATCGAGCCGGCCCTGGGCGTGGAGATCGACGAGGAGCTCGCAGATGTCCCACGTGGCCTCGGCGACCATCCGGGCATCGGCGTCGTCGATGTCGAGCATCTCGCGATACTCGGCTTTGAGGGTGTGGGTGCACGACGTCGACGTGCCGACGATCCGGTAGCCCGCCCGGGCGTAGCCGGCGAGGACGGCGATATTGCTTCGCGCCCGGCCGCGCGCCGGCGCGTAGAGGCCATTGCTGATCAGCGGCAGGCCGCAGCAGACCTGGGGCGGGACGATGACGGTGAAGCCGTTCCGCTCGAGGACATCGATCGCCGCCTGGCCCACCTCCGGTTCGTAGTAGTTGGCCGCGCAGCCGTGGAAGTAGACGACGCTCGTGGCCGGCGCCGGCGCGTTCGCCGACCATCGCCCGCGCCAATGGCGGCCGAGCCGGGAACGGAACGAGCGCCTCGCGAACCGTGGCAAGGGCGCCCGCCGGTCGATCCGCAGGATCCTGTCGATCAGGACCCGGACGAGCCGATTGTGGAGCCCCCAGTTGGCAAGCGGCTCGGTCAGGCCGCCCAGCCGGCCGGTCAGGTCCGTCTGTCCGAGGAGCCAGTCGCGCAACCGGGGCCGCCGGCCGGAGCGCAATGCTCCCCGGGCCCGGTTGTTCATCTCGGCGATCTTCACGTCCGCCGGACAGGCCGTCGTGCAGAAGCCGCACCCCGAGCAGTAGTCAACCGAGCGATCCGGCGACGGCACCACCGACAGCCTCCCGCTGCCCGGTGCCAGCTCGCTGCCCAGGCGGAAGCGCTGGGCCTGCGGGCCGGAGTACTTCGGGCCCGGAAAGAGGTCCGTCACCCGGGCAACCGGGCAGGCCGTGGTACACACGTTGCACTTCAGGCACTCGTCCGCGCTCAGGCCGACGGACCGCGGCTGCCCGGGCGCGGACGCCTGGGCCACGATGTCGGCGATCGTCATCGAGCCACCCCGGCCAATTTCCGGGCGGCGAGGACGCCGCTGGCCAGGGCGACGCCGTCGCCGCAGCGCTCACGCAGGTAGCGCTGGCCCGCGAGCAGGCTGCCGGCGACCCGGACGTTCTCGGCGATCGGCCGCCCATCAGCCGTGGATCCGGCGGGTGCGACCGGCCGGAGGTGCCGGTCGGTCCGGATCCCGGCCGTCTCGAGCGGATGGCCCGCCGGGCTTAACGCGTCGTCGCTCAGCCAGTTGCCGGCCGGCGGGCCATCGACCGGCAGCCCAAGGACCTCCTCGCGCAGGGTTGCCGGGCCGTCCGCCACGATCCCGCCGCCGGCGATGCCGCCGGTCGCCAGGACGACCGCCCCCGCCGAGAGGACGAACTCCCGCGCCGCGGCCGGCGCTCGCAGCTCCGCGACCCGGCCGGCGGCGTCGATCGTCCCGTGGACGGCCTCGCCGACCTGGAGCCGGCCGCCGTGGCGCCGCAGGGCGCCGCGAAGGACCGCGTACAAGCGCAGCCCCGGGACGCTCGGTGGGGCGAGGGCCACCTCGAACGGGAGGAGCGGCAGGATCTCGCGGGCGGCCGCGAGGGCGGCTGGATGGTCGTTCAACCCGAGGATGGCCGGCAGGGCCACGCGCCCGGGAGCCCGGGATCGCGCCGCCACCGCCCGGGCGATCCCCTCGAGGGCGGCGCGGCGCCAGGCCGGATCGTCGAAGAGCCGGGCCAGGTCGAGGCTCGAGAGGTTGCGCCGGCCGGCGAGACCGGGCAGCTCAACGCTGACGGCTTCGATTCGCCCGGGCGGCGTCTGGCCGCGCCACGAGCTCGGCCGGCGCAGAGCGCCGGCGATGGCCTCGGGCCAGAAGTCGCGGAATCCCGCGGGGCCGCAGACGACCAGGGTCTCGTCCGGCGCCCAGGCAGGCAGCGCGCCCGCCATTCCGGCCGGCAGGAGCGCCGCGAGGCGGGTCGCCCCGATCGCGGTGGGAATCGCCCGGAGCGGGTCACCGGGCGCACCCTCGAGCTCGAAGCCCTCCCGGGCCAGGACGGCCCGGAGCCAGGCGAGGGCCGCCGGGAGCTCGGCCGCAAGGACGCCGTACGGGTGGCCGGGAACCATCGCCAGGCGGTCGATCGCCTCCTGGGAAGTCCGCGAATCCGGCAGCGCGCCGAGGTCGATGCCGCCCGGCGCCCAGTGGGTCGTCGCGTGGCCGGCCGCCAGGACGTGGACCCGGGCGCCCGCCTCGGCCAGGCGGATCGCGGCGGTCAGCCCGGCCAGCCCCGCTCCGACGACGGCCACGTCAGCCGTGGCCATCGCCGGCCTCGCTGCCCGGGGAGACGAACGCGTCGAGCCCGAGCGCCCCCCAGTAGATGCCCGTCGACAGCCACAGCTCCTGGAGCTGGCGGCCCCAGGCGATCGGCCTCGTCCCGCGATAGCGCTCGCGCAGGAAGGCCACGAGCTCGTCCTCGACCGGCTCGGCCTGCGCCGCGACGGTCCCGCCGGTTCGTGCGGCCATCACACCCGCCGCCCGGAACGTGCAGAACGCCCCCTGGCATGGGCCCATGCCCAGCCGGGTGCCGCGGCGAACATCGTCGAGGCTGCACGGCATTCGCTCATCGAGGAAGGCTTCGAGCATCGGCCGGGTCACGAGCTCACACTCGCAGATCAGGGCTGCGTCGCCGCCGCCGGTCGCCTCGTGCGCCGCCAGCCGATCCCCGAGCCAGTAGTAGCCCCGGCCCGAGCCCTGGCCGGGAAGGACCTCGTCGGCCGTCGTGCACGGCTGGTCGACGCCGAGCTTCGCGCAGACAACATCGGCCGTCTGCTCGGCCATCAACCGGTAGGTCGTCAGCTTGCCGCCGACGATCGACACGAAGTTCGCGACGCCGTCGCGGGACTCGTGGTCGATGACGGCATGCGCCCGCGAGATCGCCCGGTCGCCGCCGGCCAGCTCCCCGGATCGGGCGAACTCGGCCGCGGCATACAACGGCCGGACGCCGGCGTAGGCCCGCAGGATCCGCATCCGCCGGAGGTCCGGGAAGAGCTTCTCACCCTCGTAGATCAGGTCCTCGATCTCGGCCGGCGTCACCTCGTAGTGGTCGGGATCCTCGACCGGGATGTCGGTCGTGCCGAGGATCGCCACGGTGTGGACCGGGACCATGATGTCGCCGTCCCCGGGCGGCTTGCAGCGGGCGATGACGGTGTCGGTCATCCGCTGGTTGTAGACGAGCATCGTGCCCTTGCCCGGCGACATCCGGAGCTCGATCCCGGCGAGCGCGGCCACCCGGCCGGCCCAGGCCCCGGCGGCCGAGACGATGATCCGGGGAACGACCCGCTCGATGGTCCCGCTGCGCAGGTCGGCGATCGAGACCGACGAGACGAAACCGCCGTTGCGCTCCATCCCCACGACCTGGTGATAGGGCAGCGCCTGGCTGCCGCGATCGGCCGCATCGCGCAGGTTCGCTTCGACGAGCTGCCACGGCTCCAGCGACGCATCGGGGACGCGGTAGGCCCGTCGGATCTGGCGATTCAGGGCCGGTTCCCGGCGGAACAGCGCGGCGAGCGGCTCGTCGTCGCATGGAACGTTGACCGCATCGCACCGATCCGCGAAGGCGTCGACATAGTCGTCGGGATCGTCGGGCGTGGCGACATACAGGCCACCGGTCTCTTCGATCGTCGCCGGAGCGATCCGGCGCAGGATCGCGTTCTCGGCGATGCACTCCCGGGCGGCCTGCGGATCGCGGGCGATGTAGCGTGCGCCCGAGTGGAGGAGGCCGTGGTACCGGCCACTCGTGCCGCTGGCCAGATCGCCCTTCTCGACGAGGAGGCAGCGCAGGCCGCGCCGGGCGAGGTCGCGCAGGAGGCCGGCGCCGGTCGCGCCGCCGCCGACGATCAGGACGTCCACGATCCTGGGTAGTCGGGTTGGGCCAGTCATCCGGGCCATGATGCCCCAGCCGGCGTCCGAGTTCGGCTCGCGCGGGTCACTCGAGCCAGTCGAACGTGCGGGCGACGGCCTTCTGCCACCAGTGATAGGCGACCGCCCGGGCCCCAGGGTCGAGCGCCGGCGTCCACTCGCGGTCCTTTCGCCAGTACGCCCGGAGGTCGTCGAGGGCCGGCCAGAAGTCGACCGCCAGGCCGGCGGCGTAGGCCGCACCGAGGGCGGTCGTCTGGATGACCTCGGGGCGGATGACCGGGACGCCCAGGACGTCGGCCTGGAACTGCATGAGCAGCTCGTTCGTGACCATGCCGCCGTCGACCTTGAGCGCACCGAGGGCCACGCCCGAATCGCGGTTCATCGCCTCGAGCACCTCCCGGGTCTGCCAGGCCGTCGCCTCGAGCGCAGCCCGGGCAATATGGCCCTTCGTGGCGAACCCGGTGAGCCCGGCGATGAGACCCCGGGCCTCGCTCCGCCAGTACGGCGCGAAGAGGCCCGAGAACGCCGGAACGAACGACACGCCGCCGTTGTCGGGCACCGATCGCGCCAGTGCCTCGATCTCACCCGAGTCGGCGATCAGGCCGAGGTTGTCGCGCAGCCAGCTGACCAGCGCGCCGGCCACGGCGATCGAACCTTCCAGGGCGTAGACCGGTGGCTGGCCACCGAGGCGGTAGGCGAGCGTCGTGAGCAGGCCGCTCCTCGACGTCACCGGCTCCGGGCCGGTGTTGAGGAGCATGAAGCAGCCGGTGCCGTACGTGTTCTTGGCCTCACCGGCCGCGAAGCAGGTCTGGCCGAAAAGGGCCGCCTGCTGGTCGCCGAGATCGCCGGCGATCCGGACGCCCGCGAGCGGAGCGCCGGCCGTCGCGTAGACCTCGCTCGACGACGCGATGCGGGGCAGGAGGCTCCGCGGGATGTCCAGCGAGGTGAGCACGTCCGGGTCCCAGTCGAGCGTCCGGAGGTTCATCAGCATCGTCCGGCTGGCGTTCGTCACGTCGGTCACGTGGACGCCGCCCGCCGGCCCGCCGCTCAGGTTCCAGATCAACCACGTGTCGATCGTCCCGAAGAGCAGGTCGCCGGCCTCGGCGCGGCTCCGGGCCCCGGGGACGTTGTCGAGGAGCCAGCGGACCTTCGGTCCCGAGAAGTAGGTGGCGATGGGCAGGCCGGTCACGGCCCGGAAGCGATCGACTCCACCCGCGGCGGCCAGCTCCCCGACGATGTCGGTCGTCCGCGTGTCCTGCCAGACGATCGCGTTGTGGATCGGCCGGCCGGTGGCTCGCTCCCAGAGGACGGTCGTCTCCCGCTGGTTGGTGATCCCGACCGCAGCCAGGTCGGCCGCCTCGATCCCGGCCCTGGCCAGCGCTCCGCTGATCACCTCGTGGCAGCGCTCGAGGATCTCGAGCGGATCGTGCTCGACCCAGCCCGCGGCCGGATAGACCTGGCGATGCTCGCGCTGGTCGGTCGCGACCGGGCGGCCGGCGTGGTCGAAGACGATGAACCTGGTGCTGCTGGTGCCCTGGTCGAGCGCGCCGAGGAACTGGCTCAACGGTCCTGCTCGTGGATCCGGGCGGACGGGGGGTCCCGGCGGCGGCCCTTCGGGCCAATTGTCCACCATGGCGACCGGCTGGTCCGGCAGAACGCCGGCCAGTCGGTCATGTGGTCAGCTTGTCAGCCCGTCAGCGACCAGATTGCCCGCCGAGCCGCGCGCCACCAGCGCCGGCGGCTCGAGCCATGGGGGCGTGTCCGGGTGCGATCGGCCCGCGTCCAGCCGGTGGTATCGGACGCCGGCCTGGCTCCCGGGCATGCCGCGCTCTCGCAGGCCGGGTACGGCAGGCCGGTCGTCCGATCCCGGCGCTCGACGAGCGGCGACCCGCAGTGAGCGCAGACGGATGTCATCTCAGACGGCCTTGGACGGCGGGCGGGCGGCGCGCCGCGAGCGAGCCGCCGGCGGCAGGACCTCGCCGCGCCGGCGGGCATGGACGGCGTCGTGGATCACGCCGTGGTGGCGATGGTCGTTGCCAAGGAGGTCGACCTCGGAGTCGGCGCCCTCGCGCTGGTGGCCGTTTTCGGATGGCTCCCACGGGACACCGTCGGCGAACAGGGTCACGAAGAGCTCGACGAGCTCCGGATCGAACTGGACACCGGCGTGCCGGCGGAGCTCCGCGAGCGCGGCCTCGTGGGCGATCGCGCTCCTGTAGGGCCGGCCGGCGACCATCGCCTCGTAGGCGTCGGCGATCGCCACGATCCGGGCCCCGACGGGGATCTCGCGTCCGGCCAGGCCGTGCGGGTAGCCCCGGCCATCGAACCACTCGTGATGATGGAGGACGATCGTGGCTGCGTCGCGCAGCGCGCCGGCCTGCTCGAGGACGACCTGGCCGATCTTGGGATGCTCCGAGACGACCCGCCATTCGCGATCGTCGAGCTCGCCCGGGTTGTCGAGGATCGCGTCCGGGATGGCCAGCTTGCCCAGGTCGTGGAGGAGGCTGGCCGTATGCACGCGCTCGATCTCCCCGGGCGGCAGCTCGAGCGCCTGGGCGAGCATTGCCGACATCTCGGCGATCATGTTCGAGGGCTTGCCGGTCCAGCCGTTGCGCTCTTCGAGCGCCGCCTGGAGCGTGGCCGTGGCCGCACGCATCGCCGCCCGGCCAACGTCCACGGCCCGCTGGCGGGCCTGTGGGGCGATTGCCGCCCGGCGGACGAGGTCGCCCTCGGCCACTTCGTGGAAGACGTAGACCTGGTCGCGGCCGAGCGCCTTCGCGGAGTACAGCGCCGCGTCGGAGTCGTTGATCAGGCCTTCGAGGTTCATGTGCGGACCCAGGCCGCCGGCGACGCCGGCGCTCATCGTGATCGACAGGATCGTCCCGTCCTGGACCTGGATCTGGCGACCCGCCACCGCCCGGCGCAGCTTCTCGGCCATCGTCGCCGCGGCGTCTGCGTCCGTCTCGGGCAGGACGAGCATGAATTCCTCGCCGCCGTAGCGGCCGACGATGTCGACGGCCCTGACGCTCGCCCGGAGCACCGCGGCGAACTCGCGCAGGACCGTGTCGCCCGCCGAGTGGCCGTGGGTGTCGTTCACTCGCTTGAAATGGTCGAGGTCGACGAGGACGATCGAGAGCGGCCGCGCATAGCGGCTGGCCCGGTCGAGCTCAGCTTCGATCCGGCCGATGAGCGCCTGCCGGTTGAGGACGGCGGTCAGGGGATCGACGGTCGCCAGGGTCCAGGCTTCCGAGACACGCTCGGCCAGCCGCCCGAAGGCGGCGCGCAGCTTCGGGTCGTCAAGGCCGTCGGTGTCGACGATCGAGGATGGGTCGGTGGCGCCGGCCAGGGCGACGGTGACGGCGGTGATTCGGGCGACCTGCCGGCGACCGATGGTCGCCGCGAATCCGGCACTGCCGAGGATGGCTCCGATGAAGGCGACGACCAGCGCGGCGAGCAGGAGCTCGGTGCCGGGCGAGATCGCCATCTCTTCGTTATCCCCTTCGGCCCAGTCACATCGGTGCCCCGATTCGAGGCACATGACGATGTGTTGATCTGGGCCGAACACTGGGGCCGGGGGTCCCAGTCCCCAATAGCCAGATAGTCCACTGGAGGTCGTTACCGCGACCGGTACCCGTCCCTGGCGGGGCGGTGCACCGGCGCACGTCCCGCCCGTCGGTGGCCCGAACGTACTGCCCGCGATGCGGTCTGCTGGCGTGCTGTGGGGCCCTCGTTGCTGGGCGTCACCGAGGCCTTGTTGACCGCTGTCCACGACCCGCCCACCGACACGGCGAAGGCGCGGGCTCAGATCCCCGCTGTGCCCTCCAGCCGGCCGCCCAGGCAGAGCCGCCCGGCGTCGTCGGCGAGCCGGTACGACCAGCCCGACGCATCGCCCCAGGCCCAGCCGACGAGAGTGGCGCCGGGCGACGCGGCGGCCCGGTATTCGAGGCGATAGCGCCGGGGCACCGCCCGGATCGCAGCCGGCTCGACGAGGTCGATTGCCTCATCGAGCCAGTCGAGGTAGACCGCGTTGTTGACATGGCCCATCGGGTCGAGCTCGTGGAGCCGGACATCGAACGACCGGCGAACCGCACCGTCGGGCGGTTGGCCCGGATCGACCCGGGTCGGCTCGAAGCTGCTGGCGGGAACGCCGAAGGCGATCGGAAACGCATCCGGAACCCGGGTCGGCACGCCCGCCGTGGTCGTCATCACCCAATCGGTCAGGACGGTCGCGATCGGCCTGCCGCTGGTCTCGTCGCGCAGGTCGCAGCGCCGGCGGGCCATCACCCGGCGGCCGCCGGTCACCTCGGTCGTGGCCAGCATTGCCGTTCCCGTCGGCAGGGCGGCCACGATCGTCAGGTCGACGGCCCGCACGACCCAGGCCAGGCCACGCTCCTGGTACCAGGGCCGGCCGAAGCCACGCCGCTCGGAGTGGAGCCAGGCCAGGTCCTGGGCGTAGCGCAGGTAGGCCGAGGCGCGAGCGATCCCATCGGGACCGGCTTCGTCGAAGCGCACCCGGTAGGTCGAGGAAGAACGACGCTCGGTCTCGCTCGGGGGCGCGTAGCGGTCGCTCGCCGGGTCATGGACCTCGCCGGTCACTGGCGCGACTCGCCGGTCACTGGCGCGGGCCTGCGAGGGTGTCCAGCTGCTCGATGGCAACAAGGCGGGTCTGCGCGTGGGGCGCCGTCTGCGCATCCAGCCGGACCCGGCAGGAGCGCTCGGCGTCGAAGACCACGATCGCCACGTTGAGCGGCTCGTCTTCATCGAGCGCGTGGGTCCGCGCGTCGTCGAGCTGGTGGAGGACGTCGGCGTTGATCCCCCGCGCGCCCCACTTGCAATCGAACGCCTCGCCCGCGCCGGCCGCCTCGACGGTCACGTCGTAGGGATGGATCTCGGCGGGCACGCCGTCGAACAGGATCCGACGCTCGCGCCGGACGGCGGCCGGCGACGCCCGCCTCGCGAGCAGGCGCGCGGTCAGCTCCTCGACAATCGCGCCGCGAACCTGGCTTCGGACCTGCTCGCCGCGGTCGGCGACGGCGAGCGAAACCGCGAGGATTTCGACGGCACGCTCGGCGCTGGCGGACGAGAAGAGGCTCGGAAAGATCCGCCGCCAGCGATCGGCGTCGGTCGATTCGCCGTTCATGACCGCGCGGGCGAGGATTCGCTCCCCGAGCGTCGCCTGGCTGAGGAGCTCGGCGGCTCGGGCCACGAGCGGATCGGCCTGGATCGCCGCGTAGACCACCGCCCGGCCGTCCTTCGCCGCGTCCTGGAAGCGCATCAGGCCAGCGATTCGGCGGCGAGGAGGACTACCTGGGGCAAGGTGGAGAGCCAGTCGATCGCCCGATGGGGATCGTGGACGAGGCCGGCCTCTTCGATGGCCAGCTCGATCGCGTCGACGATCTCCGGGCTGGCCTCGCGCGCTCCCGTCGGCCCAGCCGCGACCTCGTCGAGCCGATCGGTCCAGGCCTGGCGCAGGTCATTCACGTACGACCACTCGTCCTCGATCGTCTCGCCGAGCTCGGCGAGGGCCTCCTCGGCGGCAACTGCCGACTCGAGGAGCGCGCCGATCGTGGGTCCAGCCATGGCTGGAGCGTACTGGAATGTGCCCGGAACAGCCGCCGGACCGCCCGGCCCGCGTCGAGGTTAGGCGGCCGAGCCTGCCCGCGGCAGCTGTCGGCCGGTCCGCGTCGCCTCGACGGCGCTGGCGGCAACGGCCTTGCCCTGGATCTCCTCGAGCTTTCGCCGGCACTTCTCGTCCCACGCCCGGCTATAGGCACGAATCGCCTCGTCGCGCAGCTTCGTGGCCTCGCGGCGCAGGCCGATCTGGCTGAGCCCGTCGACCGCGTCCAGGGCGGCGCGGTAGACGATCGGCAGGTCGGCAGCCAGATTCGAACCCGATTCCATCACGGTCAGACTGGCACCTCGATCAGCGGCCGCCAATGGCCGACTCGTCCGGGCTCGACCCGGCAATCGGCCCACCCCTCGACGCACGTGCGGCCGGCGCGTGGCACGATGGATCGCGTTCAGGGCCGACGGAGGACGACATGGATCTCGGGATTCGCGGGCGAACGGCGCTCGTCGGTGGCGGCTCTTCGGGCCTCGGGCGGGCGACGGCCGAGCGCCTTGCCGAGGAGGGCTGCCGCCTCGTCATCTGGTCCCGCGGCGCGGACGGCCTGGCGAAGACCGCCGACGAGATCCACCGACGTCACGGCGTCGAAGTCATCAGCCTTGCGGGCGATGCCAGCGTCCCGGGGGTCGGTGCCCGGATTGCCGCCGAGGCGACCGCGGCCGTCGGCCGGGTCGACATCCTCGTCCTGAACGCCGGCGGGCCGCCCGCCATCGACCCGACGAAGACCGATCCGGCCGGCTGGGGACGGGCCTTCCAGCTCCTCGCGACCACGCCGATCGAGATGGCGACGGCGCTCCTGCCGGCGATGCGCGCGTCGGGCTGGGGACGCATCGTGGCGATCCTGTCATCCGGCATCCGCCAGCCGATCCCCGATCTCGTCTATTCGAATGCCGGCCGGGGCGCGCTCGCCGCCTGGCTGAAGACGGCCGCCCGGGCCGTGGCCGCCGACGGCGTGACGATCAACGGGGTCCTGCCCGGGCGCCTTACGACTCCGCGGATCGAGAGCCTCGATGCCGGCCGCGCCGAGACGACCGGGCAATCGGTCGAGAGCATTCGCGCCGGCCACCTCGCCACGATCCCGGCCGGCCGCTACGGGCGTCCGGACGAGCTGGCCTCGTACGTCACGTACCTGGCCTCGGACCTGGCCAGCTACCAGACCGGCACGTTCACCGCGGTCGACGGCGGCCTGATCAGCGGCCTGCCCTGATCCAACGCAATCCCGGGCAGTTGCCCGACCGGTGGCCCTACCCACCGGGTAGCTGGTCGGGGCACTTCTGGACAGATTCGGTCAGACCAGCGGCCGCAAGTCGCGCCCCGTGCCTCCGCCACGCACGGGCGATTACCGCCAGACCATCAGGCGCTGGATCCAGCCGCGGCCACGATGACTGCTAACTACCCCGGCGCTATTGCGAACCGCGGCCCCTTCTACGGAAAGCTCGCGCGGCGGTGGCAACGCCGATCCCGAGGAGCCAGATCAGCGGGAGTCCGAAGAATACGAACGTGAGCCGGACGAACGCGGGATCGGTTGGGCTCGGGCAGGGCACCGCCGGGTAGTTGAAGAAGCAGTCCTGTCCCGCAACGATCAGGCTGCCGGTCGCCTGCACGGACAGGAGAATCGCCACGACAAGGATGAGCAGCGTCCAGAGCACGAATGCGCGGGCTGCCTTGCTGCGAAGCCGCTTCACGGGATCCCCCTCCCAGCGTCGGTCTGGCCGCGGCGATCGTGAGCCGGATCGGCTTGCCACGCAACGGCTCGTTGCGACGTTCTTTGTCAACGCACGAGATGAGGCCGGCTTATGTCGGTGGCGACCGATCGAGGATCCTGCGGAGCTCCGTTCAAGCCTCGGTTGAGCACGGAATCTGGCGAGGCGGCCGTGTCCGGGGAACTGAAAGAGCCCAGTCCCGACCATACGCCCGTGAAGAATCGCGTTTTGCCAGAGGAACGTCCGGCAATCTGCCCGGGGTCAGTCGCCGGAGGTCCAGCCGCTGGCGATCGAGAAGCGGTCGAATGATCCCGTGGCAACCGTCCAGGAACGGCTGACAGCATCGACCCGAGCACCGGATGGGCCAAGCTCGAGGGCGGCGAGAAGCATCTCGAGATCCGCCCGGCGCCCCTCGGCGACGCATTCGACCGAGCCGTCGGAGCCGTTCCGGACCCAGCCGGTCAGGCCCAGCGTTGCGGCCCGGCTCGCGACGAAGACACGGAAGCCCACGGCCTGGACGCGGCCGGTGACCGTCGCTTCGAGGCGCTCGAACGCCGAGCCGGTCGACGAACCGGGATCCACGCCTCAGGCCGCGGCGGAGGCGGCGGGACGCCAGGCGAGGACGAGAACGTCGATCGCCAGCTCCGGCCCGGTGTTGCCCTCGACGAGCTCGGCGATCCGGTCGAGGTGGACGAGGAATGCGCCGATCTGCTGGGGCCGAACAATGCTCGCGCTCGCGACCAGGTCGTCCAGCAGGGCCGGGTCCCGGACCTCGTGGCGGCCACCCAGGGCGGCAATCGCCAGGTCGAGGGCCACGTCGCGCCACAGGTCGAGCAGGACCAGCACGCCTCGCCGCCGCTCGGCGGGTGAGCGCTTGCCGGTGGCCGGCGCCTCGCCTCCGGCGTCGGCCTCATCAGCGGTTGGGACCGGGGTTGCCGGGCGAGGACCCTTCGAAGATCCGCGCGGCAGACGGGCCGCCGGGACGACCGCCGGCTCGACTGGGCGAAGCGCGGTATCGAGGGCGACGGCTCGCTCGATCAGCTCCCGCCCGGAGACGAGCCGCGCCGACACCGGCGCCGACAGGAGGTCGAGCAGGCTGCGGGCGATCTCGTCGTGGATCGTCACGGCTTCCGGAAGCCGGGCATAGGCCATCGCGACGCCCGGCCGGCCGGCCGCGATCCGGGCAAGCCGGGCAGCGACCGAGGCATCGGCGACGCCCCGCTCGACGAGCAGATCCTCGATCGCCCGGATGCCGAGCGGCGCCATGCGCAACCGGACGCAGCGTGAGCGGACCGTCGGCAGGAGACGGTCCTCCTCGTCGGCGGACAGGATGAGCGTGGTCCGCGGCGGAGGCTCTTCGAGCGTCTTCAGGAGGGCGTTCTGGGCATCCTCGTTCATCCGCTCGGCGTGCTCGACGATCGCGACGCGATGGCCGCCTTCGACCGGCAGGTAGGCGAGCTTGGCGACGAGGTTGCGAACGCCACGCCCGGCGGGCCGCGCCGAGTCGCCGATCACCACCTGGCCGCCGGGCCCTTCGGGACCCAGCCGGTGCAGGTCGGGATGATTGGCCCCGGCGACGAGCCGGCAGCCCCGGCATGCGCGACAGGGCCGATTCGCCGGATCCGGAGCAACGCACAGCAAGCCGGCGGCGAGGTCATCGGCAAGGGTCATCTTGCCGACCGACGGCGGCCCCGCGATCAGGACCGCGTGGGCGGCCGCGCCCTCGACGATCGCGGCGGCAGCGGAGAGCGTCCCGGGCGCGGCCCGGGTGATCCACTGCCGCCCGACGGTCATGGCGTCGCCTTTCAGCGCCTGGCCCGTTGGCCGAGATTGGTTACTCGGCAACCTTCCGGGTCGCGCGCCGCTTCGGAGCCGCGGCCGGCGCTTCGGCCGGCGCCTCGGCAGCCGTTGCCTTGGCCGGGCCGCGCCGCTTGGCGGCCGGAGCCGCTTCGGGGGCCGGCGCGGACGCCGTCGCTGCCGCGGACCGGGTCGAGGTCCGCTTGCGAGCCGCTGGATCCTCGGGGGCCGGCGCTTCGGCAGCCGCGACGACCGGCTCGGACGGGCGCCGCGTCGCGGTCCGACGCTTCGGTGCTGCCGAATCGGCGCCGGCAGCCTCGGCCGGAACCGCTGCCGCGGCAGCCTTGGGCGGCCGTCCACGACGGGCCGGGGCCGCCGCCGGAGCGTCTGCTGCTGCCGGAGCGGCTTCCGCGACGGGTGCTGCCTCCGGCGCACGACCTGCCGGTCGCCCGGACGGTCGACTTGCCGGCTTGGCCGCGATCTGGGCCCGGAGCATCGCCTCGAGCTCGGGCGGAACCTCGCTCCACGGCTCGTCGCCGCCCTTCGGCCGTTCCTGGCGCGGGGCGATCGCCGGCCGATCGTCGTTCCGGGGACGCTCCTCGGGCCGGCGGGCGGAGACGCCCGGATAGCGGTTGATCCCGCCGCCGCCACCCCCACCACGGCCGTCGCGCTCGCGGTCGACCGCGGCGGAATAGCCGCCACCCCGGCCTCCACGCTGGGGCCCGCCACCACCCGGTCGACGGCCATCCCGGCCGACCGGCCGGTTGCCGCGCCGCTGCTCGGCGATCAGGTACTCGGGGATCGCCGGCTCGTCCTCGTCGTCGACGTCGAGCGGCGAGAGATTCGCGGCGGGCGCCCGATCCATGCCGATCTGGCTGTCCCAGAAGGAGCCGAATGCGGCCGACCGCGGCGGTCGCGGCGCGACCGGGATGTCCTCTTCTTCCTCGTCCTCGTCGAGCTCGAGCGGACGGGCAATGATCTCCCGCGGCGGAGCGACGGCTCCGGCCACGGGCTCGCCCTCTGCCCGGCCCCGACCGCGACCGCGGCCACGGCCACCACGACGGCGCCGCCTGCGCTGGCCCTCGGCCTCGGATTCGCCACCGGCCGCCTGGCCGGCAAGGATCTCCTCTTCCTCGATGTCGAGCTCGAACTCGGGCTCCGCCGCGACCGGTACGGCCACGGGTTCGGCCGCCCGGGCAGCCGCGGCGATGGCCGCCTTGGACAGCTTCTCTCCGGGCAATGCCACCAGGCCAGCCGTGAAGGCGGCCGGCGCGACCGGAGCGGCACTTGCCGCGACCTCGAGGGCTGGCTCGGCGGGCCGGCGACCACGAGTGGCCGGGCGGGCGGCCGCGGCCACCGGCTCGGGCTCGCCAACCCGGGTCGTCCGGGTCCGGCCGCCACGCGTTCCGCGGCCCCGGCCGACGCCGGTGCCCTCGGTCTGCTTGTCGGGGACTTCGGTCATCGACAGGTCTTCATCGTCATCGGCGACCCGCCGGCCGGAGCGCGACGAGCCCTTCTCGACCTTGGCGATCTGGGTGATGTCGGTGAACAGGTCGGCGACCTCGATCAGGTCCGAGCTGGTGTTGCCCCGGAAGCTGATGACCTCGCAGCGAACGCCCATCTCCTGGACGGCGCGGATGGCCGGCGCGAAGTCGCCGTCGCCCGACACGATGATCGCGACATCGAGATTGCGGGCGGTCTTCATCAGGTCGACGACGAGCTCGATATCCAGGTTTGCCTTGACCTTGCCGTCGCCGTACTTCCGGATGTCCTTGCTCACGACCTTGTAGCTGTGCCGGGCCAGGAACGCATGGAAGTTGCGCTGGTTCTCGTTGTCCGGGTCGAGCCCGGTGTAGGCGTACGCCCGGACGAAGTCGCGTCCGGCGATGGCCGATTTCAACAGCGTCACGTAATCGATGTCGACGCCGGCGGCCTTGGCCGCATAAAAGATGTTCGCGACGTCCACGAAGACGGCGACGTTCTTGCCCACGTTGACTCCTATGTCCTGTGTGCGAACCGCCGGCGCAGGCTGCGCAGCTCGGCGGGGATCAGATTCGGACCTGGCGCGCGGCGGCCTTGCGGGCCGCCACGGACCGGGTCATGAGCGAGCCGCCAATGGTGAAGCCACGATCTTCCCAACGGGCTCGCTCGCCGGGATCGATGGGCAGCGCCGCCTCGACGACGGTGCAGCCCTTGTTGCGCGCGGAACGAAAGATCTCCTCGAGCAGGTCGTTGGTGACGCTCACTGCGTCGGCGTCCTGGTCAACGGTCAGCAGGTCGATCGTGCCGATATATCCGCCGGCGCGCACCGAGGGACGAAGGGCGAGGACCGCGCCGCCGATGACCTCCCGCCGCCGTTCGACGACGAGCACGCTGGCCTGCGGCAGATAGATGAGCTGCCGCAGAAGATCGGCTGCCACGAGCGGCCCGCCGGCCGGGTCGAGGCCCGGCGCGAAGAGCGCGACGAGCCGATCGACATCGGTGATGCGAGCCGTCCGAACCTGGTAGTCCACGCCGACGGGCCTGACCTCACGAGGGTGGCGCATCCGGCTGCGGCAGAGGCGATCGAGATCCGACCGGCTCGACGTTTCCCCGCCGTGAGCGCGCCTCTCGGTGCTGGGCGCCGAAGCGCACTACAACCACCCAAGGGGCACCCAACAGCAGTGTTGCAATCGACGCGCCAGTGCCTAATATACGGCATCGCTCCGGCGGCCACCTGCGCGTCGTCCGTTGCCTTGATCGCCGTGCCACCTTCTGTGCCGCACCGACGTCCCCGACTGACCCATCCTGGGCCACGGACGAATGGGCGAAGAGGGCGGCTGGCGACGGGCCTCGGTTTGAAGAGCAGGGGCATCGACCGGGAACGTCCGCCGAGAACGGCGGACGGTGATAAGAGGAGGAGCATTTGATGAAGTACGGCAAGCTCGGCGCATTGGGCGCCGCGGCTGTGCTCGTTCTGTCGGCCTGTAGTGGCAGCGCCACCACACCCCCGGCGGCGAGCAGTGGATCAGGAGCCAGCTCGGCTCCAGTAGGCTCGGCACCTGCCAGCTCCGGTGGAGCGGTTACCCCCGGTGCCTGGTGCGTCGGCGGAACCGTCAAGATCGGCACCGAGCTCCCGATGAGCGGTGGCGAGACGGCCAACGGCGTCCCGACTGAGAACGGCGTCGAGCTTCTCGTTGCCCAGGTCAACGCCGCCGGCGGCGTCGCCGGCTGCAAGCTGGCCACCAACGTCCAGGACGACGCCCTGAACGGCGTCCACGACCCGCAGACGGGCGCCAAGAACATGCAGACGCTCGTCGCCGACGCGTCGGTCATGGGCGTCGTCGGTCCGTTCAACTCGGGCGTTGCCGAGGCGGAGATTCCGATCAGCAACGGCGCCGGCCTGCTCATGTGCAGCCCGGCCAACACCGCCAACGCGGTGACCCAGCCGCCGGACGGCGACCAGTACCGGTCGGCCCATCCCGACAAGATCAGCTACATCCGCACGGCCACCCCGGACAGCATCCAGGGCCCGTCGGCCGCTGACTACCTGTACAAGGACCTCGGCAAGACGAGCGTCTACATCATCGACGACACCGAGACCTTCGGCGTCGGCGTTGGTGACAGCTTCGAGGCTGAGTTCAAGAAGCTGGGCGGCACCGTCGTCAAGCGCGACAGCGCCCCGAAGTCGACGACCGACTACACCCCGCTGTTCACGGCCGCCGCGGCCATGAACCCGCAGGGCGTCTACCTCGCCGGCACCACCCCGACGGGCATGGGCCTGGCCCTCAAGCAGGGCCGGACCGTTTCCGGCATGGAGACCATCCCGTTCGTCGGCCCCGACGGCGTGGCTGACCTCGGCCCGGGTGGCACCCAGGGTGCAACGATCACGATTGCCGGCGCCGCTGCCGCCAACGTGTACGGCACCGTTGGCGCCGCCCACGACCTCGCCTCGGGGTCCACGTTCGTCGCGGACTACACCGCCAAGTTCGGTGGCGCTCCGGGCGCCTACAGCGCAGCGGCCTACGCCTGCGCCCAGATCATCGTTGCCTCGCTGACCAAGGCCGCGGCCACCGCCACGGACCTGGCCAGCGCCCGCGAAGGCGTCCGCGCCAACGCGGTCAACTCGGCCAACACCTTCACCACCGCGCTTGGCACGCTGAGCTTCGACAAGTACGGTGACAACACCAAGCCGTTCATCTCGTTCTACAAGACCGACATGACGGCCGCCGGTGGCAAGGGCGACTGGGTCTTCGTGAAGCAGGAGTCCTTCACGGACCCGAACGCCCCGTAGCACAGCGTTCCAAGAGGCCGGGGAGTTCCAAGCTCCCCGGCCTCTTTTTAGACTCGGAAGACCTCGCAAGCAGGGCTGCCGAATGACCGTCAACCTTCCGCGCTTCGCCCGTCCGCTCGGCATCGGCGCAGTCGCGCTGATCGTCGAGTACCTGCTCCTCGGGACGCAGCAATTTGCCAACGCGCTGACCCTCGGCGCGATCTACGCCCTGATTGCCCTCGGCTACACGATGGTCTACGGGATCGTGGAGTTGATCAACTTCGCCCACGGCGACGTGTTCATGGTCGGCTCGTTCCTGGCGATGTGGATCATGACCACGATCTTCGGGCTGACCGGCCCGGTGACCAACCTCGTGAACCTGGTCGGCCTGCTGGCGATCGTCATGCTGGCCACGATGGTCGGGATGGGCCTGATCGGGGCGTTCATCGAGCGGGTCGCCTATCGCCCGCTCCGCCACGCGCCGCGACTCGCCCCGCTGATCACGGCGATCGGCGTGTCGTTCATCCTCCAGAACATCATCGCCACGGCCTTCGGACCGTCGCCGGTCAACTTTCCGCAGATCGTGCCGGCCGACAAGTTTGCGCTCATGGGCGCGAGAATCGCTTACCTGAACCTGTTCATCGTGATCATGGCGGTCGTCCTGATGATCGCCCTCCAGGTGTTCATCGGCAGGACGCGGCTGGGCCGGGCGATGCGCTCGACGGCCCAGGATCGCGAGGCCGCCGAGCTGATGGGCGTCGACATCAACCAGACGATCGCGATCACCTTCTTCATCGCGGCCGCCCTGGCCGGTGCGGGCGGCATGGTCCAGGGCCTGTACGCCGGGAGCATCAAGTTCGACCTGGGCTTCTTCGTCGGCCTGAAGGCATTCACGGCCGCGGTCCTGGGTGGGATCGGCAACACGACGGGCGCCGCGATCGGCGGCTTCGTCATCGCCTTCGTCGAGGTCTACGCGACGGTGATCGGCTATACCCAGTGGTCGGAGGTAGCCGTCTTCACCGTGCTGATCCTGGTCCTCGTCTTCCGCCCGAGCGGCCTGCTCGGCCAGCAGCTCGGTGAACGGGCATGACCGCCGTGTCCAAGCCCCAGGCGCAATCACCTTCGCCCTGGGCGCGCCTGCGCAGCAGCGCCCGCAACCATCGCTCGATCACGATCCTCGCCGGCTGGCTGATTATCGCCGTCGGCTTGCCGCTGATCGTCCTGATCCCGCCACTGAGCACGTTCCAGCCGCAGTCGCTGTGGATCGACGGCTTCTCGAACGCCGGCGTCTTCATCCTGCTGGCGATGGGCCTGAACGTCGTCGTCGGACTGGCCGGCCTGCTCGACCTGGGTTATGCCGCCTTCTTCGCGATCGGCTCCTACGTCTATGCATTCGGGGCCTCGCCGTTCACCGCCACCCAGATCCCCTTCTGGCCGATGCTCCTCGTCGGCGCCCTGATCGCGGCGACGCTGGGCCTCCTGCTCGGCGCCCCGACGCTCCGCCTGCGCGGTGACTACCTGGCGATCGTGACCCTCGGCTTCGGCGAGATCGTGCCGGCCGTCTTCCTGAACGCCAGCTCGTTCACGAAGGGCACCAACGGGATCGGCGGGATCTACAAGCCGACGCTGTTCGGCTTCAACTTCACGCTTGAGAACCCGGTTCCCTACTACATCACGATGGTCGCGATCCTGGCGGTCACGATGGTCCTCCTCTACCGGCTCCAGGGATCACGGCTGGGCCGCGCCTGGATGGCGATCCGCGAGGACGAGCTCGCCGCGGCGAGCAGCGGGATCAACACGATCACGACGAAGCTGCTGGCCTTCGCCCTCGGCGCATCGACCGCCGGCCTTGCGGGCGTCTTCGCGACGTCGAAGCTGACGTTCGTCGGGCCGGGCCAGTTCGGCTTCCAGGTCTCGTTCACCGTCCTGGCGATGGTCGTCCTCGGCGGCATGGGCAACATCTGGGGCGTGGCCACCGGCGCGTTCGTGATCTACACGATCCAGGCCGTCCTCCTCAAGGAGCTCAACCAGTTCTTCCAGGCGATCCACGCACCGATCCTCCAGAACATCGACTTCGTCCAGTACCAGTACCTGCTGTACGGCATCGCCCTGGTCGCGATGATGCTGCTGCGCCCCGAAGGCCTCTTCCCGAGCAGCCGGAGACGGGAGGAGCTCCACGTGGACTCCGAAGATATCTCGGACATCCCGCCGCCGACCGAGGCGCTCGGCCAATGAGCGCATCGACGATGGGCCAGGCGCCGGGCCCCGACATGCTCCTCGAAGCCCGCAAGGTCACCAAGACCTTCGGCGGCCTGGTGGCGGTCAACAAGGTCGACCTCGAGATCCCGCGCGGCTCGATCATCAGCCTGATCGGGCCGAACGGGGCGGGCAAGACGACCTTCTTCAACGTGATCGCGGGGATCCTCGACCCGACCTCCGGCGTCGTTGAGTTCGACGGCCAGCAGGTGGTCGCACGGCCGGTCCGGGCCTGGCTCGAGCCCGTCACCTGGGTCCTGCCGGCGATCGCCATCGGCCTGCTCGGGTTCCTGGTCTACCAGGCCTCGGCCGTGGCCGGCGCCCTGGTGATCCTGGTCGCCATCATCAGCCTGATCGTGATGCTCCTGGCCGCGATCGTCCGGCCGGTCTGGTACCGCTCGCTGCTCCTGCGCTTCGGCGTGTTCAAGAGTGCCCGGCCGAACGAGATGGTCCGCGCCGGCATCGGCCGGACCTTCCAGAACATCCGCCTGTTCGCGAACATGACCGCGCTGGAGAACGTCCAGGTGGGCATGCACCTCAAGATGAAGGCCAACGCCGCCGATGCCCTGTTCAGCACGCCGCGTGCCCAGGCCGAGGAGAAGGCCTCGATCGTCACGGCCCGCCAGTTCCTCGACCTTGTCGGGCTGAAGGGTCGCGGGGGGCAGCTGGCCAAGAACCTGCCCTACGGCGACCAGCGCCGCCTGGAAGTGGCCCGCGCCCTGGCCAGCGAGCCCAGCCTCGTCCTGCTCGACGAGCCGACGGCCGGGATGAACCCCAACGAGACCCGCCAGATGACCGAGCTGATCAGCCGCCTGCGGCACGACCTCGGCCTCTCGTTCCTGCTCATCGAGCACGACATGAAGGTGGTCATGGGCATCAGCGACCGGATCACGGTCCTCGACCACGGCGAACGGATCGCGGAGGGCACCCCCGAGGAAGTCCGCACGAATCCGCGAGTCATCGAAGCCTATCTCGGAAAGCCGCCGGAATGACCGGCGCACCGACGACGACGGCGATCGCCCCCGGCGCGAGCGCCAGCCCCGCGCCCGACGACATCCTACTGCGGCTCGAGGACGTCCATACCTACTACGGCCAGATCCACGCCCTCCAGGGCGTCTCGCTGGAGGTTCGCCGCGGCGAGATCGTGACCCTGATCGGGGCCAACGGGGCCGGCAAGACGACGACCCTCAAGACGATCTCCGGGCTCCTCCACCCACGCCAGGGCAAGATCAGCTTCGAGGGCAAGGACATCTCCCGGACCCCGGCCCACCAGCTCGTCCGGGCAGGGATCGGCCATTCACCGGAGGGCCGCCGGATCTTCTCGAGGCTGACGATCCTCGAGAACCTCAAGATGGGCGCCTTCACCCGTCCCCAGGACGAGATCCAGGGCGACCTCGACCACGTCTTCGAGCTCTTCCCGCGGCTCAAGGAGCGGATCAGCCAGCGCGGCGGCAGCCTGTCGGGCGGCGAGCAGCAGATGCTCGCGATCGGCCGGGCGATGATGGCCCGCCCGCGGGTCCTCCTCCTCGACGAGCCTTCGCTCGGCCTCTCGCCCATCCTCGTCCAGCAGATCTTCGCGATCATCCAGGAGATCAACTCCAGCGGGACCACGATCCTGCTCGTCGAGCAGAACGCCCTCCAGGCGCTGATCGTGGCCAACCGTGGCTACGTCCTCCAGACCGGCCATGTCGCCCTGTCGGGCGCCTCGGCGGACCTCCGCGAGAACGAGATGGTCCGCAAGGCCTATCTCGGGGAGTAGCTGCCCGGCGCCTCGGTCGCCCGCTGTTTCGTCCGGTAGCGCCGCACCCGGACGCGGTTGCCGCAGCCGCCGTTGTCGCACCACTGGCGAGCCCTGTTCTTCGACAGGTCGAGGAAGATCAGCCGGCACAGCGGATTGGCGCAGATCTGCAGGCGGTCGCGGATCTCGACGAGCTGGATGAGCGGGACCATCAGGTCGCCGGCGAAGCCGGCCCAGCCGGCGCCCTCGGCCGCCAGGCGACGGTCCGCATCGATCCGAAAGCGGGTTTGCTCCAGGATCGCCCGGGCTGCCGGCGTCCAACCCTGCGCCGGGTCGAGGAGGCCGCGGACCATCTCCCGGATCGCGTCGAGCGCCCGCAGGTCAGCGGCCGTGACCTCCGCGGCGGGCAGCTCGACCTTGTGGTCGGCGAGGTACTTGACGGCACTGCCCGGCTGGCCCAGGTGATCGTGGTCACCGCTGTCCTCGACGACCCTCGCGAACCAGTGGCCGCCCGGACCGTGACGCGTGTTGGCGACCCACAGAAGGTCGGTCAGGGACCGCCGGGGCGTGAGCTCGACGATGCCCGGCTCGCGTGGACCGATCCGGCTCAATGCGTTGGCCTCGGTAGTGGCACGCGCACATGGTAATGGTCTTGCACGATGATTGACCATGTCGTACCGTTCGTAGCCCAGACGCTAGACTGGCCCCGTCGGTCACAGGAACCGGAGGTCGACCCTTCGTGACACGAGCCACCGCAGCGACCCTCGTCGTCGTCGTCGCGCTCCTGGTCTCGGCCTGCGCGAGCCCGGCGCCGACCGCCACACCGATCGCCTCGCCGACTTCCGTTCCCGTTGCCAGTGCCCCAGCCGGGTCCATCGCACCCGCCCCATCGGCCAGCACGGCGCCGGCCAGCATCGATCCATCGGCCTGGTTGCGGGCCCCGAACATCGAGCAGCCCGACGGCTTCATGACCCCCCAGACGGGCGTCGTGATCACTCGCGGCTGCGCTCCCTGCCACCCGGCCATCGACACGCTCATGACCGGCGTGACCGCCGGGCCCGCGGGACTGGTTGCCGTCGGCTGGGTCCTCCAGGATTTCAGCGGCGCGAGCTGGCGGTCCACGGATGGATCGACGTGGACCTTCACCGGTAGCTTCCCGGCCCAATCGCTGCTGTCCGCCGTGGCAGTCAACGGCGGACGGTACGTCGCGGTCGGGCGGGACGGCAACGGCGCAACGGCCTGGACCTCGACCGACGCCGCGACCTGGCAGAAGGTGACCAGCCCGGTGTTCTCGGCGTCGCCCCTTCGGCTGACGTCGATCACCCCATGGAAGGGCGGGTTCGTGGCCGGCGGCTACAAGGGCAACGAGTTCTTCTCGGCCGATGCGGCACTGTGGGTCTCGCCCGATGGCCTGACCTGGAAGCAGGCCACGGACTCGCCGAGCTTCCATGACGCCCGGGTGTGGGGCGTCGCCGCGGGACCGGCGGGCCTCGTGGCCGTCGGCCAGACCGGACCGGCCGATACGCCCGGACCGCCGATCATCTGGACTTCGAAAGACGGCCTGAGCTGGAGCCGGGTCCTCGAGGGCCGGATCTTCGACGGCGGCCGGCTGCGGGCGGTCGCCAGCGTCCCGTCGATCGGCTTCGTGGCCGTCGGCGAGGATCTCAAGGGCGACACCGGCATCATGTGGATCTCGAAGGACGGCCGCAGCTGGCAGCGGACGCCGGCCGATCCGATCTTCGGCCGGGTCGGGATCCAGGTCCGGATGTACGCCGTGACCGCCGGCCTGGGCGGCGTCGTCGTCGCGGGCACGCTCGACGCCGGCGTCCAGTACGGCGAGGCGGCCATCTGGACATCGTCGGACGGGCTCGCCTGGAAGCGGGTGCCCGACGGTCCGGAGTTCCTCGACAACGAGGTCAACGCCGCGACAGCCTGGAACGACAAGGTGATCCTGGTCGGGGACCGCGGCGCCCCGGACGCCTACCAGGCAACCGCCTGGTTGAGCCCGGCCGGCGCGGGCCAGCCGTAGGAGACCCCGAGTAGACTGACGGTCTCGATGACCGTCCCGAACCGAGTCAGACTGGCTCCGGCCGGCGGCAACGGCCGGCCCCTGGCGGTGGCCGCCTTGATCGTCGCGGTCCTCGCGTTCGGCGTGCTCAAGCCATGGGGCGGCGAGCCGCAGCCGGGGCCCGCGCCGGTCGCCGCCGGGCGGCCCACGGCGCCCACGGCCGCAACTCCCGCGCCGGTCGGCGTCGCGGCCGCCGGCCCGGCTGCCAGCAGCGGTGACGGCGGTCCATGCTCGTGGGGGCTGGCCTGGCGCCTGTTCACGGCCGAGACGACCGACATCGGCCCGGTCCGGACCTGGTACGGCCTCCAGCCACTCGAGGCCAGCGGGCCGACCGATCCGCGGATCGAGGTGGTCCGGATCCATTCGACCTCGATCGGCGAGCTCGGCTACTGCAGCATCAGCCGGCCGGGCCCGACCCACATCCTGGGCACCCAGGCCTGGCGGCTCCGTCCGGGTGGCAGTGCCCAGCCCGTCCTCCTCGCACCGGAGCCCGGGGCGGCGCCCAGCGATCCGGACACCGGGGTGATCTACGGACCGCCGGCACTCCTCGCGAGCTCGCTGCCGTCTACTGGCGCCTGGCCGCTGGCGACGTATGTGTTCGGAATCCACCTGGCGACGAAGCCCGGGAGCGAGGAGTGGTTCGCCGTCCAGATCCTGTGAGGCCCGCGGGCCGGCTCGGGACGAGACCTAGACCCGGTCGCCGCCGCGGCTGATCAGGTAGGTGGCCCGGGACAGGACGATCAGGCCGATGACGGCCAGCCAGGCACCGGGCGCCCGATCGGGTCGCAGGCCGGTAAGGTCGCCCTGGGTCAGGAACGAGAAGAGGGCGTACAGCAGGGCCAGCCAGCCGAGGAGCGTGAGCAGGCCGAAGCTCAGCCCGCGATCGACCGCCACCGGCCGGTCGCCGATCGCGTACGGCAGCGCCACGAGCCCGAGAACGAGCAGGGCGATGATGAAGTCGATCATCCCGCCGGCCGTACCGCAGCGTCCGTCGAACGCGTTGCACGAGATCGGGCTGAGGCCGCCGGTGTCGCCGCCGGCCGTGTACCAGGCGAGGAACGAGGCGAGCAGGATGAGGATCGCGCCGCCCGCCGCCATCAGCCGGCCCATGCCCAGCGGCCGTCGATGCATCGTCATCGGGCTGCCACTCGGCTACGCCCCGGTTTCGGCGGCGGCGACCGGATCCCCGGGTGGACCAGGCTCGACGGCCGGGCCCGCATCGGCGACCGGCGGCGTCGAATAGACCTCCGGGCGAAGGACGCCGACGTAGCGCAGGTTCCGGTAGAACTCACCGAAGTCGAGGCCGTAGCCGACGACGAATCGATCGTCGATCGTGAAGCCGGTGTAGTCGACGGGGATCTCCACGAGCCGCCGTGCCGGCTTGTCGAGGAGGGTGCAGATGCGCAGCGAGGCCGGGCTCTTGCCGCGCAGGTAGCGGACGAGGTAGTTGAGGGTCAGGCCCGTGTCGATGATGTCCTCGACGAGGAGGACGTGCTCGTCGGCGATGCTTGCCGAGAGGTCCTTGAGGATCCGCACGAGGCCCGACGACTCGGTCGAAGAGCCGCCGTACGACGAGACCTCCATCAGGTCGATCCGGACCGGCACGGTGATCGAGCGCATCAGGTCGGCCATGAACGGCAGGGAGCCCTTGAGGACGCTCACCAGGGTCAGCTGGCGGCCGGCGTAATCGGCGCTGATCCGCGCCCCGAGCTCGAGGACCTTGGCCTGGATCTGGTCCTCGGAGACGAGGACCTCGGCAACGTCGCCCTGCAGGTCGATCGGCACCTTCATGCGCCGGCCCTGGCGCGCTCAGCCGCGGTCGCGCTGCGGGCCGCTCCGCGACGCCGGCGGCGATGATGGACAGGCGCCGGGTGCTCGAGGGGGTCGAGGGCCGGAGCGAGGGCAGCCGAGGCCAGGTCGGCCTGCACGGCGGCCGCCGCGATCCGGTCGGCGCCGAACGGCCCGGCCAGCATCGATGCGGCCGAGCGTGACGGCGTGACGTGGCCGGCCGTTCCGCTCAGCTCCTCGGCCAGCTCGAGCCGGCCGTACTTGAGCATCAGGGCGCGGAAGTCGCGAGCGTAGAACAGCTTGATCCGCAGCTCGGGGTACAGCTCGCGCAGCCGGCGCAGCTTGCGGTTCTTCTTGCGCACGAGCTTCTGACGGAGCGTGGTGAGCTCGACGTACAGGTCGAGCTCCGGCAGGAAGAAGTCCGGCGAGAAGCTCTCGAGGAGGTCGCCTGACATGTTCCAGAGGATCGGGAACGTGTGCGGCTCGTACTCCCAGCGGACCTGGTAATAGTCGAGGATCCGGGCGAACTCGGCTTCGCTGACGTGGGCGAACGCGGGGCCGGCGTCGGTCGAACGCTGGGCGTCCGGGGCATCGTCGCGCTGATCCATCGGCGGTCAGTCTAGCCCACTCGGGCGGGTTGGCGAAGAAGCGTTGCGACGCTCGCCGCCGATACCCCTGGGGGGTATCATGATGGGACCATGCCGACGACAGCCCGCCCCGCCAAGGCCGCCACGCCGGCCGGCGCGACCCACGCCCGCCCCGGGACCGAGCCCGCCGACCACTTCCGTCACAGCTATTCGAAGGACAAGGCCAATCTTGTCCGGCGCCTCAGCCGGATCGAGGGCCAGGTCCGGGGGATCGCCCGGATGATCGAGCGTGAGGAGTACTGCGTGGACATCCTCCAGCAGACCGCAGCCCTGCGGGCGGCACTCGATTCGGTCGGGATCCTGATCCTCGAGGACCATGTTCGGGGGTGCGTGCGGAGCGCGGCCGAGCGGGGTGAGTCCGACGCCTATGTCGACGAGGTCGTGGACGTCGTCAGGCGAACGCTGGGCCGCCCGGTCCGCGGAGCCGGCCGCCCGGCTTGACCGGTCCCGAGCTGCCGGCGCGCCACGCCCCGGTTCAGGACGTTCGGGTCAACGTCGGCGGCGCGTCATCCTGCAAGGATCCGTGCGATGACTGACCAGGCGGCTCGGCGCCCGCAGCAGGGGCCAACGATCGGCGCGCCACCTCAATTCACCGAGCGACGCGTCGCCGCCCGCCGGCTCGAAGACCAGCTGGCCTGGCGCGAGACGACGCTCCTCGCCCGCTCGCTCGACATCCTCGTCTCGGACCGGGCCGCCGAGGCCCGACTCGCCGCCCTCCTCGAGCTGCTCGCCGACACGGTCGGCGCCCGGCGGGCCGCCGTCCTGTCGATGGCTCCAAACCGGCGCATCGCCGTCGTGGCGGGCGAGGACGAGGATCCCGCCGACGCGCTTGCCCTGGCCGCCTGGCTCGACGCCCGGGGTCCCGGTTCACGGGCCGAGCGGGCTGCCGGGGCCCCGGCCGCGATCACCGTCGTCCAGGGCGCACCGGCGGGCAAACCGCCGGCCGGCCGGTCGGCGACTGCCGCCCAGCACTACGCCTGGGTCGAGATTCCGAGCAGCGGCCGGGTTGTGCTCGGTTTCGAGCTGGCCTCGGCAGCGGCGGTCGAGCACGTCGGCGAGCGGCTTCCCAGCCAGATTGCGCGCCATGCCGCGGTAGCCCTTGCCCTGGTTACTGACCAGATGGCGGGCGAGCGCCAGGCCGCCGACCTGGCGGCCCGTGACCGCGAGCGCGAGCGCTACGTGTCGACCGTCGCCCATGACCTGCGCACGCCCTTGACCGGCCTCGCCGGGTACCTCGAGCTGATCGCCGACGGGCGCGTCCAGGATCCGATGATCCGGAGTGAGTTCCTCGATCGGAGCCGCGAGATCGTGGAGACGATGAGCGGGCTTGTCGGAGACCTGCTCGAGATGAGCCGGATCGAAGCCGGCAACCTGGCCCTCGAACTCGAGCCGTTTTCGATCGCCGATGTCTCGCGGCGGGTCATCGGCGCCCTCCGCCCGATCGCCCAGAAACGGGGGGTCGAGCTCCGCGCCGACCTCCCGCCCAGGATGCGGGCGGCGGTCGGCGACCGCCGGCGGGTCGAGCAGATCCTGACGAACCTGGCCGGCAATGCCCTGAAGTTCACCCGCGCCGGCGGCACGGTCGAGATCGCCGCCTGGTTCGAGGGCCGGGTGGCGCTCATCGCAGTCCGCGACGACGGGGCGGGAATCGACGCCGAGGACCTGCCCCGGATCTTCGAGCGCTTCTACCGGATCGCCAGCCATTCGCAGGTCCCGGGCACCGGGCTGGGCCTGCCGATCGCCCGCGAGCTCGCCCGGGCAATGTCCGGCGACCTTCATGCCACCTCGGTCCTCGAGTCGGGCTCGAGCTTCGTCCTCGCCCTGCCCGGCCCGGCCGAGGTCGAGCTGGACGCCCTGCAGGCCGCTCTCGCGGCCGCCCTCGCCGAGGAGGAGATGCGCCTCGAGGAGTCCGCGGTGATCCGGGCGATGCGCGAGGCCCATGCCCGGACCGCCGACGAGCAGGGCAGCGAGCCGGGCTGACGCCGCCCGAGTCCGGGGTTGTCCACCATCTTCGGTAATCGGCTGTTCACTTCGTGGATAACCCCGTTGACGCGCCGGACACGGTCACCTAGCGTCCAGCAACCGCACCCAAACGGGGCCGGAGGGTAACGTGACGCGTGAGGGGCCCGGGGAGACCCGGACCGGAACCAGGCGCGGCGCGGAAGACCGATCGACCTCTCGGTGCGTACATACGTCGACGTCGGGAGCGCTAGCGGACGGTTCGCCCTCTCCGGATCCGGAGGATGCGTGAACCAGGACCGCGAACCGCTCCCGTCGCGCGTCGAGGGCCTTCCCGAGCTCCCCGGCGAGGCGCTCCGCCTGCTCGACACCGGCCTCGCCCAGCTCGGTCTGGATGGGCTGCCGGCCCCGGCGCGGCGCGCCATGATCGACCACCTCCGGCTCCTCGACGCCTGGAACCAGGCGATCAACCTGAGCGCGATCCGCGAGCCGACGGCCGCCGTCCGCGAGCACATCCTCGACAGCCTCACCGCGGTCGGTCTATTGCGGGCGCGCCGTATCGACGCGCTCCTCGACCTCGGCAGCGGCGGCGGCTATCCGGGGCTGCCGCTCGCGCTGGCGGTGCCCGCCCGCCGGACGCTGCTCGTCGAAAGCGTCGGCAAGAAGGCGGCCTTCCTGTCGGCTGCGGCCGCGCTCGCAACGGCGAACGCCCAGGTCGAAATCCCCGCCGAGATCCCCGGCGAGATCGAGGTCTTCAACGGTCGCGCCGAGGCGCTCGCCGCAGACCCGGGTCCTCGCGAGCGCTGGCCGGCGGTCGTCGCCCGGGCGATCGCACCCCTCGCGGAGCTCGTTGAGATCGCCCTGCCGCTCGTCGCCCGGGGCGGCCTGCTCGTCGCCTGGAAGCGCCATCCGCTCGACGCCGAGCTCGACGCGGCGTGGCCGGCGATCGAGCTTCTCGGCGGCGCCCGGCCCGAGCTCGTCGCCGTCACCGTCGGTGGCCTCGAGGACCACGTGCTCGTGCTGATCGACAAGGTCGCGGCCTCGCCGCCCGGCTATCCGCGTGACCCCGCCCAGCGCCGGCGGTTGCCCCTCGCCGTCGCCGAGCGACTACCCTCGCCCTGATGCGTGTCGCCGTCCTGTCCGACATCCACGCGAACATCCGGGCCCTCGACGCCATCCTCGCGAAGGCGGGCAAGGTCGATGCCGTCTGGCATCTCGGCGACGTCGTCGGCTATGGCCCCGATCCCGACGCCGTCGTTGACCGGCTGCGCGAGCTCAAGGCGCGCGGCGTCCGGGGCAATCACGACCTGGCGGCAACCGGTGACGACGCCATCCGCGACTTCAACACCGATGCCCGCGCCGCGATGGAGTGGACCCGCCGGACGATCACGCCGAAGACCCTGGCCTGGCTCTCGGCCCTGCCGCCACGCCTGGCGATCGACGACTGGAGCCTCGTCCACGCCAGCCCCCGTGACCCGACCTGGGAGTACATCCTCACCGAGGAGGCCGCCGCGGCCAATCTCGCGGTCCTGCCGACCGCCCGCGGGCTCTTCGGCCACACCCACCTGCCGCTCGCCTACGTCCTCGCGGCGAACGCATCGGCCGACGAGATCGACACCCTCGCCCCGGAGGCGGGCGGCTGGCTCAACCTCGACGGCCGGCGGGCGCTCGTCAACCCGGGCAGCGTCGGCCAGCCCCGTGACGGCGACCCGCGGGCCAGTGCGCTCGTGCTCGATGTCGGCCGGCACAGCGTCGCCTGGATCCGCGCCGAGTACGACATCGCCGGCACCCAGGCGGCGATGCAGGCGGTGGGCCTGCCGGTCCGCGGGATCAGCCGCCTTGCGTTGGGGATCTGAGGCGTGCAAATCCGAGTGATAGCCTTGGCGGTCGCAGGAGTGGGGAGAGACGGAGGCCCGGTGGATATCGGCATAGCGCCCGAATGATCGGCGGCCGTCGCCCGCTGCCCGGGCGCAAGCTGGCCGATCGTCGCGTCCGCGTCGAACGGCCGCATTCGCCGTACTTCCGCTACACCGGGCCCGGCCAGATGGTGGCCAAGCAGGCGGCCAGCCTGCCCCTGACCCCGGCCGGCCGGCTGGTCTTCCGGGCACGGAGCCTGATCTTCGGACGACCCCTCGCGAGCGAGGAGGAGATCGGCGAGCGCCTGGCCAAGAAGAAGGCCCTGGCGATCTTCAGTTCGGACGCGATCAGCTCGTCGGCGTACGCGACCGAGGAGATCCTGCGGGTCCTGATCGTCGCCGGGGCGGCCGGCGCACTGGCCTACTCGATCGGCGTCTCGATCGCCATCGCCCTCCTGCTCACGATCGTCTCGTTCTCGTACCGGCAGGTCTGCCGGGCGTATCCGAACGGTGGCGGCGCGTACATCGTCGCCCGCCAGAACCTTGCCCCGATCTTCGGCCTGATTGCCGCGGCGGCGCTGCTCATCGACTACGTCATGACCGTCGCCGTGTCGACGGCTTCAGCGATCCAGCAGATCCAGTCGATCCTGCCGGCGGCGTTCGACTACCGGATCGAGATCGCGTTCGTGTCGATCTCGCTGATCACGATTGGCAATCTCCGGGGGCTGCGCGAGTCGGGCAACATCTTTGCCGTCCCGACCTACCTGTTCGTGGGCCTGGCGCTGCTGATCGTCATCGGTGGCGTCTTCCGGATCGTCAGCGGCACAGCCCACGCCCTGCCCTCGCAGCCCGATGCGGTGCCCCTCGGGGCCACGGAGCAGCTGAGCATCTTCCTGCTCCTGAAGGCATTCGCCGGCGGGTCGGTCGCCCTGACCGGGGTCGAGGCGATCGCCAACGGCGTGCCGGCCTTCAAGAAGCCCGAGGCGAAGAACGCGGCCAACACGATGATCACGATGGCGTTCCTGCTCGGGATCATCTTCATCGGGATCACGATCGTCGCCCACGCGTTCGCGATCGTCCCGTCGGTCGACAACAGCGGCGGGCCGACCGTCGTGGCGCTCGTCGCGGGGACCGTCTTCGGCGCGAGCCCGCTCTTCTACCTGTTCCAGATCGCCACGGCCCTGATCCTGTTCCTGGCCGCCAACACCAGCTTCAACGCCTTCCCGCGCCTCGCGGCGATCCTCGCCGAGGACGGCTACATGCCCCGCCAGTTCAGCTTCCGCGGTGACCGCCTGGCCTACTCCTGGGGGATCGTGCTGCTGGCGGGGATCGCCTTCGGCCTGCTGGTCCTGTTCAACGGCGATACCCACGCCCTGATTCCGCTGTACTCGGTGGGCGTGTTCGTGTGCTTCACCCTCTCCCAGTCGGGGATGGTCAAGCACTGGTTCACGACCCGCGAGCCGGGCTGGTGGTGGCGGGCGATCGTCAACGCCTTCGGCGGTGTCCTGACCTTCGTCGTCCTGATCATCGTCACCTCGGTGAAGTTCCAGAACGGCGCCTACCTGGTGATCATCCTGATTCCCCTGCTCGTGGCGATGATGCTGTTCATCCAGCACCAGTACGGCGCGAGCCAGCGACAGCTGGCGATCCGCCCCGACTACGTCGCCAAGCCACCCCACCGCGAGGAGCGGGTGGTCATCCCGATCCCGGGGCTGACCCGGGCAGTGGTCCAGGCGGTGAACGTGGGCCGGTCGATCAGCGATGACGTCCGGGCGGTCTACATCTCGGAGGATCCCGACGCCGCGCTCGAGGTCCGCAAGCAGTGGGAGCGGCAGGTTCCGGGCGTGCCGCTCGTCGTCGTCGAGTCGCCCTATCGGGCCCTGGTCGGGCCGCTCCTCGCCTACCTCGATGTCCTCGACCGGGCGTGGCCGCCGGACAAGCCCGAGCCGATCACGTTCGTCGTCGTGCCCGAGTACGTCGCCCGCCACTGGTGGGAGCGGATCCTCTACAACCAGTCCTCGAAGCGGCTCCGGGCGGTCCTCGTCGGGCGGCCCCATACCGTGGTCGTGAGCGCGCCGTACCGACGCGAGGAAGAGAACCGGTTCGACCCGCCACCGGTGCCTGAATCCACCAGCCAATCCTGAATCGAACACCGGAGACGGTTCGCGAGCGTGCGGCGGTGGTATCGTGACCGCCGTGCCCGACGTCCATCAACCGCCGTTTCGACGAGCGGTCCTAGCGGTCAATGGAGGCGCGAGCGACGCCCGTATCGTTCGCCTCGCCTGCCAGGCCGCGAAGCTGAGCAAGGCCCAGCTGGTCGCCGTGCACGTCGTCGAGATCGACTGGAGCCTGCCTCTCGAGGCAGACGTCGCCAGCCGCTCCGAAGATGCCCAGCGGGTGCTGGATGCAGTCGAAGGAATCGCCGAATCGGAACACCAGGACGTGGAGACGGTCCTGCTCCAGGCACGCGACGTCGGTGCCGCGCTCGTCGATGAGGCGAGCGAGCGGGCGGCCGACCTGCTGATCCTGGGGCTCCCGTATCGCAAGCGCTTTGGTGGCGACTTCGCGATCGGGCGCACGATACCGTACGTATTCTCGAACGCGCCGTGCGCGGTCTGGGTCGTCCGGGAACCGATTGGCGAGACAGCTCGAGGTTAGGCAAGAGCATGCGAACAGTGATCGTCGGTTGCGGCAGGGTGGGCGCGATGCTCGCCGTGATGCTCGACGACGGCGGCCATAACGTGACGGTCCTCGACATCGCGACCGGTGCCTTCGATCGCCTGCCGAGCACGTTCAAGGGCAATGCCCTGCGCGGGGACGGCACCGACGAGGACACCCTCCGGCGCGCCGGCACCGAGGATGCGGACCTGTTCCTGGCGATGACCGAGGGCGACAACCGCAACATCATGGCCGCCCAGCTCGCCTCCGAGGCGTTCCGGGTCGGCCAGGTGATCGCCAAGATCAACGACCCGCTCCGGGCGCTGGCCTACGCCGAGCTGGGGATCGCCACGATCTGCCGGACCGACCTCATGGCGAACGCGATCCTGTCGTACCTCAAGCTGCCGGTCTCGGTCGTGCCGGGCGTCCGCTCGAGCACCGGCCACCACCGCCACGAGCCCGAGGACGGCCCGGCCGGCCACGCGGCCGGCGGCGGGGACGTCGCCGCCGACCTGATCGCCGGGCTGGCCGAGGCCGGGATCCCGATCCGGACGCTCGATGCCTCGACGCCGCCGTCGGATGGCCCGGCTCCGGCAACCGAGCCCGGTTCCGAAGCGTCGAGCGGTCCCGTCAAGGTGGAGGGCTGAGCCGTGTTCGTCCTGGTCATCGGCGGCGGCAAGGTCGGCTACTACCTCGCCAAGGAGCTCCTCGGCTCGGGCCACGAGGTCGTGGTGATGGAGAAGGATCGCGCCCGGGCGAGCCAGATCGCCGACGAGATCGGCTCGATCGTCGTCGCCCACGACGGCTGCGAGGGCAAGTACCTGGCCGAGGCCGGTTGCAACCGGGCTGACGTCGTGGCGGCCGTGACCGGCGATGACGAGGACAACCTCGTGATCTGCCAGATGGCCAAGCACCACTTCGATGTCCCCCGGACGATCGCCCGGGTCAACAACCCGAAGAACGAGGAGCTCTTCCGGCACCTCGGCGTCGACGAGCTGATCAGCCCGACCCGGATGATCCTGGGCTCGATCGAGCAGGACATCCCGGTCCACGAGCTGCTCCACCTCGCGGCCCTGGGCAGCGGCGAGCTCGAGCTGATCGAGGCGCTCCTCCAGCCCTCGTCACCGGCGGTCGGCCGGAACGCCCGCGACATCCCGCTGCCCGAGGGCTGCGCGATCTTCGCCGTCATCCGCGACGACGTGGCGATCTCGGTCCGGGCGGACACGGTCCTCGCCGAGGGCGACAAGGTCATCGCGATCGGCAAGACCGAGTGCCAGAACGCCCTCCACGAGCAGCTGATCGGCGACGCCACCGACGCGATCGAGGTCGCGACCACTCCTCGCACGTAGGGCGGCTCGGCGGGCGGTCCTGCGCCGCGGCCCCTGCATCGCCACCAGACAAAGCGCGGCTCAAGCGCCTCGACAAGGCCAGATTCGGGCAGTCGCAGGACCTGGAACACGCCGATCAAGGATCGTCGTGATATTCGGGGCACCCCGCTCCGCCCCACCACGGCCCCGCTCGGCCCGCCCGGCATCGGCGCTGGATCGGGGCTACGGACCGCTCGATGAGCGCCGGGGCCACCCGAGCCTTCTCGAACCCCTTCCACTCTTGATGGAAGAACCACGTCCAAACTCTTGACAATGGTATTGATAGGGTTCTAGACTCTCCCCATGTCCATCAACAGAGCCGCGAATCCGCCCGGCGAGGCCCGCTGAGGTGCGTCGCCTCGACCGCGATCCGACCCGGCCGGTCTACGTGATCAGCGTCGCCGCGAGCATCGTCAGCGTCCATCCGCGCACGTTGCGGATCTACGAGGACGAGGGTCTCCTGTGTCCGGCGCGGACAGCCACCAACATTCGCCTCTACAGCGAAGAGGATGTCCGGCGGATCCTGTGGATCCGTCACCTGACCCAGAACCGGGGCGTCAATCTCGCCGGGATCCGGATCCTCTTCGAGCTCGAAGAGCGGCTCGGCACGCGGATTCTCGAGACCTTGTTCGACGAAGCCAACGCCATCGACGACGAACAGGCCCGGCAGGCCTCGAAAGCCGAGGCGGCCCGGCCTCAGGCGGCCCGGCCCGAGGCGCCCGCGACAGCAGCGACACCGCCTCCAGCCACCGAACCTGAGACGAACGCTGCTGCGCCGAGAGCAAGCCGCGCATCAACCTCGAACGAACCATCCCAGCAGACCCCGAACCGGACCCGACAAGTCGTCGGAGCCGACCACCACTGACGTTCGCAGCAGGCTCGTCCGCCCGGACGAACCACAACCCGACAGCGTGACCAACGAGCGGCGGCCGCAAGCCGTCGACAAGGAGAACCAGGCAATGGCTAGCAAACCGTCGAATCCGGAGACCAAGCGACGGACCAAGCGCGCAACTGATCCAGATGCGCCGACCAAGGTCGTCCCGAGGAAGGCCCGGTCGAGCAAGGCCGCGCCGTCGAGCCGCGAGCTGCCCCTCGTCGCCCTGCGCGAGACCGTGATCTTCCCGGAGATGATCGTGCCGCTCCAGGTCGGCCGCGACAAGAGCGTCGCCGCCCTCAATGCGGCCGTGGCCAGCGGTGGGCCCATCGCCCTGGTGACCCAGCGGTCGCCGGAGATGGAAGAGATCACCGACCCGTCGCAGCTCTACGAGATCGGCACCCTGGCCAAGATCGCCCAGGTCGTCCAGCTCCAGGACGGCACGGTTCGGGCCATCGTCCAGGGCCAGAGCCGCCTGCGCGTCACCGGCTTCAACGCCAGCGGTCCGTACTTGCTGGCAACCGTCGAGGACCTCCCCGACAAGGTGCCCGCCGGGGTCGAGATCCAGGCGTTGATGCGCTCCGTCCAGACGCAGATCGAGGCGTACGTGGCGAACGGCGCTCCGGTCCCGCCGGAGGCGGCCGTCGCCGCCCGCAACATCACCGACCCGGGCCTGCTGGCCGACATGATCGCCTACAGCCCCGACATGACCACCGAGCAGCGCCAGGAGCTCCTCGAGACGATCGACGTCACCGAACGCCTGAAGCTCGTCAGCAACTTCCTCGCCCGGCAGGTCGAGATCCTTGAGCTCAAGGGTCGGATCCAGTCCGAGGTCAAGTCCGAGATGGACAAGACCCAGCGCGAGTACATCCTGCGCGAGCAGCTCAAGGCGATCCAGCGCGAGTTGGGCGAGGACGATCCCCAGCAGGCCGAGCTCAACGAGCTTCGCGAGAAGGTCGAATCGGCCGGCATGCCCGACGAGATCAAGGCGCGGGCGATCAAGGAAGTCGACCGGATGAGCCGGATCCCGTCCGCCTCGCCCGAGGTCGGCGTCATCAGGACCTACGTCGACTGGCTGGTCGGCCTGCCCTGGAACGTCTCGACCACCGATCAGCTCGACATCCACGAAGCGGCCCGGATCCTCGACGAGGACCACTACGGCCTCGAGAAGATCAAGGAACGGATCCTCGAATACCTGAGCGTGCGCGTCCTGACCGACACGATCCGCTCGCCCATCCTCGCCCTGGTCGGACCTCCCGGCGTCGGCAAGACCTCGCTCGGCAAGAGCGTTGCCCGGGCCATGGGTCGCAAGTTCGTCCGGATGAGCCTCGGCGGAATCCACGACGAAGCCGAGATCCGCGGCCATCGCCGGACGTACATCGGGGCACTGCCCGGCCGGGTCATCCAGAACGTGAAGACGGCAGGGACCAACAACCCGGTCTTCATGCTCGATGAGATCGACAAGATCGGCATGGACTTCCGGGGCGATCCGAGCTCGGCCCTCCTCGAGGTCCTCGACCCGGAGCAGAACAACACGTTCCAGGACAACTACCTGGAGGTGCCCTTCGATCTCAGCAAGGTCCTGTTCATCGCGACCGGCAACCTGGTCGATCCGATCCCGGCCGCCCTGCGCGACCGGATGGAGATCATCCAGCTGCCCGGCTACACGCAGCAGGAGAAGATCGAGATCGGCCGCCGGTTCCTCGTCCCCAAGCAGATGGAGAACCACGGCCTGACCGACAAGCGGATCGAGATCACCGCCGAGGCGATGGTCCGCCTGGTCCAGGCCTACACCAAGGAAGCCGGCGTCCGGAATCTCGAGCGCGAGATCGCCAACGTCATGCGCAAGGTCGCCCGAAGCGTCGCCGAGGGCCGCAAGCGCAAGACCGTCGTCGACGTCAAGAAGCTCGAGGAATACCTCGGCCAGCCGCGCTGGGAGTACGGCGAGCTCGAGTCGGAGGATCAGACCGGCGCGGCAACGGGCCTGGTCGTGACCGAGGCCGGTGGCGACATCGTCGCCGTCGAGGTCACCAAGATGGAAGGCAAGGAGGACTTCATCCTCACCGGACAACTCGGTGAAGTGATGCGCGAGTCCGCTCGGGCCGCCCTGTCCTGGATCCGCGCCAACGCGGCCAGCCTGGGTATCGAGCGCGAGCTCTTCGAGCGGAACACCCTCCATATCCACGTGCCGGCCGGCGGCATCCCCAAGGACGGCCCTTCGGCGGGCGTGACGATGGCCACGGCCATGGTCAGCGCGCTGACTGGGATCCCCGTTCGCAAGGACGTCGCGATGACCGGCGAGATCACCCTCCGCGGGCGGGTCCTGCCGATCGGCGGCCTGAAGAGCAAGATCCTCGCCGCGCACCTCTCCGGTGCCGGCGTGGTCATCCTGCCTCGCAAGAACGAGCGTGACCTGCGGGATATCCCCGAGGAGATCCGCAAGCAGATCAAGCTCGTGATGGTCGACGACATGACCCAGGTGCTCGAGAACGCGCTCCGGCGCCGTCCTCGGGCCCTGGCTCCCCGGCCGGTGCCGGTGCCCGAGCGTGGGACGTCGAGTGGCAGCGGGCCGGCCAGCCGGTCCCCGTTCCCGCCAACAGACCAGCCGCCGGTCGCGGTGCAGCGGGCAGCCCAGGGCACCACCAAGGGCCGCTGAGCAACGAGCGAGGCCGCCCATGGACTATCGCGATTACTACGCGACGCTGGGGATCAAGCGCGACGCTTCCCCAGCGGAGGTCAAGCGTGCCTTCCGCAAGCTCGCTCGCCAGCACCACCCGGACCTGAAGCCCGGCGACAAGGCCGCTGAGGCCAAGTTCAAGGAGATCAACGAGGCCAACGAGGTCCTCTCCGATCCCGAGAAGCGCTCGAAATACGACATGCTCGGGGCCAACTGGGAGCAGCTTTCCCAGGCCGGCGCAGGTCGTCCGGGCCGGTCGGGCGGTCGTGGCAGTGCCGGCGGCGATCCGTTCGGGCCGGGTGGCCCGTTCGCCGGCTACGGCCAGGGGGCCGCTGGCGGCAATGTCCGCTACGAGTTTCGATCGGCCGGTGACGCCGGTGGCTTCAGCGACTTCTTCCGGACGTTCTTCGGGGCGGCCGCCGGGGCCGAGACGTCACCTGCAAGCGGCGGACGCGGCTCGCGACCGGTGGGTGGCGCCAGCTTCGAAGACATCCTTGCCGGCCTGAACGTCGACGGCGGGGGCCATGGCCAGCCGGCCGGCCGGGCGAGGTCGGCCGCCGGCCAGGTGACGAGCGAGGCTGACGTCGAGATCGGTCTCGAAGAGGCGTTCCATGGCACGAGCCGGCTCCTCGAGGTCGACGGGAAGCGCCTCGAGGTCGCGGTCCCACGCGGCGTGGAGACGGGCAGCCGGATCCGCCTGCGCGGCAAGGGTGCCGACGGCGGTGACCTCGACCTCGTGACCCGGGTCCGCCCGCACCCGACCTTCGGACGCAAGGGCGCCGACCTGACCCGCGACCTGCCGCTGACCCTCCGCGAGGCGCTCCTGGGCGCGGAGGTTCCCGTTCAGACGCTCAAGGGCAAGGTCCTCCTCAAGATCCCGGCGAGCACCCAGAACGGCCGGACCTTTCGGCTCACCGGCCAGGGGATGCCCCGGCTCAAGCCCAAGGACGGGGTCAAGCCGACCGGCGACCTCCTGGTCACCGTGCGGGTGATCCTGCCGACCAACCTCAGCGACGAGGCGCGGACCGCCGGCGTCGCCTTCCTCGAGCTCATCGACCAGCCCGATCCGCGGGCCACGACCTCATAGCGAGAACGAACCATGCAACTCGACCGATTCACCCAGAAGGCCCAGGAGGCGATCGTCGCCGCCCAGCAGAACGCCCAGAACCTCGACAGCCCGATCCTCGACTCGGAGCACATCCTGGCCGCCCTCGTCGAACCCGATGACGGCGTGCCGGCCGAGACGCTCCGCCGGCTCGGTGTCGACCTGCCTGCCTTCCGCGACGAGCTGGCCGGCCTGCTTGCCCGGCGTGCCCGGGTCCAGGGCGGCCAGATCACCCTCGATCCGCGCGCCAAGCGGGTGATCGAGCGGGCCGAGGAAGAGGCCCGCCGGCTGACCGACGAATACGTCTCGACCGAGCACCTGCTCCTCGGCGTCGCCGAATCCGGTGGCGAGGCACAGGCCCTCCTCGAGCGCCATGGCGCGGGCCGGGAGGCGATCTTCCAGGCCCTCCAGAGCGTGCGCGGCGGCCAGCGGGTCACCTCGGCCAATCCCGAGTCGACCTACCAGGCCCTCGAGAAGTACGGCCGCGACCTGACCGCCGAGGCACGTGCCGGCAAGCTCGATCCGGTGATCGGCCGGGACGACGAGATCCGCCGGGTGATCCAGGTCCTCAGCCGGCGGACGAAGAACAACCCGGTCCTGATCGGCGAGCCGGGCGTCGGCAAGACGGCGATCGTCGAGGGCCTCGCCCAGCGGATCATCCGCGGCGACGTGCCCGAGACCCTGCGCGACAAGCGGGTCATCTCGCTCGACCTTGGCGCGCTCATCGCCGGCGCCAAGTTCCGGGGCGAGTTCGAGGAGCGCCTCAAGGCCGTCCTCAAGGAGATCAAGGACTCCGAGGGCCAGGTGATCCTGTTCATCGACGAGCTGCATACCGTCGTCGGTGCCGGCGCGGCCGAGGGCGCGATGGACGCGAGCAACCTGCTCAAGCCGATGCTCGCCCGCGGCGAGCTCCATACGATCGGTGCCACGACCCTCGACGAGTACCGCAAGCACATCGAGAAGGACGCGGCGCTCGAACGGCGCTTCCAGCCGGTCGTCGTCGACCAGCCCAGCGTCGAGGAGACGATCTCGATCCTGCGCGGCCTGCGCGAGCGGTACGAGGTCCACCATGGCGTGCGGATCACCGATTCGGCGCTCGTGGCGGCCGCGACGATGTCCAACCGCTACATCACCGACCGCTTCCTGCCCGACAAGGCGATCGACCTCGTCGACGAGTCGGCGAGCCGCCTGCGCATGGAGATCGATTCGATGCCCGTCGAGCTCGACGAGCTCGAGCGCCGCCGGATCCAGCTGGAGATCGAGCGGGAGGCACTGCGCAAGGAGAAGGACGACGCTTCGAAGACGCGTCTCGAGGCGCTCCAGCGCGAGCTGAGCGAGATCGAGGAGAGCGCTGGCGGCATGAAGCAGCGCTGGCAGGCAGAGAAGGATGCGATCAGCGCCATCCGTGCGACCAAGTCCGAGCTCGAGGCCCTCCAGACGAAGATCGAGCAGGTCGAGCGCGAGGCCGACTACGGCCGGGCCGCCGAGCTCAAGTACGGCACGCTCATCGAGCTCCAGGAGCGGCTCCGCCAGCAGGAGGCGGCGATCACCGCCCTCGACGGACCGGGACGCCTGCTCAAGGAGGAGGTCGACGCCGACGACATCGCCGAGATCGTCGCCTCGTGGACCGGGATCCCGGTCACCAAGCTGCTCGAGGGCGAGATGGCCAAGCTCGTCCACATGGAGGAGCGCCTCCACGAACGGGTCGTGGGCCAGGACGAGGCGATCGAGGCCGTGGCCGATGCCGTCCGGCGGGCCCGGGCCGGACTGCGCGACCCGCATCGCCCGATCGGCTCGTTCCTCTTCCTCGGACCGACCGGTGTCGGCAAGACCGAGCTCGCCCGGGCGCTGGCCGGCTTCCTGTTCGATGACGACAGCGCGATGGTCCGGATCGACATGAGCGAGTACATGGAGAAGTTCTCGGTGAGCCGGCTCGTCGGGGCACCTCCCGGCTACGTCGGCTACGAGGAGGGCGGCCAGCTGACCGAAGCGGTCCGGCGCCGGCCCTACCAGGTCGTGCTGCTCGACGAGATCGAGAAGGCCCACCCGGACGTCTTCAACATCCTGCTCCAGGTCCTCGACGACGGCCGGCTGACCGACGGCCAGGGACGGACGGTCGACTTCCGCAATGCGGTCGTGATCATGACCAGCAATGTCGGCAGCGACCTGATCGCGGCCGCCGGTGGCCACGACGAGGCCAACTACGAGGCGATGAAGTCGAGCCTGAACGAGGCGCTCCACCGCCAGTTCCGGCCCGAGTTCCTGAACCGGATCGACGAGGTGATCGTCTTCCATTCGCTGACCGACGCCGAGCTCGAGGCGATCGTCGGCCTGCTGCTGGCGGATCTCGCCCGGCGGCTCGCCGGCCAGGACCTGGTCCTCGAGCTGACGCCGGCGGCCCGGGCCGTCATTGCCCGCGAGGGCCACGACCCGGCGTTCGGGGCGCGGCCGTTGAAGCGGACGATCCAGCGCCTGGTCGAGAACCCGCTCGCGCGGGCGCTCCTCCAGGGTCGCTTCAAGCCGGGTGACCGGATCGTCGCCGACGCCGACGTCACGACCGGCGCGATCCTGTTCACCTCGGGCGACGAAGCGGTGGCCGTCGATGCGGCCGAGCACCGCGATGCGCGGGCCGGCTCGCAGGCAGCGAACGGTGCTCGTGGGCGCAGCCGGAATGGGCGAGGCGGCCCGGCGATCTTCGACGTCCCTGACATCGACGGTCCCAAGACCCCGAGCGGCACGCCAGGCGGGAACCTGCCGAACTGATGCAATTCGACGAGGCGGCCGCGAGACTCTCCCGGCTGCCGGATCGAACGGCCGTTGGTGCCAGGGGTCGCTTGCCCCCTGGCCCCGTCGTGCTGATGCCTGTCTTCACCGACGGGCGACCGCGGAGCGAGCTGCGTCTCGAGGCTGTGCCCGGCGACCGGCCCGCCGCGGTGCTCGTGCTCGTCGCCCCGAGCGTTGACGGCACGGCAGTCGTCATCCTCACCGAGCGGGCAACCTACGAGGGCATGCACAGCGGCGAGGTCTCGTTCCCGGGTGGGAAGGTCGAGCCCGGGGACGCCGACCTCGAGGCGACCGCCCTGCGCGAGGCGGAGGAGGAGGTTGGTCTGGACCCGGCCGCAGCAGAGGTCGAGGTGATCGGCCGGCTCGATCCCCTTCGAATTCCGGTCAGCAGCTTCAGCATCACGCCCGTTCTCGGGATTGCCCGCCGTTCGCCTGAGCTGCAGGCGTTCGAGTCGGAGGTGGCCCGGATCATCTGGGCGCCCCTCGACGCGTTCCTGCCCGACGCGCCGGTCGAGATCGTCGAGCGCCAGGTTCGCGACTGGCCGTTGCGCTACGGCGGCTACCGGATCGACGGCCTCCACGTCTGGGGCGCCACCGCCCGGATCCTCGGCCAGCTCGGCGCGCTCGTCGCAGAGCTGGCGGTAGAGGCATAGCTGTCCTGCGCTCCGGACGCCATTCTGGCGCTGGCCCGGCCCCTCTGGCGCCCCGACCCCTCTGGCGCCCCGACACCACGACTAACCTTAGGCCGACGGCTCGCGACGCCCGACGATTCGTTCTACGAATCGTCGTGGTGTTCCAGCGGCCAGGATGGCCCATGGGTCCCGATTCGGGTCCTGAGCCGTGCTCAACCCGCCGCATAAGGTTAGTCGTGGTACCGCCGGGTCCGAGACGCGACGCTCGTTGGACCTGGCCTCGCACCACGACTAACCTTGGCCGGACGGCTGCCAACGCCTTTCCGCCTCGTTCCAAGAATCGTCGTGGTATTCCAGTGGCCAGGACGGCGCCACCTGGTCCCGATCCGGGCCTGAGCCCCGCACAACCCGTCGACTTGAGGTTAGTCGTGGTATTGCGGCCCAGCTTGGGCCGGCACAAACGTCGGCGACATCAGCCGGGTGATGAGATTGGCGCCTTCCGGCGGACGAGCGCCCGCCCGCCATGCGAGTGGTCTGTTCGTCGTCGAGGGGTCCGGCAACGTTGGCGAGGAGAGTCGCGACGCACGTCGCTCGACCGGCCACCATCCCATCCCCTCGGTGCCCACGCTTCCCGGGGCCCCACGGCTGACAGACCCTGGCCATGCCCGGGCCGCGGCGAACACGATCACGGCAATGCGTGTACCCAGAACAACAAACGGGCGATTTCCAGGGGTTCGACCCAGTCGCCTCGCGCCTCGGCGGCAGGAATCATTCCGCCGTGAGCGTGGCGCGGCATGAAATCGCCGGATGCGATGCTGCGGGCAGGGCACCCCGCCGAAGGAACGGGTCGAAAACGGGGTTCTGTTGTACTGGGTGCACGTCCCGCATCGGCGGCTCCTGGGCGTCGGGCCGCAACGGAGCCCGAGCCCGTACGCGGCCGTTCAGCCTAGCGCGGCTCGCCGTGGCGGGGGTCGTACGGCGCCGGCCGCTCATCAACGAGGTGCCCGTCGGCCGGGGCAACGACCTTCGCGGCCTCCGAGCGAGCCGAGGGCGCCGAGGGCAGCACGCCGGCATCCAGGATCGCCGCGCCGGGACCCAGGGCAAGGTCGGCGACCGGGAACTCGACCACGATCGCCCGCATCTCGGACAGCTCGGTCGATGCGCCGTGGGGCACCCCGGCCGGCCACAGGACGGCTTCGCCCGCGAAGACCCGGGCCCGGTCCGCACCCACTGTCACGAAGCCGCCGCCCTCGATGACCACGAACCAGGCGGTGTTCGGATTGGTGTGCGTCTCGATCGCCGCGTGGCGCGCGAAGGCCAGCTCGGCGACCACGCCGCGCGGCCCTGATTCGATGACCGCAGCCTCGACGTTGTGCGTTCCGGCGGGACCGTCGGGCCGTCGCTGGCCGATCCCGAACCGTCGAATCTCCACGCCCGCTAGCGGCGCTTGCGCGTCCGCTTGGCTGGAGCGGCCCGAACCACCCGCGTCGGCCGGCTCGACTTCGTGCGGATCGTCGCCTCGGGGTGGGCGTATTTCTGGCGGCTCAGGTAGCGCTGGCGAGCGAGCTTCTGCTCGTACATCGCCAGGATCGGCGGGAACCGGACGAAGCGGACCCAGACGAAGACCACGGCCGACGTGATGACCGTGGCCAGCACGAAGATGAAGTCCCAGACGAAGATGCTGAAGATCAGGAGCAGCCCGAAGGCGATGATCCCCGTCCATAGCAGCCACTCGTACAGGTCGAGGTACGGCGGGTGGTGGCGCAGCGCTCGCGTCCGGACGGCATACAGGACGCACAGGGCGATCAGCAGAACCAGCGAGCCGAGCGCAATCGGGTAGAACAGGTCGTGGAAGTTCGAGGCGCTGAACGACTGGAACATGTATTCCCAGGGAAGCAGCGTCACCGGTTGGATTCTCCTTGTCGGACCGTGGCTGGAGGCCGGGCGAGGGTCCCGAGTATGCCACGCCGGGACGCTATACTCGGCCGCAGGTGCGGCACCGCCTGCCGACAGACGACCCTGATTCGCCCCGAAGCGCCGGGCGGTCGCGGATCGGGGCGCCCGCGAGAGCCGCGAACGCTGGACGGAGGATGCCCGGGTGCGAGCCCTGCTCTCGGTGGCGAATCGCGACGGGATCAGCACCTTTGCGCGAGAGCTCCAGGTCCTCGGCGTCGAGATCTTCGCCACCGATGGCACGCGCGAGCACCTCGCCGAGGACGGCATCGAGGTCGGCTCGGTCTCGGAGCTGACGAACGTCCCGCCCCTCGTCGGCGGCCAGGTCAAGACCTTCCATCCCGCCGTCTACGCCGGGATTCTCGCTCGTCGCGACGACCCCGCCCAGCTCGAGGAGCTGGCTGCCCAGGGGATCGGCGCGATCGACATCGTCGTCGTCAACATCAAGCCGTTCGCGCCGCAGGTTGGTGCCCGCCAGGTCGCCCTGTCCGAGGTCATCGAGATGATCGACGTCGGGGGCGTCGCCCTGCTGGGTGCCGCGGCGCGCAACTACGCCGCGGTCGCCGCGATCGCCAATCCCACCCACTACGGCCGGGTGGCCCGCGAGCTGCGCGAGCTCGGCTCGCTGTCCGGGGAGCTCCGCCAGCAGCTCGCCGCCGAGGCATTCGGGATCGTCGCCGCCTACCACGCCGAGATCGCCGCCTACATCGACCAGGTCTCGGGCACCCAGTTCCCGAGCCGGCTGGTCATGGTCCTCGAGAAGGTCGAGGACCTGCGCTACGGCGAGAATCCCCACCAGCGCGCGGCCTTCTACCGCGAGACCACCCATCGCAGCGGCACCGTCGCCGACGCGCGCCAGCTCCAGGGTGGCCAGCCGAGCTTCAACAACCTGCTCGACCTTGACGCCGCGTACCGGATCGCCAAGGACTTCACGGCCCCGACGGTCGCGATCGTCAAGCACACCGACCCGGTGGGCATGGCCTCCCACGACGAGCTCGTCGAGGCCTACCGTCATGCCCTCGAAACCGACCCGGTGGCGGCCTTCGGCGGGATCGTCGGCGTGAACCGCGAGCTCGATGGGGCCACTGCCCGCGAGATCGCGGCCAACTCCTACGAAGCGGTCATCGCCCCGGGCTTCTCCGAATCGGCCCTCGGGATCCTCCGCCAGAAGACCGGCCTCGAGCTGCTGACCGTGCCGCCCGACCCCTCGGAGGGCCTGCGCGACTACGGGATTGCCAACCTCGACTTCAAGCGGGTCGGGGGCGGCCTCCTTGTCGAGAGCCAGGACTCGCTCGAGCTCGACAAGCGCCAGCTCCAGGTCGTGACCCGCCGCCGGCCGACCCTCGAGGAGCTCACCGACCTGCTCTTTGCCTGGCGGACCGTCCGCCATGTGCGCTCGAATGCGATCGTCCTGGCCCGTAACGCCGCGACGGTCGGCATCGGGGCCGCCCAGGCCAGCCGCCAGGTATCGGTCGAGGTTGCCCTGCGCCGCGCCGGCGATCGGGCCCGGATGTCGGTGATGGCCAGCGACGCGTACTTCCCGTTCCCCGACGGGATCGCTCTCGCGGCCAGCTCGGGGGTCAGTGCGATCATCCAGCCAGGCGGCTCGATTCGCGACGAGATGGCGATCGAGATCGCCGACCGCCATCACCTGGCGATGGTCTTCACCGGCCGCCGCCACTTCCGCCACTAGGGGACTGCCGCATGGAGCCGCTGCTTGCGCTGGAGATGGTCCGGGTCACGGAGGCCGCGGCGATCGCATCGGCTCGCTACATGGGCCGCGGCGCCAAGGACGACGCCGACCGGGCCGCGGTCGAGGCGATGCGCCGGACGATGGACGAGATCGACATGGCCGGGACGATCGTCATCGGCGAGGGCGAGCGCGATGAGGCCCCGATGCTGTACATCGGCGAGGAGGTCGGGCGAAAGGGCGTCGAAGCCCGCGAAGCGTCGACCGCGATCGACATCGCCGTCGATCCGCTCGAGGGCACGAACCTCGTGGCCCACGGCCAGGCGAACGCGATCACCGTCCTGGCCGCAGCCGAGCGCGGCGGCCTGCTCCATGCCCCGGACACGTACCTCGAGAAGCTGTGCGTCGGCCCGGTCGTGGCCGGCAAGGTCGACATTCGCAAGTCGCCCACCGAGAACTGCCACCTGATTGCCGAGGCACTCGGCCGGCGGGTCGCCGATATCACGATCGTCATCCTCGAGCGACCCCGCCACGATGAGCTGATCGCGGAGGTTCGAGCCGCGGGGGCGCGGATCAAGCTGATCTCCGACGGCGACCTCTCGGCGGCGATCAGCACCGCTGTCTCGGGCACCGGCGTGCACGCCGTCATGGGCATCGGCGGGGCACCGGAGGGCGTGATCACGGCGGCCGCGCTGCGCTGCCTCGGTGGCGAGATCCAGGCCCGCTTCCGGTTCCGCAACGACGACGAGCGGGTCCGGGCGAAGCAGATGGGCAACGACGACGACGAGAGCCGGGTCTACTTCACCGCAGACCTGGCCTCGGGCGACAACCTGCTCTTCGCGGCGACTGGGGTGACCAGCGGCGACCTCCTCGACGGCGTTCGCTTCTTCGGCGGCGGCGCCCGGACCCACTCACTGGTGATGTCCTATCGCGAAGCGCATGTCCGCTTCGTCGACACGGTCCAGATGTTCGACCGGTCGCGGCCGCCAAGCGTCCGTCTGTAGCGCGTCCGTCTGTAGCGCGTCCGTCTCTAGCGCGTCCGTCTCTAGGTCGAGGCTGGCTCCGCGAGCGGGCGCCAGTCGCCGGCCACGCGATCCCACTCGGCGATCGGCCGGACCGCGGTCGGACCCTCGGCGATCTCGCGACGGCGGCGAGCACTGGCAACGCTCTCGTGCCAGCCCGCCGGAATCAGGCCCTCGGCCAGGTCGGCGAGCGGCGCCAGGACGAAGAGGCGCTCGGCCGCCGAAGGGTGCGGGACCTCGAGCAGGCGACTCGCTTTCGCCGGATCAACGACGGCGTCCCGCGAGCGAGCCGCGGCGGGGCGATCGATCGCCAGCCGAGCCCGCCCGAAGACGAGCAGGTCGAGGTCGAGTTCGCGCGGCCCCCAGCGACGTCGCGCCTGGCGGCCGAAGGCGATCTCGAGGCCCTTGAGGGCGACGAGCAGGAACGTTGCGCCCGTGGCGAGATCGGGTCCCGCCGGCACATCGAGCGCGACCGCGGCGTTGCGAAACTCGGGCTGATCCGTGTCGCCGACCGGATCGGTGGCATACAGCCGCGAGACCGCTACGAGACGCGAATCCGGCAGTGCCGCCAGGGCATGGATCGCCGCGGCCAGGGTCCCGGCCGCCTCACCGAGGTTGGCCCCCAGGCCCACATACGCCCGAACCCGCCGCTGCGCCAACCCGACCTCCAGAACATGGCTCCGAGGACTCCGGCCGCCGGGCCCCATACACTCGGTCCGTGCGTCCGATCACCGTCCTCATCTTCCACCCGCAGGCCGGCCCCGGGTCCGGGATCCTCGAACGCCGCCTTGCGCTCGCCAGGGAGCGGCTCGCGCGGGTCCACGAGACCGGGTTCCTGCGCGCCGGGGCCACGACCGTGCGGATCGTCGCGGGACTGCCCGACGGATTGCCGTTCGGCAGCCGGCTCGCGCAGGCGCTGCCCGACGTTCCCGATGGCGGCCTGATCCTCCTCGGCTCCGGGGCCATCCCCCTGGCCGGCCTGGTCGATCGGCGGGCGTTCGTGGCGTGCGCCGGAGGTGGCGGGCCGATGGCCGTCACGAACAATCGCTTCTCGTCCGATGTCCTGGCGGTCGCCGATGCCGGCTGGCTCCGGGCCGTGCCGGCGGACCTCGCGACCGACAACGTGCTGCCGCGCTGGCTGTCGGAGCAGGCGGGAATCCCGGTCGCCGACCTGCGGGCACGCCAGCGTCTCGGCGTGGACCTCGATTCGCCCCTCGATCTCGTCCTGCTCGGCCGGCGCGAGGCGTCGATCGATCCCGGCGACCACCCCGAAGATGGCCCGGTCATCGAGCGCCTCGCGGGGATCCGCCGGGTCCTCGACGACGCGGCGGCCGAGCTCGTGATCGCCGGCCGGACATCGGCCGCCGTGCTGAGCTGGCTCGAAGGCTTCGCCCGGTGCCGCGTGAGGGCGCTCGTCGAGGAGCGCGGGCTGCACGCCTCGGTCCGCCTGCCTACCGATCGTCCCCAGCGGCCGCCACGTTCCGTTCTGGGCTCGATCCTCGACTCCGACGGGCCGGCGGCGCTCGGCGTCCGCCTGGCCGAGCTGGGCGACGCGGCCTTGATCGACAGCCGGGTCCTCCTCGCCCATCGTCTCGGAGCGGACGAATCGACCTGGCCGGTGGCCGAGGACCGGTTCGGCTCGGACCTGCTCCAGGCCGACTCGATCGCCGATCCCTGGCTGGCCGCGCTGACCCGGTCGGCTGCCGGCGCGACGATCCCGATCCTCCTCGGCGGCCACTCCCTGGTCGGACCTGGGATCCGGCTCGTCGCGACTGCCTGAGCAGCAACGCTTGAGCGGACCGAAGCCCTTCGAGCCCGGGCTCCGCCGGGATGAGCCGGCCGGGCCCCTGGCAACGGACAGCGAGCCGGTGCTCATCGAGCGCATCCGGGCCGAGATCGCTGCAAGCGGGCCGCTGACGTTCGCCCGGTTCATGGCGATCGCGCTGTATGACCCCGACCACGGCTACTACCGGGTGGCCGCCGACCGGCCGAGCCGGAGTGGCGACTTCCTCACGGCGCCGGAGCTCCATCCGATCTTCGGGGCAGTGATCGGCCGGCAGGTGGACGAGGTCTGGCGGCGCCTCGAGCGACCCGACCCGTTCGTCATGCGCGAGTACGGTGCGGGATCCGGGACGCTCGCCGCAGCGATCCTCGATGGCCTGCGCGCCGACGACTCGGGCCTCGGGGACGTGCTGCGCTACGAGCCAGTCGAGATCAACGAGGTGCGCCGCACCGAGGCCGTCGAACGCCTCGGGCCGGCCGCCAGGACCAGGCGGGCGGGCGGCCCGAGCCGGTTCACGGGCGTCGTCCTGGCCAACGAGTTCCTCGATGCCCTGCCCGTCCATCGTGTCGAGCAGGACGGCTGCCGGCTTCGGGAGCTGTTCGTGGCCTGGGATGACGCTGCCGGCAGGCTGGTCGAGCAGCCCGGCGAACCGTCGACCGATGCGCTGGCCGCCCGGCTCGACGAGGACGGCGTCACGCTGCTCGACGGCCAGGTCGGCGAGGTCTGCCTCGAGGTCGAACCCTGGCTGGCCGGGGTCGCGGCGGACCTCGAGCAGGGCCTCGTCCTGGTCATCGACTACGGCCATCAGGCGCCGGCGCTCTACGATCCGGCCCGGCGCGGCGGAACGTTGCGGGCGTACTCCGGCCAGCGCGCCCACGCCGACCCGTTCATCGCGGTCGGCCGCCAGGACCTGACGGCCCACGTCGACCTGACCGCGCTCGAGGCCGCCGCTCGGACCCACGAGCTCACCGTGCTCGGCGAGGTGAGCCAGGCCGAGCTCCTGGTGGGCTGCGGACTCGAGGAGCTGGTCGACCGGGTTCGCTCGAATCCGAAGACGTCGATGGAGGAGTGGCTCGGCCTGCGCTCGGCGATTGCCCGGCTCCTGGATCCGGCCGCGCTGGGCGGGTTCCGGGCGGTCCTCCTCGGGCGCGGCCTCGATCCGCAACCGCCGCTCATGGGCCTGGGCCGGAGCCAACCCGCACGGTAGCCCGTGGCCCGCGGGCGAGAGGACGGGGGCGATTAGGGCATTCACCCTATTGCCCGGGGAATCGGCCCGCAGGCACTCTCTGCATCGGCGCTGGGCACGGCGCCATCGACGAGGGATCGGCCGCGAACTGCACGCGCGCTCGACGCGGCTGATCCCTCGATCCTCTCCCCCCATCGGACCACCGGCGCCGGCGCACGCCCGGAGCCTTGAGCACCCTGCCCGTGCGCTCCGCGGTAGAATGCCCGTGCGGTACCGCGCCCTCTCCGCCTGCCTGCGGAGCCCCCGACCTGCCACAGCGAGGAACACTTGACCGGGATCTGGTACATCGTCGGGTTCGGCGTCGCCGGTGTCTCGTTCGTGTTCCTCACGATCGGTGCGGCGTGGCTGATCTCCCACCGCAACCGTGGCGACGTCCACAAGGGCCTGCCGTATGAGTCGGGGATCGACACGTTCGGCGACACCCACGGCCGATTCGGCCTGTCGTTCTACATCTACGCCCTGCTGTTCGTGGCGTTCGACATCGAAGTGATCTTCATCTACCTCTGGGCGATCGTCTTCCGGAGCGTCCTGCTGGGGGGCTTCGTGAGCATGCTGCTGTTCGTGGGCATCCTGCTGCTGGGCCTCGCCTACGCCTGGCGCAAGGGGGTTCTCACGTGGCGCTGAAGCCCGACGGACCAGTGGGCAACCTGCCCGCGGTCATCACCGAGGGCCGCGATCTCGTCGAGCCCGTGATCGTCCCGAACACGCTCTGGCAGTCGAGCAACCCGGTCGCCTACAACGGCGGCCAGGAATCGGACATCACCCACCTGCGCGAGTTCGAGGAATCGGGTCTCGGCCGGCGCGACAACGCTCGCTGGGCCGGGCCGCTCGAGATCATCCCGACCAAGGCCGATATCGTCCTCGACCTGATCCGGGCCAACAGCCTCTGGCCGCTGCTCTCGGGGCTGGCCTGCTGCGCCATCGAGATGATGTCCGCGGCGACCAGCAAGAACGACATGGACCGCTGGGGAATGTTCCCGTTCCGGGCATCGCCGCGCCAGGCCGACGTCCTGATCGTGGCCGGGACCTGCACGACGAAGATGGCCGGCCCGCTCGTCCGTCTCTGGGAGCAGATGCCCGAGCCGAAATGGTGCGTGGCGATGGGTGACTGCACCTGCTCGGGTGGCCGCTACAAGCGCAGCTACAGCACGATCCAGGGGATCGACCGGATCATGCCGGTCGATGTCTACGTGCCCGGCTGCCCGCCCCGCCCCGAGGGCCTGATCTACGGGATGATGAAGCTCCAGCAGCTGATCAAGGACCGCCGCGGCCACTGGCCCGACCGGCCGATCGGCCCCACCGTGCCCGAGGACCTGTAGGTGGATCGAGCCCTGCGGCGCCGCCTCGAGGCCCGGTTCGGCGAGGAGCTCACCGGCCCGGTGCGCCAGCGCCATGACGAGACGGAGATCCGGATCGCGCCCGGTGACCTGCCCGAGGTGATGCTCGCCCTCCACGATGAGCCCGATCTCCGCTTCCGGCTCCTCTCGGACCTGGCCGGCGTCGACACCGGCACGACGATGCAGACTGTCTATCACCTGTGGAGCGATTCGTCGGCCGACTGGCTGCGGGTGATCGCCGACGGCCTTTCCCGCGACGACCCGCGGGTCCCCTCGGTCACGTTCCTGTGGAAGGGCGCCGAGTGGATGGAGCGCGAGGCGTACGACATGTTCGGGATCACCTTCGAGGGCAATCGCGACCTGCGCCGGATCTACATGCCGCCGGACTACACGAGCTTCCCGCTGCGCAAGGACTTCTTCCTGCCCGATGACGCCTCGCGCTCGCCCGGTGGCGGCGTTCGACCGATGGAGCAGACGCACGGGCCGACGAACGCCGAGACGGCCGCCCACGTCCGCCAGGCCTCGTCGAGCTAGCGAGCACGAGCCCGACCATGACCACCCGAACGCCCTTCGACATCCCCGCCCACGCCTCGTCGGACGATCCGCGGGTCACCCTCGACGAGGCTCTCGGCACGTTCGAGCCGATCCCGCCGTACCCGCCCCGGACGGAGCGCGAGGCCGAGTTCTACACGCTCCGCGACGGCGAGATGTTCGTGAACATGGGCCCTCAGCACCCGTCGACCCACGGCGTTCTCCGGATCGTCCTCAAGATCGACGGCGAGAACGTCGTCGATCTCGATCCGGTCCTGGGCTATCTCCACCGGGGCGTCGAGAAGCTGTGCGAGAACGCCGACTACCACCAGGCGATCTGCTACACCGATCCTCTCGAGTACATCAGCTCGCTCTTCTGCGAGTGGTCGCCGGTGATCGCCTTCGAGAAGCTCCTCGACGTGCAGGTGCCCCGTCGGGCGGAGTACATCCGGGTCCTCTCGGGTGAGCTCAACCGGATTGCCAGCCACGCCCTCTTCATGGGCTGGTTCGCGCTCGACCTGGGCGGCCTGACGCCGATCCTGTGGAGCTTCATCGAGCGCGACGAGATCGTCGAGATGCTGGCGGCCCTGACCGGCCAGCGGATGCTCTTCAACTACTTCCGGATCGGCGGGGTGAACGGCGACCTGAACCATGAGTTCATGAGCCGGCTGGGCACCTGGATGAGCAAGGCAACCCACCAGATCGACTCGAACAACGCCCTGCTCAACGAGAACGAGATCTTCGTCCGGCGCGCCCGGGGCCTGGGGGTCATCGACACGGCCACCGCGCTGAACATGTGCATGACCGGCCCGAACCTGCGGGCGACCGGCGTTCCCTTCGACGTCCGCCGGGCCCACCCGTACAGCATCTATCCCGAGCTGGACTTCGACATTCCGTCGCGGACCGAGGGTGACTGCCTGGCCCGCTACCTGCTCCGGATGGACGAGATCAAGCAGAGCCTGCGGATCATCGACCAGTGCCTCCACGAGATGCCCGACGGGCCGGTCATGGCCAAGATGCCCCGCCTCATCCGCCCCCGGCCGGGCCGGGCCTACGCGGCGGTCGAAGGCCCGCGCGGCCAGTACTCGACCTACGCGATCAGCGACGGGACGGACCAGCCGTATCGGATGCGGATCCACGACCCGAGCTTCGTCCACCTCCAGGCCGTCGGCCTGCTGACGCCCGGCAACCTGATCGCCGACACGATGGCGATCATGGCCTCGCTCGATCCGGTCATGGGCGGGGTGGACAAGTAGATGACCGTGGTTGGAAGGACCTGGGAGCGGCTGACGATCCCGGGCAAGATCCTGGCAGTCGTCATCCCCCTCGGAGCGGTCCTGACGGCCGGCCTGGCCGTGCTGATCGCCCTGGTCGGCGGGGCAGTCGTCCAGTTCCTGGTCGACAACCTGCCGCTCGTCCGGTTCGTGGTGGCCGCCACGATCGTCCTCCTGATGACCGTGCCCAGCGCCTTCCTGATCATCTACATGGAGATGAAGGTGATCGCGCTGATGAACCTGCGCTACGGCCCGGACCGGGTGGGCCCGTTCGGCTCGGCGCTCTCGGTGGTCCACGGGCTCAAGGTCCTGATGAAGGAGGACTTCACCCCGACGAGCGCCGACGTGCCGGTCTTCACCCTCGCGCCGGTCGTCGTCTACATGTCGAGCGTCATGTCGCTGCTCGTCCTGCCGTTCGCCCCGGGAATCTTCGGCCAGGACTTCAACATCGGGCTGCTGTACTTCTTCGCGATGGGCGGCCTGACCGTCGTCGGCCTGCTGATGGCCGGCTGGGCCAGCTTCAACAAGTACTCGCTCCTGGGCGGCCTGCGCTCGGCGGCCCAGATCGTCAGCTACGAGATCCCGCTGACCCTGTCGGTCGTCGGGGTGGTGCTCCTCGCGGGCACCTTGAGCATCAACAAGATCGTCCTCGGGCAGGCCGGCACCGTCCTGGACTGGTACGTCTTTCGCCAGCCGCTGGCGTTCGTGATCTTCTTCATCGCGGTGACCGCCGAAGCGAACCGGACGCCGTTCGACCTGACCGAGGCCGACTCGGAGATCGTGGCCGGCTTCGCCACCGAGTACTCGGGGATGCGCTTCGGCTTCTTCTTCTTCGCCGAGTACGTCAATGTGTTCATCGCCTCGGGCCTGACCGTCGCCCTGTTCATGGGCGGCTGGAACGCCCCGTTCAACTGGCCCTGGCCGGTGACCGTCGGCCTCGATCCGGGCGGTCTGGGGATCGGCCTGCTCTTCCTGCTGGCCCTCGGCCCGCCGCTGGCGATCGTCGTCCTCGGACTGCCGTTCTACCTGCTCAACAGCCAGGTCAAGTTCTGGCAGGCCCTGATCATCGGCTTCGTGCTGTTCAACCTGCTCGCGGTCGCCGCGGTCCTCGGGCTGGCCTTCGTGAGCTTCGACTGGGTCGTGGGCCTGCTGTGGTTCATGGGCAAGACCTACGTCTTCGTCTTCACGTTCGTGTGGATGCGGGGCACCCTGCCGCGGGTCCGGATCGACCAGCTCATGGGCTTTGCCTGGAAGTGGCTGCTGCCGGCGTCCCTGCTCAACCTGTTCGTGACCGCCGGCGCCATCCTGGTCGTGAACCGGTGAGGTCCGCGGCATGAGCCTGATCCCGGGCCTGGGCATCGTGCGCGGGATGGGCCTGACCCTGCTCCGGTTCTTCCAGCCCAAGGCCACGATCCTGTACCCGGAGGTCCCGGCCGATGTCTCGCCCAAGTTCCGAGGCCGGCTGCAACTCCTCTACGACGAGCACGGCACGCTCAAGTGCGAGACCTGTTTCCAGTGCGCCCAGGCCTGCCCGATCGAGTGCATCGACATGGGCGGCGTCGACACGAAGGGTCGCTACGCCGTGCACTGGGGTGCCTCCGAGACGTACGGCGAGCGGCGCGAGGAGTCTGCCCTGCGCCGCGCCGGACGGACCGTGCCCGACGTGGCCTACGAGCACTGGAGCCCGATCGACCTCGGGCCGGTCGACGCGATCCTGCACGACGCCGACCACGATCCGAAGCGGATGCTCGAGATCCTTGCCGCGACCCAGGCCGCCTACGGCTACCTGCCGGTCGCGGCGCTCAAGCGGATCAGCTTCGGGACCGGGGCCTGGTACGCGATGGTCTACGGAACGGCGACGTACTACGACCACCTCCGGTTCGCACCCCCGGCTCCATCCAAGGGGGCGGCCACCGACCGGGAGGTCATCGAAGGTGACTACCTGAGCGGCCTCGGCCAGGCGATCTCGGGCACGACGAAGCCCTCTGGACGCGTGCACTGATCCGATGACCGACCTCCTCAAGACACCCGCGAGCTGGCCCCAGCCCATCCTGGGACGGGCCGGCGCCAAGGATCCGACCGATCTCGACGCGGCCGTCAAGGCCGGCGCCTTCGAGGGCCTCAGGATCGCGGTACGGCTCGCCCCTCCCGGCGTCATCGCGGAGATCCGGGCGGCCGGCCTGCGCGGTCGGGGCGGCGCGGGCTTCCTGACGGCCGACAAGTGGCACCTGGCCGCAACCACCCCTGCCGATCGGCGCTACGTCGTGGCCAACGGCTACGGCGCGGACCCCGCCACGCGCACCGATGCGACCCTGATCGAGCGCGACCCATACGCCGTGATCGAGGGCGTCGCGATCGCCGCCTGGGCGATCGGTGCCGACACCGCGATCATCGCCGTCCGGGCGACCGAGACCGAGGCAATCCGGCGGCTCGAGGCCGCCCTCGGGGCCGCCGAGGACGCCGGCTTCATCGGTGGCGACGTCCTCGACACCGGCCATGAGCTCAACGTCGAGGTCCGCCCGGTCCAGGGTGCCTACATGCTCGGCGAGGAGACCGTCCTGCTCAAGGCGCTCGAGGGCAGGCGCGGCCAGCCCGAGCAGCGGCCACCGCATCCCGCCGAGCGCGGGCTCTTCGGCCGCCCAACGGTCGTCCAGAACGTGCAGACCCTGGCCCTGGCGGCCTGGATCATGCATGAAGGTGCGGCCAAGTTCCGGACGATCGGCACGCCTGATGCCCCGGGCACGATCCTCGTCCACGTCCGCGGGACGGGCGGCGCGGGCGTTGCCGAAGTGCCGCTGGGCACGACCATCAGGACGATCCTGGGCCTCGTCGGGGCAACGACCCGGACCGGCCCGCCGCCCAAGGCCCTCCTCGTCGGCGGACCATCGGGCGGAATCCTGCCGGCCGACCTGCTCGACACCCCGTATACCTTCGACGACCTGCGGACGGCCGGGGCGCACATCGGCTCGGGCTCGATCGTCGCCACGGCCGCCAACGCCGACGTCCTCGAGCTCGCCGAGCTCCTCACCAGGTTCTGCTCCACCGAGGCGTGCGGCAAGACGATCCCCTGCCGGATCGGGACTCGGCGCCTCGAGGAGATCGCGGTCCGGATCAATGCCGGGACCCCGCGACCGACGGATGCGGACCTGATCGGCGACCTGTCCGCGGACATCGTCGCCAGCGGCCTGTGTGACCACGAGCGCCTGGCGACACTTCCGATGACCAGCGTGATGCGATACTTCCGACCCGAGCTGGACGCGAAGCTCCAGCCCGCCGCGGAGCAAGCCGCCCGATGACCGAGCTGATCGCACGCCCTGCCCCGCCGCCCGAGATCTCCCTGTCCGAGCGCCTGCTCACGACCCAGGCGCCCCAGCGCCCGCAGTCGGATCCGGTGATCCGGGTCGAGGTCGACGGGCGGGTCGTCGAGGGTCGCGCCGGCCAGACGATCCTCGAGGTCTGCCGCGACAACGGGATCGAGATCCCGACCCTGTGCTACGAACCCAAGCTGCCCGGCTTCGGTGCCTGCCGGATGTGCGTCGTGGAGGTCGAGGGCGAGGAGCATCCGCCGATCTCCTGCTCGCGGGCGGCCGAAGAAGGCATGAAGGTCGCCACCCAGACCGAAGCGGTGCGCCGCCTGCGCAAGACGAACCTCGAGTTCATCTTCAGCGATCACAACGCCTACTGCCTGCCGCCCTGCCAGAACAAGTGCCCCAGTCACATCGACATCCCGGGCTTCCTCAAGCAGAACGCCGAGGGCAACTGGCGCGAGTCGAGCCGGATCTTCAAGCGCACGATCCCGTTCCCGTCCATCCTCGGCCGGGTCTGTCCGGCCCCATGCGAAGAGCACTGCCGGCGGGACGAGGTCGACGAGGCGATCGCGATCCGGGACAGCCACCGGTACGCGGGCGACCAGGTGATCAGGGCGATGCTCAACGAGGGCGTTGATCCACCGGTCCCGTACGAGGTCCAGCCGAAGACCGGCCGGCGGGTCGCCGTGATCGGCTCGGGCCCGGCCGGCATGGCCGCCGCGTATTACCTGCTGATCGCCGGCCACGAGGTGACGGTCTTCGAGCGTGACGCGGCCCCCGGCGGGATGCTCCGCTACGGCATCCCCCAGTACCGGCTACCCAAGGTCGAGATCCTCGAGGCCGAGTACGAAAGCATCTCGCGCCTGGGCGGCCGGATCGAGTGCAACCAGGGCCTCGGCCGCGACTTCAGCCTGGATGACCTGCAGGGCCAGGGCTACGACGCGGTCCTGGTCACGATCGGCTGCTACGCGACGAACAAGCTGGGGGTCCCGAACGAGGACGCCGACGGCGTCTTCGAGGGACTCGACTACCTCAAGACGGCGACCCTGGGACTGCCGTTCCCGGGCCATGCCGGCAAGCGGGTCGTGGTCATCGGCGGCGGCTTCACCACGATGGACTGCACCCGCACGTCGATTCGCCAGGGGGCGGCCGAGGTGACCCTCGTCTATCGCCGCGACATGAAGGACATGCCCGCGTCCGACGAGGTCCACGAGGCGATCGAGGAAGGCGCCACGGCGATCTTCCAGGCCGCGCCGATCCGGGTCCTGGTCGACGCCAAGGGCCGGGTCAATGGGGTCGAGTTCATCCGCAACAAGATGGGCGAGCCAGACGCTTCGGGCCGGCGCCGACCCGAACCAGCGCCGGGCACCGAGTTCACGATCGAATGCGACCGGGTCCTGCTGGCGATCGGCCAGGGGCCGGACCTGGCCTGGATCGGACCCGGTTCGGCTGGACTCGAGACGACGAAACAGCACCGGCTGAAGGCCGATGCGGTCACCTTCGGTACCGGCCGGCCGGGCGTGTTCGCTTCGGGCGACGTCCGGATCGGGGCGTCAACCGTGGTCGCCGCGGTCGCGGAGGGCCGGCGCAGCGCCTATGCCGTCGACGCGTTCGTCAAGGGCCTCGATCTGGGTGCGCTCAAGACCCGCCAGACGCTGGCCGAGCCGCAGCCCGAGTTCCTCTCGATCGTGCCGTTCACGAGCGAGGTCAAGGAGCCCCGCTACCGGCTCAAGGCCATGGACCCGGAGCTGCGCAACAAGAGCTATGTCGAGTACGAGATCCCGTACAGCCCGGCCGAGGCGGTCGCCGAGAGCACCCGCTGCCTCCAGTGCACCTGCGAGGCGATCGGCTTCTGTGACCTGCGCCGCCTGGGCATCGAGTACGGCACCACCCTGCCGACCCTCGAGCCCGGCTTCCACCAGGGCGCGGGCTATCGGAGCGTGTCAGAGAACCGGTTTACCGGGATCAACCACGACTACATTCGCGACGACAGCCACGCATTCATCCTGCGCGAGCCGTCGCGCTGCATCGACTGCGGGCGCTGCGCCCAGGTCTGCGCGGAGGTCGTCGGCGCCGCCTGCTACGACTTCATGCGGATCGGCTTCGACACCCTGGTCACGACGCCGCTCGACATGAGCCTGAACGACACGCCCTGCGTCTCCTGCGGGCGGTGCGCCGAGACCTGCCCGACGGGCGCGCTCATGCCCAAGCCACGGATCCTCCAGAAGTACGAAGTCGACGAGAGCCGCTGCATCCTGTGCGGGATCTGCGTCGATGCCTGCCCGTACGATGCTCTGCGCGACGGGGCGGACTTCGAGCTCGCCCATGCCAGCCGCCAGGAGCCGACGATCGACCTGATGGCCCTGGCGATGGTCGATCGGGACACCGAGGTGACCTACATCCGGCGCGAGCGCGACTGGCTCGACCGCGCCCGGGCAGATGGCCGGATCGTCGATCCCGGCCGGCTGCTGCCGGTCCTGCCTGCGGCGGTCGTCGCCGAGCTGGCCGCCGGTCCCGGCGGCGCGGCCGGCAATGGCCATGGCAACGGCTCAGGCAACGGTCACGCCGGTGGTGGGGCCGGTGCGGGGCCGGGTCACGCTCACACGAAGTAGCTGATCCTGGACGGCCGATCGGGAGGTCCCGATCCGGTCGCCCGGCAAGGTCAAAGGAGAGAGGAGTCGCGTGGCGATACCGGACGCTGTGCCGTTCATCAACCTCGGCTGGGATGACCTCCTGTTCATCATCCTGAGCACGGTCATGATCGGCACGGCCATCCTCGTCGTCACCCTCCGCGACATCATCCGCTGCGGGCTGGCGATGATGGTCAGCTTCGCCGCCCTGGCCGGGCTGTACGTGCTGATCGGCGCGCCGCTCGTGGCCGCTGCCCAGGTGCTGGTCTACATCGGGGCGATCAGCGTCCTGATCCTGTTCGCGATCATGCTCACCCAGACGAAGGCCGGCCCCGCCCGGCTCGTCTTCCAGACCCAGGCCGTGCCGGCGGCGGTCGCCGCGGCCGTCCTGGGCCTGCTCATTGCCCTGACGGTCGGCGCGACGAACTGGAACGCGGTCGATGCCCCGATCCGGGTCGGCACGGCGATCCTCGCCCAGGTCCTCTTCGACCAGTACGTGCTGCCGTTCGAGATCGTCAGCGTGCTCCTGCTCGCGGCGGTCATCGGCGGGATCTTCCTGGCCAAGCGCGAGCCGGACAGCTCGATATGAGCCACTCGCTCGACGCCTACCTGGTGCTCGCCGGGATCCTCTTCTCGATCGGCACGTTCGGCTACCTCGCCCGGCGCAACGCGATCAGCATGCTCATGTCGATCGAGCTGATGCTCAACGCGGTCAACCTCACGATCATCGCGTTCGGGGCGTTCATCCCGTCGCTCAAGGTGCAGGGCTCGGTGATCGCCCTGATCGTCCTGGCCGTCGCCGCGGCCGAGGCCACGGTCGGCCTGTCGATCGTCATCGCGATCTTCCGCAACAAGAAGACCCCGCTGGTCGACGAGTACGACACGATGCGCGACTAGACCGGCCATGCCCTACGACACGCTGATCCCCCTGATCGCCGTCCTGCCGCTGGCCGGCTTCGTGTTCGCCACGCTGTTCGGCCGCCGGCTGCAGGCCGACTACGGTCGGCTGGCCGCGGCGATCGTGCCCCTGGTCATGGTCGGATTGGCCTGGCTGGCGGCGATGATCGTGGCCGCCGGAGCACTGAGCGGCGCCGCCCCGTTCGGCCAGCACGGCCACGGGATCTCGTTCTGGGAATGGATCCCGGCCGGCCAGTTCAGCGTGACGGTCGGGTTCTTCGTCGACGCGCTGACCGCGTGCCTGCTGATCGTGGTCACCACGGTCGGCCTGCTGGTCCATGTCTACTCGGTCGGCTACATGAGCCACGACGGTGGCACCTGGCGGTTCTTCGCCTACCTGAACCTGTTCATGTTCTCGATGCTCGTGCTCGTCCTGGCCGACAACTTCCTGGTGATCTTCGTGGCCTGGGAGCTGGTCGGCCTGAGCAGCTACCTGTTGATCGGCTTCTGGTTCCCCCGCCGGAGCGCCTCGCTGGCGGCCAAGAAGGCGTTCATCGTGAATCGGGTCGGCGACGTCGGGTTCATCCTGGGCATCGCCCTGATCTGGGTGAACCTGCACACCCTGAACGTCCAGGACGTCCTGGCCGGCATCGGCAAGCTCGACTCGACCACGATCAGCTGGATCGCGCTGCTCGTCCTGTGCGGGGCGGTGGGCAAGAGTGCCCAGTTCCCGCTCCATGTCTGGCTGCCCGATGCGATGGAGGGCCCGACCCCGGTGTCGGCCCTGATCCACGCCGCGACCATGGTCAATGCCGGGGTCTACCTGATCGCCCGCAACAGCCCGATCTTTGCCCAGGCGCCCCAGGTCATGGTCGTGGTCGCCGCGATCGGCACGTTCACCGCGATCATGGCCGCCTCGATCGCGTTCACCCAGACCGATATCAAGCGAGTCCTGGCCTACTCGACGCTGTCCCAGATTGGCTACATGTTCGCGGCCCTGGGGGTGGGCGCCTGGACCGCGGCGATCTTCCACCTGATGGCCCATGGCTTCTTCAAGGGCCTCCTGTTCCTCGACTCGGGCTCCGTCATCCACGCCGTCCACGACGAGCAGGACATGCGCAAGATGGGCGGCCTGGCCCGCAAGATCCCGATCACCTACTGGACCATGCTCATCGCCTCGATCGCGATCGCCGGGATCCCGCCCCTGGCCGGTTTCTTCAGCAAGGACGAGATCCTGGGCGAGGCGTTCAAGAACGGCTTCCTGTGGGTCTGGGCGATCGGCTTCCTGGTCGCCGCGATGACCGCGTTCTACATGTTCCGGTTGATCGGACTGACGTTCTGGGGCAAGAGCCGGGTGGACCCGGCGGTCGAGCCGGAGATCCACGAATCTGGCCGCTGGATGACGATCCCGCTGATGATCCTGGCGATCCCCACGGTCCTGGCCGGGCTGGTCCTGGGCCTGCCCTTCGGCAACAGCGTCCTGCAGGGCTGGCTTCGACCGGTCTTCGAACCCGCCGTCAGCCTGGCCGGGCGGGCCGAGCAGCCGTTCGCCCTGTTCGGCCTCGACGGCGTCCTGATCCTGGCCAGCGCCACGATCGCAGCACTGGGAATTGTCGTGGCCTGGCGGCTGTTCGGGGTGGACCTCGGGCCGCTCCACCTGAAGGCTCGCCTCGACCAGGTCCAGGCACTGGTTGAGGCCAGCCCGGTGAGTCGCTTCCTGTACCGGGCTTCGCTCAACAAGTGGTGGTTCGATGACCTCAACGACCTGCTGTTCATCCGGATCGGCGGCCGGGTCGCCTATGGCATGTGGTGGTTCGACCGGGTCATCATCGACGGCGCGGTGAACGGCAGCGGCCGCCTGGTCAGCTCGGCCGGCGGCGGCCTGCGCCGGGTGCAGACCGGGCGGGTCCAGAACTACGCCCTGGGCATCGCGATCGGGCTGATCGTGATGGCGGCCGCCTACCTGGCGATCGGTGCCGGCCGATGAACGTGGCCGACCTGCCGCTGCTCAGCCTGATCACGTTCGTGCCCCTGATCGGGGCGATCGTGATCGCGTTCCTGCCCCGGGACCAGCCGGGTTTGATCCGGGCCGTCGCACTCGCCTCGGCCCTGATCTCGTTCGGCCTGTCCCTGCTCCTCCTGATCGGGTTCAACCCGACCAACCCAGCCTTCCAGTACCAGGAGGTCCACGACTGGATCCCGGCCTTCGGGATCCAGTACAAGGTCGGCGTCGACGGCCTGTCGACGATCCTGGTCGTCCTCACCACGACCCTCAGCTGGATCAGCATCCTGGCCTCGTTCCGGCCGATCAAGACCTCGCTCAAGGAATACATGATCTCGTTCCTGATCCTCGAGGTCGGCCTGGTCGGCGTGTTCATCTCGCTCGACCTGTTCCTGTTCTACATCTTCTGGGAAGTGGAGCTCGTCCCGATGTACCTGATCATCGGGATCTGGGGTGGCGCGAACCGGATCTACGCGACGCTCAAGTTCGTGCTGTACACCCTGGTCGGCTCGCTGCTCATGCTGGTCGCCATCCTGGCGACCGCGTTCACCTTCCAGAACGCCACCGGCAGCTGGGTGGGCGCGTTCGACTTCATCACCCTGCGCAACTTCGCGGTCACCTCGGGCTTCGTGGGCAACCTCCAACTGTTCGCGTTCCTGGCCTTCTTCCTGGCCTTCGCGATCAAGGTCCCGATGTTCCCGGTCCATACCTGGCTGCCCGACGCCCATACCGAGGCGCCCACCGCCGGCTCGGTGATGCTTGCCGCAATCCTCCTGAAGCTGGGCGCGTACGGCATGATCCGGTTCGCCGTGCCCTTGTTCCCGGGCGCCGCTCACACGTTCGCCCCGATCATCATCGTGCTCAGCCTGATCGGGATCGTGTACGGCGCGATCGTGGCCCTCGTCCAACCCGACTGGAAACGGCTGATCGCCTACTCGTCGGTCACCCACATGGGCTTCGTGACCCTGGGCATCTTCATCTTCCAGGAACAGGGCCTGCAGGGCGCGATCGTCCAGATGATCAACCACGGCCTGATCACCGGCGGCCTCTTCCTGCTCGTCGGGGTGATGTACGAGCGGACCCACGATCGGACGATCGCCAAGTTCGGTGGCCTGGCCGGCCGGACGCCGGTGTACACGGCCGCGTTCGGCTTCTTCGTCTTTGCCAGTGCCGGCCTGCCCGGCCTGTCGGGATTCGTGGGCGAATTCCTGGTCCTGCTCGGCTCGTTCGCGTTCAACCCATGGGTCGGCGCAGTCACCGCCTCGTGCATGATCTGGGCGGCGGCCTACCTCCTGTACATGTTCCAGCAGATCTTCACCGGCCAGCTGTCCGACTTCCTGCGCGGCCTGGGCGACCACCTGACCGACATCAGCCCGATCGAGATGTTGACGATCCTGCCGCTGGCCGCCCTGATCGTGGCCTTCGGCCTGTTCCCCGGCCTGATCCTGCACCTTGTCCAGGGATCCGTGACCACGGTCCTGAGCGAGGTCCAGGCCGTCTCGGCGATCCACCTCTTCTTCTGGCAGTAGTGGGACGACCGCTGGCATGACCTGGGCTGACATCTCGACCATCGCCCCGCTGGCCGCCGCGATCATCGTGGCCGCCGTGCTGATCGTGACCGACATCGTGCTGCCCGGCCGGCGGGCGCCGGCCCTGGTCGTGGCGTTCCTTGGCCTGGCCGTGGTGGCCGGACTGGCGATCGCTGTCGGCCGCACCCCCGGGACGGCCTTCGACGGGGCATACCGGGTCGACGACCTGACGACCTACCTCGACGTGCTGTTCGTGGCGGTCATCGCCCTGACCCTGCTGTTCGCCCCGGACTACCTGGCCGCCCGGGATCTGCCCCTGCCCGAGTTCGCGGCGGTGCTGCTCTTCGCCCTGAGCGGGGTGATGCTGATCTCGGCCTCGGCCGACCTGCTCGTCCTGTTCCTCGGGCTCGAGCTGATGGTCCTGCCGGGCTACCTGCTGGCCGGCTTCGCCAAGCGCGATGCGCTCTCGACCGAGGGCGCGATCAAGTACTTCCTGCTCGGCTCGTTCAGCTCGGCGATCTTCCTGTTCGGGCTGGCATTCGTCTGGGGGCTGACCGGGACAACCCGGATCGACGGCGTGGCGACCGCCCTCAAGGCGATCGCCGCCGGCTCGACGCCGCTCTCGCCGGGCCTCGCGATGGGCCTCGCCTTCCTGACGACCGGGGTGGCGTTCAAGATCGCCGCGGTGCCTTTCCATTACTGGACACCGGATGCCTACCAGGGCTCGCCGACGCCGGTCACCGGCTACCTGTCGGTCGTGCCCAAGGTGGGCGCCTTCGCCCTGATCCTGCGCCTGTTCGTGGGCGCCCTCGGGCCGCTCAGCGCCGACTGGAACATCGTGATCGTGCTCCTGGCGGCGGCCACGATGACCCTGGGCAACCTCGTTGCGCTGACCCAGGACAGCGTCAAGCGGATGCTGGCCTATTCGTCGATCGCCCACACCGGCTACATGCTGATCGGCCTGGCCGCCTGGTCGAGTCCCAACTCGCAGATCGCGGGGCTGGAGGGCCTGCTCTTCTATGGTGCGGCCTACGCCGCGATGAACCTCGGTGCTTTCGCGGTCGTGGCCGCGATCCAGCGCCGGACGGGCATCTCGAGCCAGCTCGAGTCGTTCGCCGGCCTGGGCCGGCGCGCGCCGCTGCTGGCCGCCCTGATGACCCTGTTCCTGCTGTCCCTGACCGGCATCCCGCCGACGGTCGGCTTCTTCGCCAAGGCGTACATCATCCTGGCCGCGGTCCAGGCCGGCGGCCCGGCCGGGATCCTCGCGGTGATCGCCGTCCTGAACGCCGCGGCGGCCGCGTTCTACTACCTGCGGGTCGTGGTCTACATGTTCATGCGCGAGCCGAAGGGCGAGCCGGCCCCGATCGTGATCGGCCGCCTGATGCGCACGGGCCTGCTCGTGTCAGCGGTCCTGACGGTCGTCCTGGGGCTGGCCCCCGGGTTGCTCCTGACGCTGGTCGGCAACGCCGCGAGGGCACTCACGCTCTAGGGGCTCCGGGCGCCTCGGCGGGAGTGGCTGGCGACGACCCCGGCGCGAGGTCTCGCGGCGGCCCCAGCGCCGACGTCACGAGTGGCTGTTCATTCCAACCGAGCTCGATCGGCTGATCCCGATACGGATCGCAGCCGCGATGAGGACCGCGGTCGCACCCAGCCCGATCGCAACGCCGAGCATGCCGATCTGGGCAAGGGATCCATTGCCGAACATGAGCCCGATGGATAGCAACGCCACGCCGAGATCGCTGGCCCCAAGGCGCACATTGGCGGCTCGCCCCAGGAGACGGCGCTGGCGGCCGTGGGCGGTCGGATCACCGGGCCCGATGGCCGGAATCAAGTGGGTCGCCGAGGCTGCGATCGCGAGTCCGATCCAACCGCCGACGAGTGGACCGGCGACGATGTCGATGGACCAACCGGCAGGATCCGCCCCAAACACCAGCGTGCGGCCTGAGGCGATTGCGATCCCGATCTCGAACCACACGATCGCCGAGACCAGGCCGCCGATCGCGTAGCGGTGCCAGGCCGGATCGGTCGTCCAGCGGGCCCGGCTCCGCCAGCTTTGAGCCGCGTGCGCGGCCAGGGCCGATGCCCCCGCGGCGACCCCAATCGCACCTAGCCGGGCGATTGCGTCCGAGGCCGTCGCAAAGCCGAGCGCGACGATCGGAGCGCCCGCGCCGAGCCCGAGGACCGTGATCGTTGTGCTCGGTCGGTGGGCAATCCGTGCCCCGATGACCGTGGGAAAGAAATGGAGCAGCGTCGTCGCAATCGCGAGCGAGACGAACCCAACGAGGTTCAACCAGGCGTGGGCCGGCAGCAGGTGAGTCCATGCGCCGACGACCGGTGCCCAGCCGGCCAGGTAGAGGGTCGCAATCGAGGCCCCGAGCGCCACCTCGGTGAGTGCTACGGCGTAGCCCTGCATCACGAGGCCGCGACTCGGACCCAGACCTGCGCCGAGCGGTCGCAAGGCGGCTGCGCCGGTGAGAGCGATCCCGCCGACGAATCCAACCCCGCCGGCGACGGCCAGCCCCAGCTGGCCGCCGGCGACGCCAATCGCCACGCCCAATGCGCCGATCGATACGCCGGCAAGCGCCGCGGTTCGCAACCATCGATGCGCGGGTGGGGCCGCCGCGAGGGCCGCCGTGAAATACGGCATCACGCCGGCAATTGCCGTCGTCGCTCCGCCCGCGAGCGCCAGATGGAGGGGCAGCCACGCCACCCGGCGTACCTCGACCGGCAAGAGCGAGGCGAGCACGGCTGAAATGAGGAACCCCGTGGCGATGGCCACTGCGCCAAGGGCGATCAGGCGATCGAAGGAACGATCGATCGGCGATCGAGGATGGTCCGTTCCCCTGACGCTCACGAACCCGTGTCGAGGCCCGCGGATCGCGCCCCGAGGTTTGCCAGCGAGGCTCCAGCCAAGGTTGCCCGGAAGGCATCCTGGGCCGCACGGAATGGCTCATGCGCGTCGCACATACCATCGGTCCGGCAGGTTCCACCCCGCAGGATGCACGTCCGGCGCCGGGTGTCGCCTTCGACGGCCTCGACAATCGAGAGCAGGTCGATGGCCGCCGCTGCACCCACCAGCTCGTAGCCGCCTTGGCGGCCGGCCGTCGAGTGGACGAGGCCGGCTCGGCTCAGGTCGCCCATCACCTGCGGGAGGAAGCCGATCGGAATGTTCATCGCGGCAGCGATCACGGGAGTGCTCTGGCGTCCAGCATGTCGAGCCAGGAACAGCAGCGCGCGCAGCGCGTAGTCCGTCCGGCGGGTCAGTTCAAGACGCATGGCTCGCTGGCGCCTCGCGGGACATCGGGGTGGCCGGCGCGGTGAATGACCACTGTTCAGCTGACCTTGAACATGCCGAGGGCACCCTTCGACGCGTCGCAGAAGCGGTGGGTCACAAAGGGATAGGTGCCGGGCTCTGCAAAGGTGAGCTCGACCATGGCGCCGTCACCCGGCGGGATATCGATCGTCTGGCGCATCCCCGTCCGATTCGCCGGGTTGCCATCGGCTTCGACATGCGAGAACAACGCCCCGATGACATGGAAGGCTGAGGACGAGTTGGGCCCGGCATTCACCAGGTAGATCCTCACGAGTTCCCCGGCGGTCGCGATAAGCGGAGTGGCCTTGTACCGATTGGCCTGCCCATTGAAGACAACGAAATCGGGTGGGTTGTTGAGCATCTTGGCGTACTCACCGCCCGAGCCATAGAACTCGCTTTGGACAAGGAGATACTCGCGGGCCGCCGGCCGGGCCACCTTGGGGTCCACGATGATCGCCCCGTACATTCCGTCGGCCATGTGCATGAGGACCGGGGCCGCCCCGCAGTGGTACATGAAGACACCCGGATAGTTCGCGGTCCAGGCGAAGCTGAATGACCCCCCGGGGGCGATCTCCTGGTAATTCGTGCTCCAGGCGGTCTGGGCCGCGTGGAAGTCGATCGAATGGGGCATCTGGCCCTGGTTCGTCAGCGTGAAGTGGACAGTTTCCCCCTCGGTGATCCGGAGGGTCGGAGCCGGCACCTGACGGCCGAAGTTCATCGACCGATAGGCCGTTGCGGGCGAGGCCGAGATCAGGATCGTCTCGCCAGGGCCGTCATTGGACGTGAGGTCGAACGCGATCGGCGTCGAGCTCGCCGGGTGGTACCTGGGTGGGCTCGCGAAATCGGCCGGGCTTGGGTCGCGGGCTCCGCCAACCGGGGCTGGGGAGGTCGCCATCCCAGCCATCGCCGATGGGCTCGCGCCCGCGGCAGGTGCCATCGACATCGTCGGGTCGGAGGGCACTGCCGCAGCGTCCGGGTTCGTGGCGCTGGCGACAGGAAAGGTCCAGGAGGTCACACCAGCCTGCGCGCACGCCGCGAGGAGGGCGCCCGCGCCGACGCTCCCGGCCAGGATCCCGGTTCCTCGGAGGAGGGCCCGACGGCTCAATGGTGCCGTTTGCTTGCCTGCCCAGCGATCGACTGGGTCAACTGGAGGTGTGGTGCTCTCGATGGTCATGCCTGGTTCCTTCCGCCGTTCCCGCCTCGACACCAATGCGTATCAAGTTGCTACACATTGGACCGGAGCGATCGCCCCCCAACAGGGCCATTTGGCCTGTTCTTCGATGCAGGCACTCGCGAGTCCCGAGCGGCACATCCCGCGTCAGCGGGTCGCCTACACCTCGTACAGCCTCGCCGGCGGGCCCCAGGCGCGCTCGAGAGCGCCGGCCAGCGCATTGAGCAGCCGGCCGACGTCGCGAGGGGTGTCCAGCATCACGTCAGCGGCCTCCACGAGCTCGGGCGGCGTCGCGGTCCGATCGTGAACCCCCACGTTCAGCGCAGAGAGCAGGCCCGAACCGCGCTCCGAGGCCAGCAGCCGGAAGCCCTCGACATCACTGCGATCGTCGCCCATCGCCAGCACCGAGGCTGGCGCGAGCTCGGCCAGCAGCCGCTCGACGGCCGCCCCCTTGCCGCCGGCCCCGGCCGGGCGGAGCTCGACGATCATCCGCCCGTCGGACCGTTCGAGGTCCAGGTGTCCGGCGGCCAGCCGGTCGTCGACCACGGCACCGATCGCCCGGCCGGCCTCTGCCGGATCGGGCGCGCGGCGGTAGTGGAAGGCGACCGAACCGCCCTTGAGCTCGACGAAGAGCCAGTCCGGATCGCCGAGCGCGACAGCGACGCTCCGCCCCAGCTGAGCGGCCGCGCCCGCGGAGCCAGAGCCGGCGGCACGGCCTGCGGCTCCCGCCACCAGCGAGCGGACGTTGCCATGCCGTGGCAGCCAGCTCGCCTCGAGGCCATGGTTCCCGAGGTAGCGAAGCCCGCCGACCCGGACCCGCGCGACCACGTCCGGCACGGCTCGCCCGGTGAGGATCGCCAGGGCCAGGCGCTCGGGCATCGCCTCGGCGACGCGGGCCAGCCGGCGCAGCGCTCGCAGCGCCCCGGAATCGATCGTCGCGCCCATCGGGTCGGGATCGATCTCCGAGAGGGTGCCGTCGAAGTCGAGGATGACGAGGATCCGGCCCGCCGGCGCCGCGACCCGGGCGGCGAGCGCGCGAGCGGACGTCACCCCTGGCTGGCGCTCGGGGCAGGCGAAATGCTCGGCGGCGCTGAATGCGCTGGCGACGCCGTCGGCTTCGGCACCGGGGTGGGGGCGGCCGTGGGCGCCGCGGACGGCGCCAGGCTCGGGCTCGGCGAAGGCGTCGGGCTGGGCGAAGGGGTCGGGCTCGGCGACGGCGATGGCGATGGCGAAGGGGACGGGCTCGGCGACGGCAGCACCGGCGTTGCCGCCGCATGGTCCTGGGTGGGGGCCAGGGCGATGACCACGGCAAACCCGGCGAGGCCGACCATGAGGCCTACCAGGAGCGCGATCGTGGCGAGGACACGAGTCGACATGGCGGGGAGCGTACCAGTACCACGGACCCGGAGCGCACTGGACCGTTCCACGCTAGGATCGGCCGTCGATGGATCTGTACGCCATGCTCGTGCGTCGAGTCACCTCCGCGCTCCTCACCGCGGTCGGTGTCGTGCTCGTGGCGGCCGGCCTGCTGACCTACACCCAGCCCGTCGCCGCGGCCCCCGTCAGCTCGAGCGGACCAGTTTCATCAGCCGGTCCGGGCGGCCTCCAGACGCTCGAACCGCTCGAGACGCTGGCTCCGTCGGCGTCGGCCGCAGCCGTCAATCGCGTGGCGACCCGGGTCGTCGTGCCGGCACTGGGGATCGACCTGCCGGTGATCAGGCAACCTGGCTCGTCCGACTCGTTCCCACCGTGCAACGTCGCGATGTACATCACCCAGCTTCACCAGCCCGGCCAGCCGGGAGCCACGTACCTCTACGCCCACGCCCGGACGGGGATGTTCCTGCCGATCCTGACCGCGTCCCAGAAGAACAACGGCAAGTCGATGATCGGGATGATCATCCAGGTCTACACGAGCGACAACATGGAGTTCCTGTACGAGGGGGTGGCCGTCCATCGCCACATCACCGACCTCGACTCGGCCTTCGCGACGACCGATGAGACGCTCTGGCTCCAGACCTCCGAGGGCCCGGTGGGCACGGTCCAGAAGGTCCAGCTGATCGCCAAGCCGCTCAGCTCGGGTCCGGCAGACCCTGCTGCGGCGCATCCGACGCCACACCCCGTCTTCTGCCAGTAAGGCTCGCCCCCAGGGCGAGGCCGGGCAGGATCGAGACCAGGACGAGCGCGGCCGCCACGAGGAACAGGCCGACCATGATTCGGGCCGCCTCGCCCGACGCCCAGGTCTCGAGCGCGCCGACCACGAGCGGATCGTGGAGATCGCGACCCTGGAGGGCCACCGGGATGTACTGGAGGTAGCCGCCCGGCGTGTTGTAGATCTGGTCGTGGAGGCGGTCGATCGTGGTCGACCCGTACGCCGTGAGCACGGCGAGGCCGATCGACATCCCGATCATCCGGGCGACCGTCACGGTCGCCGAGGCGACGCCGAAGGCCGCCTCGCCGGCTCGCTCCACCGCGGCCGTCGAGCGGGCGGTCACGGTCAGTCCGAACCCGAGGCCGAACGTCGCCGTGGCGACCGCGACCATGCCCAGCGACGTCGCCTGCGTCCAGGTCGACATCATGACCAGGGCCAGGCCACTGAGCAGCAGCCCCGCGACGGTCACGATCCGCAGTGACAGGACCCGGACGATAACGCCGGACGCCAGCGCTCCGGCGGCGGTCGCGGCGGCGAGCGAGCCCAGCGCCGCCTGCTGATCCGCGGGCCCGCCGTACAGGACGCGGTCGACGAAGACCGCACCACCGATGATCGCCGTCGCGAACGCGTAGCCGGTGAGGAGCGAGACGATGGCCGCCGACGCGAACACCCGATCGCGGAAGAGGCGCACGTCCAGGAACGGCTCGGACCGCCGCCAGCCGAGGATCACCGCGACGAGCAGCCCGACGAGGCCGACGACGATCAATACGATCGGGGCGAGCTCGAGGCCGCTGCCGATGAGGGTCACGCCAATCAGCAGCCCGCCGAGGCCGATCGTGAAGGCGATGCCGCCGGGCAGGTCGATGCGCGTTGAGCGCCTGGGCGTGTCCCAGCCGGCCGTGGCCGCCCAGGCCAGGAAGAGCGCGACGATGCCGATCGGGACGTTCAGGTAGAAGACCCAGCGCCAGGCTGGCGCGAAGGTCGCGAGGAGCGGTCCGCTCACGATTCCCTGGCCGGCCAGGACCGTCGCCGGGTGGAAGGCACCGAGGATCGCGGCTCCGGCGAACGGCCCCGCGGCCATCCCCAGGAAGGTCAGCCCGCCGACCACGCCGAGGGCCCGCGGTCGGTCCGAGGCGCCGTACAGGTGGGCGGCAGCGGCCGTGGCGACCGGCACGATAATCCCGCCGCCGAACGCCTGGAGGAGCCGGGCCACGATCAGCTCACCGAGGTCCTGGCTCGCCCCCGCGAGTCCCGAGCCGACCGTGAAGGCGAGGAGGCCGAGCATGAGCAGCCGGCGAGCCCCCCACAGGTCGGCCAGGCGGCCGGCCAGGGGCATCGTGCCGACATAGACGAGCAGGTACCCGTTGACCACCCAGGACGCGGTCCGGAGCTGGGTCCAGTCCGCCAGCCCGGTCACGATCGTCGGCAGGGCCACCGCGGTGATCATCAGCTCGAGGCCCGTGAGGAAGACCGCGACGCCCAGGACCAGGAGCAGGACCGACCGTTCGCGCCTGTTCACTGCCCGAGTGTAGTCGGCAAACGCGACGGTTCAGCCCGCTGCTTCAGGATGGCGACGGCCGGCCATGGTCAGGGGGCCAGGCCGTGCCAGGTTCCGCCGTCGTCGGTGGTTGCCGAGACGTGGAAGATGCCGAGCGTGTCGGTCCATTGCGCCCAGCCGTGCTTGAGGTCAACGAACGAGATCGCCTGGAGACCTTCGAGCGGCGGACGCGTCGCGAGCTGCGTCCAGCTCGCCCCCGCGTTCTGGGTGCGGACAGCGTTGCGGCCATCCGTCGCGATCCAGTGCTGCGCGTCAACGATCTCGACGATCAGCGCGCCGGATCCGGGGATCGGGGTGACGTACAACCAGGACGATCCTCCATCGGTCGTTCGGTAGATCCTCGTGACGCTCTGGCTGGCGCTCTGGAGGCG
>JANWLH010000038.1 GCA_025450915.1 Candidatus Limnocylindrales bacterium | reverse complement strand
GGGGCTCGGCGTAGTCCGGGCTGGTCGTGAGCTCGCCGATAGCCTCGAGCTCAGCGAGATCGTTCTTTGGGCGGTCAACAATCTGATCTTCATTGAAGCGATGCGGGGTCCACGGACGGCCCTGGCCACGTCGCGCGCCGGTCTTGCCCAAGCTCGTCACCTCATCCCGAGGCCATCGAGCAGCCCCGGGACCCAGCTCCGGGCTAAGGGCCTGGGGCCACCTGTGCCCCAGCGCAGCTCGTCGTCCGACGGGGATTGCACTCCACCACCCGTACTATCGGGCTGTCGTGCTCGGGCCGGCGCAGGCGCACGATGCGCGGACGCATGGGAGAGCCCCCGATGGCCCTCGAAACGCCCACCGTGGTCCTCGGGTGGCGACAACCGATCCTTCTCGTCTTCGCGACTGCGGCGGTCACCTGATATGGACGTGCTCGACGTCGCGATCGAGGTCCTGTTCAGCGTGATCCTGGTCAGCACCGTCGTGGCCGCCGTGCGCCGGCGAGATCCTCTGATGCGGGACGTGGCCCTCATCTTCAGCGGCCTCGGCTTCGTCTTCCTGCTCGACGTCATCAAGCGCGTCTTCGGCGCGACACCGCCGGTGGTCGGGATCGTCGCGGCCATCCTCTTCCTGCTGATGCCCATCTTCACCATCCGGCTGGTCGCGGACGTGCGCGGCGTGCCCCGCTGGCTGCTGCCGTCTTCGGTCGTCCTGCTCGGGGCGGCCATCGCCACGGCGGTGCTCTTCGGCAAGACCCTGCCCGTGCTGCCGGCCACGCTGCTGGTGGGCTACTTCAGCGGGCTTGAAGGCGTGGCAGCGGGCTACCTCCTCGCCGAGGCGCGCGGTCGCCGGGGCGCTTCCCGGACGCGCCTCGCGGTGGCCGGCCTGGGGACCGCCGCCCTCGCGTTGGCCCTCCTGGTCCTGAGCGGCGGCGCCCTGCTGCCGGTGGTGTCGGAGGCAACAACGGTCGGTGCCACGCTGACCGTCCTCGTTGCCGCCCTCGCCTACGTTGCCGCCTTCGTGCCGCCCACCCAGCTGCGCCACCTGTGGCAGGCGACCGAGGCGGGTCGATATACCCAGGACCTGATGCTCGCCCCCGTTGCCGAACCGACCGCCGAGATCTGGTCGCGCTTCGTGGCGACCGCGAATGCGATCACCGGCGGTTGGAGTTTCGTGATCACGGCCAACCCCGATGGGTCGAGTCGCCTCGTCGCGGGGATCGACCCGGTCCGGTTGGCCGCCCGGCCCGGCGCCTACCCACAGGGGGCGCTCGAGGTGCTCCGGCAGGCGGTCGGCGGGGCGGGTGGCACCGTTCCCGATGGCCCGATCCGGGCCGACCTCATGGCCCGGGCGGGCGCCTCGTTCCTCTCGGGGGTGATCCTCGCTCCGGGCGTCGCCCTCGTGGTGGCCGCGAGCCACGCCAGGCTGTTCGGGGAAGACGACCTGGCCCTCCTGAGCGTGCTCGGGGCTGAGACGGCCATGCTCGTCGAGCGTCGGGCCCTCCTCGAGGATCAGGAAGCCCTCAGCGAACGGCTCGTTGGCCTGGTGAGCGAGCTCGAATCGGCGAGCGCCGCCAAGAGCGATTTCCTCGCGAGCATGAGCCACGAGCTGCGCACGCCGCTCAACGCGATCATCGGCTTCAGCGACCTGATGCGCAGCGCGCCGGCCAGCGACCAGCAGGTCTCGGTGCCCACCGAATGGATCGAGCATATCTACCGCTCGGGGCAGCATCTGCTCGGCCTGATCAACGACGTCCTCGACCTGTCCAAGATCGAGGCCGGCCGGCTGGAGCTGGTACCCGAGGCGATTGACCTGGCTCAGGCGGCCGGCGAATCCGTGGCCGGCCTGCGCCCGATCGCCGATCTCAAGGGGGTCCGGCTCGAGACCCAGCTCGGATCGGCCGTGATCTCGGTCGACCGGGGTCGCCTGCGCCAGATCCTCTACAACCTTCTCTCGAACGCGATCAAGTTCACCCCCGATGGCGGCACGGTCACCCTCAGCGCCACCGTCGACGATGGGGTGGCCCGGATCTCGGTGGCCGACACCGGCGTCGGGATTGCCCCGGCCGACCAGGCCCACATCTATGAACAGTTTCGCCAGGTCGGCAATGTCGAACTGCGCCAGGGTGGCACGGGTCTGGGCCTCGCCCTGACCCAGCGCCTGGTGGAGGCCCATGGCGGGCACATCGAACTCGAGTCGACGCTCGGGGTCGGCAGCCGCTTCACCGTCGTCTTGCCGGTGTCCCTGACCGCTGCCGGGCCGGTGTCGGCTCTACCTCCACGCTCCGGGGCTCTCGAGACCACGTTGGACCAGGCCCGGGCCGCCGGTGGCGTCCTGGTCATCGAGGACGACCCGAGCGCTGCGCGCCTGTTGCGCGAGTACCTCGAAGCCGATGGCTACACGGTGCGCTTGGTAGCCGACGGCCAGACCGGCGTGGCTGCCGCGCGGGCGGCCCGACCGGCCGCGATCCTGCTCGATGTCCTCCTCCCCGGGCTCGACGGCTGGGAAGTCCTGCGCCAGCTCAAGGCCGACGAGTCACTGCGCGAGGTCCCGGTCATCATCGTGACGGTCGTCGACGAGCGCGAGGTCGGACTCGCCCTTGGGGCCGTCGACTATCTCCTCAAACCGGTCGATCGGGAGGTTCTCCTGAGCCTCCTGGCGCGGTACGTGCCGACGCCATCCGACGCGAATCGGCCGATCCGGGTCCTGGCCGTCGATGACGAGCCCGACGCCCTCGATCTCGTCGCCGCGGCCCTCGAGCCAGCCGGTCACAAGGTCACCCGGGCCGCCTCCGGCGAGAAGGCTCTCGAGCTCGCCCGCCAGCAGCCGTTCGACCTCGTGATCTGCGACCTGGTCATGCCCGAGCTCGATGGCTTCGCCGTCGTCGCCGCCCTCAAGGCGGACGCTCGGACCAGCGGCCTGCCGATCCTCATCCTCACGGCCCACAGCCTGTCGGCGGCCGACAGGCGCCGGCTCACCGGGCGGATCCTCGGGATCGTCGAGAAGGGGACGGCCGGCGCTGCCGGCCTGCGCGCCTGGCTGGCCGGCGCGATCCCATTGTCGCCGCGCGTGCTACCCGACCCATGAGCGCGCCACCAATCGAGCCCGCGGTCCTCCTCCTGGTGGAGGACGATCCGACCAACCGGGCACTCGTTCGGGCCGTCCTGAGTCGGGCGCCGCAGGTCCGTCTTCGCGACGCCCTGATCACTGAGGCGGCGACCCTCGCTGGAGCACGGGCCGCCCTGGCCTCGATCAGGCCCGACGTCGTCCTCCTGGACGTGCGCCTGCCCGATGGCAACGGCCTCGATCTGGCTCGGGACCTGGCGCTCCAGGGCCGGCTGCCCACCCCCCGGGTCGTGGTGAGCGCCAGTGTGCTGCCCGCCGAGCGCGCTGCCGCGATGGCCGCCGGTGGTGACGTGTTCATGGCCAAGCCCTTCCGCCCGGCGGAGCTGATCGAACTCCTGGCAACGTGGATCATCGGGCCGGAGCAGCGATGAACGAGCTGATCACGCCCGGCAGTGGGGCTCCGCCGGGAGGCCCCCGGATCGACGCCGAGACGATGGCCGGGGCATCGATCTACCTCGCCGATGACGAGCCGGCCAACCGGCTGCTTCTCGAGCAAATCCTGGCCCGTGGGGGTTTCTCTGGCGTTCGCTCCTTCGCCGATGGCCGGGCACTCCTGGAGGCCTGTGCCCGAGACGAGCCGGACCTGATCCTGCTTGACCTGCGGATGCCCAAGCTCGACGGGTTCGCCGTGCTCGAGGAGTTGCGCGGGCGGTCGCATCCTGAGCGCTATCTGCCGATCATCGTGCTCACCGCGGACGCCACCGGCGAGGCGCGCAAGCAGGCCCTGAGCGCGGGTGCCACGGACTTCCTGACGAAGCCCTTCGACCGCGACGAGGTGCTCCAGCGCAGTCGCAACCTCCTCGAGACGAGGTTCCTGTATCGGGCACTGGCGGGCCGGGTGGTCACCCTGGGTGACGAAGTGGCGGCCGGTCGGCAGACGATCCGCGAGGTGGCGACCGCGCGGGCCGCCGTGGCGGCCTCGCTCGATCGGGTGTCGGGGTTCGATGAACCCGACGCGATCGCAGCGAACCTGTGCGCCGACCTGGCCAGCGCGATCGACGCTCAACACGTCACCCTGCTCCTCTTCGAATCGCCCGATCGGTTGGTCTCCTTCGTCGCCCATAACCCTCGCTCGAGTGCAGACGTCGGCTACGCCCTGCCCCGCGCGCGCTCCCAGGAACTGTGGCAAGGGGCCAGCATCGGACCCTGGGTGGAGGAACGCGTCGCGCGGGCTGATCGAGGCGCCGACGGGGAACGCCTGGCAGCGGCCGGTTGGCGGAGCGCGATCAATGCGCCGGTGCGCAGCGGCGACGACCTCGTGGGCGTCCTGTCGGCCGGCAGCGCGACGGAGCGTTCCGCGGCTGAGCTGGCCCGCAACTTACCAAGTGTGATCGAGTACGCCGCGCTCATGGGCGCCCTCCTGGGGCGCCGCCTGGCCCACCGCCGCCAGGCGGCCGACGTCCGCCATTCGCTCGAGACGATCATTGCCGAGCGGGCCTTCTCGCCGGTCTTCCAGCCGATCGTCGAGCTGGTCGGCTCCCGGATCGTCGGGCACGAAGCGCTCACTCGCTTCGCCGATGGCGTCCGGCCGGATGAACGCTTTGCCAACGCGCTCACCGTTGGGCTGGGGCTCGAGCTCGAGCTGGCCACGATCGAGGCCGCAGTCGAGGCGTCCCGCGCGCTGCCCAGCGGCACCTGGCTGAGCCTGAATGTTTCGCCGACGGCAGCCCTGGCCGGAGCGCCGCTCGCCCGCTTGATGCGGGTCGCTCGGCATCCCTTGGTCATCGAGCTGACCGAGCACGTGCCGGTAAACGACTACCCGGAGCTGCGTCGGGCGATCGCGGGCCTCGGCCAGGGCATCCGGGTGGCGGTAGATGACGCGGGGGCCGGCTACGCGAGCATGCAGCACGTGGTCGAGTTGCGACCCGACCTGATCAAGCTCGACATCTCGCTGGTTCGTGGGATCGACATGGACACTGCCCGCCAGGCGCTGGTCGCCGGGATGCGCTACTTCGCCGAGCAGACCAACTGCCTGCTGCTCGGTGAAGGCATCGAGACCG
>JANWLH010000037.1 GCA_025450915.1 Candidatus Limnocylindrales bacterium | reverse complement strand
CCGAGCCGGCCGGCCGCTCCGGTCAAGCGTTCTCCCAGGGCTGGCGGTCCCATTCGAGCTCGATCCGCCCGATCCGGACGGTGTCGCCGGCCCGCACACCGCGCCGCCGGAGCTCGGTCTCGATCCCAAGCCGGGCGAGGTCGTGCTGGAAGCGCTCGGCGGACTCCTCGTTCTCGAAGTCGGTCTGGGCGGCGATCCGCTCGATCCGCCGGCCGCTGACCCGGAACGCTCCGTCGGGGTCGACGTCGACGCTGAAGCCTTCGTCCATGCCGGCGATCGTGTGGACCACGACACCCGCCGGCTCGGGCGGGACTCCCAGCTCCTCGCCGGTGGGCAGCATCGCGGCCAGGGCCGCCCGGAGCTCGTCGAGGCCGTCGCCACGCGCGGCGGCGACCGCCACGGCCGTCAGGCCATCCCGCTCGCGCGCCGTCCGGAACGCGGGCCAGGCCGCCGCGGCAGCGGGCAGGTCAACCTTGTTGAATGCAACGAGCATCGGCCGCTCGAGGAGCGCCGGGTCGTGGGCGGCCAGTTCGTCCCGGATGACCTGGTGGTCCCACTCGGGGTCGCGCGACGATCCGTCGACGACCTGGACGAGGACCCGGGTCCGCTCGACATGGCGCAGGAATGCGTGGCCGAGGCCGGCACCCAGACTGGCACCCTCGATCAGCCCGGGGACGTCGGCGATCGTCGGTCGCCGGCCGTCGTCCATGCCGAGGTCGAGGACGCCGAGATTTGGCTCGAGGGTCGTGAACGGGTAGTCGGCGATCTTCGGGGTCGCCGCGGTGAGGGCCGCGAGCAGCGTGGACTTGCCGGCATTGGGCAGGCCGACGAGGCCGACGTCGGCGATGAGCCGGAGCTCGAGCCGCAGCCAGCGTTCCTCGCCGGGCTCACCCTTCTGGGCATGCTTGGGCGCTCGATGGATCGCCGTCGTGAAGTGGACGTTGCCGAGGCCGCCGCGACCGCCCCGGGCCACCTCGGTCACCTGCTCGATGCTGACGAGATCGGCCAGCAGGGCACCCGTCGCGTCGTCATAGACGGCGGTCCCCGGGGGGATCGTCAGGCTCAGGTCCTGGCCGGCCTTGCCGTGGCGTTTCGAGCCGGTCCCCCGGCCACCGGAGCCGGCCTTGAACTGGCGGTGATCGCGATACTCGCGCAGGGTGGTCTGGCCGGGATCGACGCGCAGCTCGATCGAGCCGCCGCGGCCGCCGTCGCCGCCATCCGGCCCGCCCCGGGGGACATGCGCCTCGCGCCGGAAGGTGGCCGCCCCATCACCGCCGTCACCGGCGCGAACGAGGATGCGGACCTGGTCGAGGAACATGCTGGCGATCGTCGCACACCACTGGTCGCCCTGCCGCGGGCGCCGGGCAGGCGCGGTCTAGAAGTACGGCAGTGGGTTGACCCGAACGCCGCTGCCCCAGACCATCCCGTGCCAGACCTCGAAGTGGCAGTGGGGTCCGGTCGCGTCGCCGGTCATGCCGACCCGGCCGACCTGCTGGGCTCGTCCGACGTGCTCGCCGACATGGACGAGGACCGCCGACATGTGGTTGTACGTGGTGAAGAGGCCGCCGCCGTGGGAGATCCAGACCTGGTAGCCGCCGCCGTTGTCCTTCCAGCCGGCGAAGATCACGGTCCCTGCCGCGGCCGCCAGGACCCGGGTGCCCTCCGGCGCCGCGATGTCGATGGCCGGGTGGCTCGCGTGGAAGTACTGGCTGATCCAGCCGCCCGGAACGGGCCAGTAGAAGGCGCCGCCGGTGTAGTGGACTGGAGGCCGGGACGAGCCGCCGCCGCTCGATGTCGTCTTCGCGACGGGCTTCGGTGCCGCCTCGACGATCGGCTTGCCGAGGGCACCGGGCACGATCAGGACCTGGCCGATGACCAGGGTTCGGTCGGAAAGGCTGTTGTAGGTGGCGATGTCGTCGGCCGACATCCCGGTCAGGGCAGCGATCGAATCGAGCGTGTCGCCGGCCTTGACGACGATCACCAGGCCGTCGACCGGCGGGATCGTGAGCTTCTGCCCGACGTGGAGCTGGTCCTTGGCGGCGAGGTTGTTCGCCCACCACAGGGTCATCATCGAGACGCCGAACTTCCGGGCGATCCCGGTCAGCGTGTCGCCGGACTTGACGGTATACGTGACGAGCTTGGCCGACGCGTCGCTGACTGTCGTGTCCACGGCCAGCGGCTTGAGGAGCGTCCCGTCGGAGAGGTACTGGCCGAGATCGGTCGCGTCGCCGGTCGTTGCGCCCGTGCCGCCAAGAACGCCGGCCTGATCTGGCCCGTTGGCTTGCTCGCTGCTCGAGTCGAGGCCGCCGATCGTGAGGCGCGGCCCGGCGGTGGCGGCGCTCACGGCACCGGTTGCGCCGTTGGCCGTGCCGGTCGCGGCGGCGCCACTGATCGAGGCGAGGAGGACGAGGAAGGCGATGCCGATCGGCAGGACGCGCTCCCGGCCGCCCATGCGGGCCACGAGCCGGGTCGCCTGGGGCGCGATGAGGGCAAGCAGGCGATCAGTGATGCGCTCGCTGCGTGAAGTCCGATGGGCTCCCGAGCGGATCATCGCGGTCGCCTGACGCGGGCGGGGGCGCAGGCCACGCAGGGCGCGCCGCACGCTCGCCGTCTTGTTCAGCAATACGGTCTCCGAGGTTGGGGACGGCGCTCTGGGGATGGGGAGCGCTTGGGGCCGCGTCGCCGTCCGGGTCGGTCGCGTTCTTGAGCTGGGGGTCTCTTGAAGCGGCTTCCCGACATCTTCTGGTCGGGACCCTTTTTGGTGTCCGAGGCACCCTACCATGACCTGCCGAATCGTTGCAATCCGGGCACGCTCTCGAGGCGCGGAGCCCCGCGCGGCCAGGTTGCCGCCCGATCGGCGGCCGGTCAGGTCGTCAGGCGTTTGCCTCGAGGCCCTTGGTGAGCTTGCCCAGGAACTCGGCGTTCGACTCCGTCTTCGAGAGCCGGTTGAGGAGGAGCTCGATGCCCTCGTTGGTGCCGACGGCCGACAGCATCCGGCGCATCGTCCAGACCATCTTGAGGGTGCCCTCCTCGAGGAGCAGCTCCTCGCGACGGGTGCCGGATCGCTGGACATCGATCGCCGGGAAGATCCGCTTCTCGGCCAGCTTGCGCTCGAGGATGAGCTCGGAGTTGCCGGTCCCCTTGAACTCCTCGTAGATCACGTCGTCCATTCGCGAGCCGGTCTCGACGAGGCAGGTGCCGATGATCGTGAGCGAGCCGCCCTCCTCGATGTTCCGGGCGGCGCCGAAGAAGCGCTTGGGCGGGTAGAGGGCGATCGGGTCGATACCACCCGACAGGGTCCGGCCGCTCGGCGGCAGGGCCAGGTTGTAGGCCCGCGCGAGGCGGGTGATCGAGTCGAGCAGGATCACGACGTCGCGGCCGCTCTCGACCTGCCGCTTGGCGATCTCGAGGGCCATCTCGGCGACGTGGGTGTGGTTCTCGGTCGGCTCGTCGAACGTCGAGCTGATCACCTCGCCCTTGACGCTCCGGCGCATGTCGGTGACCTCCTCGGGACGCTCGCCGATCAGGGCGACCATCAGGAGGATCTCCGGGTAGTTCGTCGAGATGCCGTTGGCGATGTGCTTGAGGAGCATCGTCTTGCCGGCCTTCGGCGGGCTGACGATCAGGGCGCGCTGGCCCTTGCCGAGCGGGTTGACCAGGTTGACGAGCCGCTGGCTGAGGTTCTTGGGGTCGGATTCGAGGTTGATCAGCTCGTCCGGGTGGATCGGGGTCATGTCCCCGAAGTGCGGACGGTGGCGGGCGACCTCGGGATCGAGGCCGTTGACCGAGTCGACCCGGAGCAGGCCGAAGTACTTCTCCGCCTCGCGCGGCGTGCGCACGGCGCCCGAGACGCGATCGCCGATCCGCAGGCCGAAGCGGCGGACCTGGCTCGAGCTGACGTAGACATCCTCCGGGCTGGGCAGGAGGCCATGCCGGCGCATGAACCCGAAGCCCTCGTCGACGACGTCGAGGATGCCCGTGGCATAGGCGAGACCGGCCCGCTCGGTCTGGCGCTGGAGGATCCGATCCATGAGCTCTTCGCGGCGGTCGGCCGCCACGGCGTCGATCTCGAGGTCCCGCCCGATCGTGCGGAGTTCCTTCTCGCTCATCTCGCGCAGGTCCGAGATGGCCAGGTCGTTGCGGCCGCGGGCGGCCTCGGCCTCCTGGAGCTCGTCGAAGTCCGTCACGGGCGGACGGGGGGCGTTGGGGCGGCGGCGGGTGCGCCGGTTGCGGGAGCGCGGATCGCGCGGGTCGGGGCCGATTGCAGGCATCAGGTAAGGGTCACCAGTGAATGAGGGGTCACACAGGAATGGTTCCGGGGCGCTCGCGCGGAATCGCTATTCCGGCGGCAGCCGAGGTGGGAACTCATTGAGAATAGCCGCCCACCCGGGCCGCGTCAATGTCCGTTGTGCGGAGTGGCTCGCGTTGCCGTCCCGGGGCTTGCAGGCCCGGCCCGTGACGCCCGGCCTCGGCTGTCGCCCCTCCGCGTTCGTCGGGTGCGAGGTTTGTTGCGTGAGAACGACCGAGCGTCGCCGCGGGCGCAGGGAGCGGGGCCGCGGCAGGACGCTGCAGCACGGAACCCGGCGGGCCAGAGCCCCCGCGGAACGCCTAACCGGCGAACGCCGAGCCGGCGAAACGCCGGGCCGGCACAGGAACCTAGGCCTTGGCGGCGGCCGCGGCGCGGGCCTTGGCCCAGTCGTCCTTGAAACGGACGATCCCCGTGTCGGTCAGGGGGTGGTGGATCATCATCTGGAGGATCTTGAACGGCACCGTCGCGATCTGGGCACCGGCGAGGGCCGCCTGGGTGACGTGCAGCGGGTGGCGGATCGAGGCGGCCAGGACCTCGGCGTCGAGCTCGTGGATCGCGACGATCTCGACGAGCTCGCGGACACAGGTCATGCCGTCCTCGTTGATGTCGTCGAGCCGCCCGACGAACGGGCTGAGCAGGCTCGCCCCGGCCTTCGCCGCGAGGAGGCCCTGGTTCGCCGAGAAGATCAGGGTGCAGTTCGTCTTGATCCCTTCGTCGGCCAGCCGGCTGATCGCCTCGAGGCCGTTCTCGCTCATCGCGACCTTGACCACGATGTTCGGCGCGATCTTGGCGAAGTGGCGGCCCTCGTTGAGCATCCCGTCGACATCGTCGGCGATGACCTCGGCCGAGACCGGGCCGGAGGTGATCTTGCAGACCTCGGCGAGGATCTCGTCGTACGAGCCGCCGACCTTGGCGTAGAGGCTCGGATTCGTCGTCACCCCGTCGAGGACGCCCCAACGGGCGGCCTGGCGGATCTCTTCGATTTCGGCGGTGTCGAGGAAGATCTTCACGGGTCAACTCCAGGGATCTGAAGGCGCGTCGCGCCATGCGCTGACGGGCAGCGGTAAGGTGCTGCGCGTTCGGAGCGCGATTCTACCCCGGTGGCTGCCGGGCCCGATACCGGGGCTCGATGACGGCGAGTCAACGCCTGGTTGCGGTTTCCCCGAGGAGCCCCGGCGCGCTTGCGTCGCCGCGGACGGGAATCGCCTCGGCCGGACGGGCTACCGGCCGCGGAGCGAGGACCGGCTCGCGGCCATCGGCCACGGCCACGGCGCTCGCGACGAATCCATCGAAGAGCGGGTGGGGCCGGTTCGGCCGGCTCTTGAACTCGGGATGGAACTGGCTGGCCACGAACCATGGGTGGTCGCGCAGCTCGACGATCTCGACGAGCCGGCCGTCGGGCGACTGGCCGGACAGGACCATGCCCGCGCCCTCGAGCATCTGGCGATAGCGGTTGTTGACCTCGAAGCGATGGCGGTGGCGCTCGTAGATCACTTCGGAGCCGTAGACCGCGGCGGCCTTCGAGCCTGGCGTCAGGCGGGCGGGATACAGGCCGAGGCGCATCGTCCCACCCTTGTCCTCCATCTCGCGCTGGTCGGGCATGAAGTCGATGACCGGGTTGGCCGTGAACATCTCGAACTCGGTCGAGTTCACGTCGCGGGTGCCCAGGACCTCCCGGGCAAACTCGATGACCGCACACTGGAGGCCGAGGCACAGCCCGAGGTACGGGACCCGCCGCTCGCGGGCGTACTGGGCGGCGAGGACCTTGCCCTCGATGCCGCGATGGCCGAAGCCGCCCGGGACGAGCACGCCGGCGACGCCGGCCAGGTGCTCGGCGACGTTCTCCGGGGTCAGCTCCTCGGAGTTCACCCAGCGGATCCTGGTGTCGACGCCGTTGGCCCAGGCCGCGTGGCGGAGGGCCTCGCTGACGCTCATGTAGGCATCGGGCAGCTCGATGTACTTGCCGACGAGGGCGATCTCAAGGCTGGGCTTGGGGCGCTTGATCAGGTCGACGAGCGCGCTCCAGGCGGAGAGGTCGGGCTCCCTGGCCGCTTCGGCGAGGCCGAGCTCGCGGACGACGAGATCGCCGAGGCCGGCCGCCTCGAACTGGAGGGGCACCTCGTAGATCGTGTCCGCGGTGACGGCCGGGATGACCGCCTCGGTCGCCACGTCGGTGAACAGGGCGATCTTCTCGAGGATGTCGTCGCTCACCGGGTGGTCGGAGCGGAGGACGATCACGTCGGGCTGGATCCCGATCCCGCGAAGCTCCTTGACGCTGTGCTGGGTGGGCTTCGTCTTGAGCTCACCGGTCGCCATCAGGACGGGCAGGAGGGTGACGTGGACGTACAGGACGTTGTGCCTGCCGACGTCCTTGCGCATCTGGCGAATCGCCTCGAGGAAGGGCAGGCTCTCGATGTCACCGACGGTCCCGCCGACCTCGACGATCACGACGTCCCGATCGCCGTCCTTGGCCAGCCGGCCGATCCGCTCCTTGATCTCGTTGGTGATGTGGGGGATCACCTGGACGGTCCCGCCGAGGTAGTCGCCGCGACGCTCCTTGGCGATCACGGCCTGGTAGATCCGGCCGGTAGTCACGTTCGAGAGCTGCGACAGGTTCTCGTCGATGAACCGCTCGTAGTGGCCCAGGTCCAGGTCGGTCTCGGCGCCGTCGTCGGTGACGAACACCTCCCCGTGCTGGTAGGGCGACATCGTCCCCGGGTCGACGTTGATGTACGGGTCGAGCTTGAGGATCGAGACGGAGAGGCCCCGGGCGCGGAGGATCCGGCCGATGCTGGCGGCGGTGATGCCCTTGCCGAGCGAGGAGGTCACGCCTCCAGTCACAAAGACATACTTCGCCATGGGATGGGTCCTCCGGGGGTTTTTCCAATGCTACCGGAAGACGCCTCGCGGGGCAACCGGGACGGCCCGAAGATCGGCCGGCGTCAGGCCTCGCCGGGCAGCTCGACGGCACCCGGCGGGTCCTCGACACCGTCGCCCCAGACCTCCGGGCCGCAGAAGAACGGATGACTCGTGGGTGCCGGAAATGCCGCCGAATCGCCGCGCTTCCAGGCATCGAGGCGCTCGTTCAGCCAGGCGTGGATCTCGGCGAACTCCGTCCAGCGCTCGTAGGCCCAGCCGTTGGCCAGGCAGATCGGCACGAGCGCCCGCTTTGCGAAGATCACGTCGGCGTAGCCGGCGGCATAGCGGTCGCTCTCGCCGTCGCCGATGAAGACGACGGCCCGCCCCGCGGCCTGGTGCTCGAGCACCCGCTGGCGCTTGCAGGTGCCGCAGACATGGCAGGCGGGATGGCTGTTCGGCCAGTCGATGCTGCCGGTCCGCCCGGCAAAGGTCGTCCGCGCGGTGACGATCGGCAGGTCGGCCAGTCCGAGGCGGGCGAGTGCCGGCCCGATGAAGAAGCCGAAGCCATCGCTGACGACCTCGACCGGGATCCCGGCGACGGTCGCCCGGCGGGCAAACGGAACGAAGCCCGGGTCGTGGGGCTGGAGGGCGGCCGTGGCCAGGAGCTCGGCCTCGGTCGCATCGATCAGCTTGACCTCCCACTCCATCAGCCGGCGCGAGCCCATCAACCCGGCGTCGTAGATGGCCGCGATCCGTTCCCAGTCGGCACGCGAGACGTGCTCGGCCATGACCGTGTCGGAGACGTCTGTCAGGGCGATCGTGCCGTCGTAGTCAACGAGGAAGGCAACCGGGGGCGCTCCGGGCGCGAGTGGCGCCACCGGTGCCGCGGCGCCCGGAGCTCCGCCGGGGGCCGTGCCGGACATGACGACGCCCGGCGCGCCTGTCGCGTCGGGCGTCATGCGTTCAAGCGAGTGGCCGTCGCGCGGGCAGCGGCTGGAGCCGAGCCCGTTGCGGCCGTGGGATCGTTGGTCAGGCGCCTTCCTGGTCGAGGACCAGTGACTCCTCGTCGGACTCCTCGGTGAGCTTCAGCCACACGAAGAGGCCGGCCAGGATGACCAGCGGGATGACGATCAGCGCGCCGAGCGTGACGCCGAGCGCGACGGCAACTGTCTTGAGTGCCTTCATTTCAGGACCTCCCCGTTACTTCTTCTTGTCACCCGTGGCGGCCTTGGCGGCAACCCGGGTCTCGCGAAGCGCCGGACCGCCGGCGATCATTGATTCGACGTCCTCTTTGGTGAATTCCGAGAGGACGTGCTTGCTGCCGGTCTGGGACGACATCAACAGGCGGACGACAAAGGCGCCGTCCTGCTCGAAGAAGAAGGTGTCCTTCGGCTTCTGCTCGTCCATGTAGCGACCCAGGACGCGGAATGCCTTCTCATAGTAGCCCGCCTTCGACCAATCTTCCGACGCCTGCCGGTTGCGCCGCGCAACGGCCTCCTCCATGAACCGGGCGATGTCGTCGTCGAGGAAGGTCAGCGTCTCCTTGACCTGGCTGCCCAGGGACTCGCCCCAGCCGCCCGAGGACTTGGTCGTCACGAGACCCTGGACGATGAAGCCGTCGGGTGCCTCGGCAAGCAGGACTTCGCGCATCCCGCGCTGGTCGAGGAAGGCCCCGATCGAGCGGAAGACCTCTTCGAAGTCCTGGCGAGGGGATCCCTCGTAGATCCGCATTCGGCCTCCCTGTCGACTCAGGATCCGGTGGTTCGGTCGATCAGGCCGCGATCCTTGGCCCGTGCTTCGCCAGACCGGAAGAGAATGGCTGAGGCGAGTGTAACGACGGCTCCCGACAGCAGCAAGGCGACGACCACCTCGAAAGCGCTCGGATTGAGCGTGCCGGCCAGCTGCTGCCACAGCGAGCCGGGGCCGCCGATCGAGCTCGGGCCGCCCGGAAACAGGGCCTGGCGGACGCCCGCGATCCACCACGTCAGGGGGCTGACCAGGCCGAAGGCCTGGAGCGGCAACGGCAGGACCGACAGTGGGAAGACCGCGCCGACGACCAGGAAGAGGGCGCCGACCACGACCTCGGGGTAGTCCCACGACTCCTGGCGGGTCTGGAGGCAGACCGCGGCCATTACCACCGCCAGGGCACAGATCGTGACGGCGCCCAGCACGAGCACGATGGCCAGCAGGAGCCAGTCGATATCGCCCAGGTTGAAGGGCACGCCGAGAACGATCACCCCGACCGCCAGGGTGATCCCGGCGCCCATCGCCCCAACCGCCAGCCGGGCGATCCCCCGGCCGAGCAGGATCGTGATGAACGAGCTCGGGCTGACGTAGATGTACTTGAGCATCCGGTAGCGCTCGCGGTCATCGAGGACGGCCCAGGCCAGCCCGGCCACGCCGCTGACGACGAACGACCACAGGGCACTGCCCACGATCACGAACGGGCGCAGGGCGATCCCCGCCGGTCCGGCGATCACCTGGAGCATGAAGACCAGGATCAGGGCGGACGCAACGGGCTTGGCCACCGAGTAGATGAAGAAGAGGACCGGGTCGGTCCAGTTCGCCTCCATCTTCCAGCCCAGGGCGGCCGCCGTCCGGAAGCTGCGCAGGAGGTCGATCGTGCCCCGGCCGCGGGCCCGCCCGGGATCGAAGCGCTCGCCTTCCACCAGGCCGGCGTCGATCATCGCCAACGGACCGTGAGGCGGCCTTCGCGGCGGGCCCGCTCCTCCATCGAGTGGAGCAGCCAGCGGGCAAGGCCGATGAAGACGACCGTCATCGCGACCAGGATCAGCGCCTCGATCCACGGCTCCGGCGTGCCCGTCGGGCCGGTCGAGACGAACGCAAGCTGGCGCATCGCGTCGAGGCCGACGGCCAGTGGGATCAGGGCGATCGCGAGCGCCCCGATGAACCCCAGCCGGCCGACCGGGAAGTTCAGGCCCGAGACGAAGTAGACAGGCTCGGTCATCAGCTGGGTCAGGTGGAAGGCCTCACGACCCCACATGACGAACAGGCTGGCCAGCATCATCCCGAAGCCGTACAGGGCGGCCAGGGTGAGGATGAACACGGCGATGAGCAGCCCCCACTGGCTGATGCTGAAGCTCACCCCGAACACGAAGGTCGCGATGAACAGGATCGCGACGGCCCGGGTCGAGCTCATCACCAGGCCGCCGACGGCCATCCCGATGAGCACGCTCATCACGTTCATCGGGGCGGCGAAGTAGAGCTCGAGGTTGCCCTGGTCCTTCTCCCAGTACAGCTGGGCGGCCATCATCCAGACCACGTTGAGCCAGAACGCGGTCATCGCCCCGCCGATGACGACGAAGCCGATATACGCCGCCGGGGCGTCGAGGGCCCGGTAGACGAACACGAACGACGAGGTCGTCAGGAACGGCAGCAGCATCTGGAAGACGATCCACGATGGCTCGCGGGTCAGGCCGCGGACCCGGGGATAGGCCCGGCCGACGATCGAATGCAGGTTGTTGGCCCAGACCTGGCGGGGCGTCCAGTTCGCGGCCGCCTGGGGGCTCGCCGTGGGCCGGCCGACGAACGCGCGCAGGCCTGGTGCGGCGGATGGAGGCGGCGATCCGCCCGCCGGGAGGCCCGGCTGGGCGACGCCCGGCGCCGCCATCAGCGCTTCTCCTCGGGGTCGGGCTGGCCCGCCTCGTGGGGCTCGACCGGCACCTCGTTCGAGCGGGCGGCTTCCTCGTTGTCGTCGAAGCCCCGCCCGACGAGCTCGACGAAGACGTCCTCGAGGCTCGGTTCGGACTTGGCGAGGGCGACGATGTGGGCACCCAGTCCGTCGAGCGCCGCGACGACTCCGGCGAGCGCCGAGTCCTCCCGGAGGACCAGGTTGATGACCACGGCCTGGCGGACCGGGGCATCGGGGTCGGCCGGGGCGTTGAGCGCCGCAACGGCCGAGACGACTCCGGGCAGCCGGGCCAGGCCGCCTGGTCCGCCGGCCAGCCGGTCGAGCTCGAGCCGGAAGATCGACTCGCGCTGGACGCGGCGCTTCAGCTCGGCGGGGCTGCCGATCGCCAGGATCCGGCCGCGATCGACGATCGCGATCCGCTCGCACAGCTCGTCGGCTTCGGCCATGTAGTGGGTCGTCAGCAGGACGGTCCGGCCCGGAACCGCCGCTCGCCAGCCGACGATCAGCTCGCGCACCGAGCGGGCGGCCGACACGTCGAGGCCCAGGGTGGGCTCGTCGAGGAAGAAGACCCACGGGTCGTTGAGCAGGCCGCGTGCGAAGTTCATCTTCTGGCGCTGGCCGGTGGACAGCGTGCTGACCCGCTGGTTGCGCTGCTCGGCGAGGCCGACCGCGTCGATGAGCTCGTCGACCCGCCGCCAGCCCTCGCGGGCGCCGAGGCCGTAGAACTGGCTGAACATCCAGAGCTGCTCGCGGGCCTCGAGGATCCCGTAGCCCGACTGCTCGCCGCCGGCCACCATGTTCATGATCCGGCGGATCTTCCTGGTCTCGGTCGCGACGTCGAAGCCGAAGATCCGGGCCGTGCCCGCCGAGGGCAGCAGGAGCGTCGTCAGGATCTTGATCAGCGTCGTCTTGCCGGCACCGTTCGGACCGAGCAGTCCGAAGAACTCGCCCGGGGCGACTTCGAGGTCGATCCCGGCGAGAGCAGTGACGTCCTTCGGCTTGGCCTTGTAGACCCTCGTGATCCCGCGGGCGTCGATCGCAGGGGCCTGAATCGAGCCGGACACAGCACGGCCTCTGATTGGTTCGGGGAGGCCGCAGTCTACCATCGCGGGCCGTTCCCGGACAGGGTCGGCGGCCGTCCGCGCAGGGCTGGGCGCTGCGAGGCGGGCCAGGCCCGCAGGGGGCCCGATACCACGACTAACCTTAGGTAGCAACCAGTCGGCGGCCCAGGAGCCTGCCGACCGGCCGGAGAGGCGGCCTGACCCCGGCCGGCCGGCCGTGGCGAGAAGGTCAGGCCTCGGCGAGGGCCACCGCGAGCAGGCCGGCGATCCGGGCGTCGTTCTCGATCAGGGCGGTGTTCGCGCGGATCGAGGCCCCGTTCGTGAGCTCGGCGATCCGGGCCAGGAGCCAGGGCGTGGTCGCCGGGCCGTGGACTCCCGCGGCATCGGCCTCGGCCAGGGCACGCTCGATCGCGACCCGGGCATCGGCCAGCGGCAGCGCGACAGCGGCCGGCACGGGCGTGCACAGCAGGATCCCCGACCCGAGCCCCAGGCCGAGGTGGGTCGCCACGAGCCAGGTGGCTTCCGCCACGCCTGGCACGACATGGGGCGCCGGGACGCCGCTCGACGTCGAGTAGAACCCGGGCACCTCCTCCTGGCCGATTGCGACCACCGGCACCCCCCGCGTCTCGAGGTATTCGAGGGTCATCGGCAGGTCGAGGATCGCCTTCGGCCCGGCACACACCACGGCGACCGGCGTCCGAGCCAGCTCCTCGAGGTCGGACGAGACGTCGAGCGTCGCCCGGCTCCCGAACGCGCCGTGATGGACGCCGCCGATCCCGCCCGTCGCGAAGACCCGGATCCCGGCCGCATACGCCGCGATCATCGTTGCCGAAACGGTCGTCGCGGCCCAGCCGCCGCTGGCCAGCGCTCCGGCCAGGCTCGGCCGCGCTGCCTTGAGGACCGAGCCCGCCGGCGCGGTGGCGAGTGCCTCGAGCGCGGCATCGTCGAGCCCGACGAGGATCCGGCCACCGTGAATGGCGACCGTCGCCGGAATCGCGCCAGACGCGCGGACCGCCGCCTCCGACGCCCGGGCCACGGCCACGTTCTGGGGATACGGCAGGCCGTGGCTGATCAGCGTCGACTCGAGTGCGACGAGCGGCCCGCCCGCGAGCAGCGCGTCGGCCACTTCGGGTGCGACACGCAGGCGCTCGCGAAGAGGCACCTCGGCGGGAATGCGTTCCATCCGGTGGAGCGTACGGCACTACGCGCTTCGTGGTCGCTAGGCTTCGGCGATGGCCAAGGTTCAAGCCCGCAAGCCGATGACCCCGGCGATCATCCGGCGGCAGGTGGTGCTCGAGGAGCTCGACGTTGCCCCGAACGGCCGGTTCGCGATCGTCGCCCGGCGGTTCGTCGACGGGCAGGATCGCTACGCCTCGCACCTGTGGCTCGTGCCGCTCGTTCGGGGGCTGGGCCGGACACGGGCCCTGACGGGCGGGGCGGTCCACGACGGCCGGCCGCGAATCAGCCCGGACGGCCGCCAGGTAGCCTTCCGCCGGCGGTGCCTCGAGGGCAAGGGGGCGGTGAGCACCCTCGAGATCCTCGACCTCGCGGGTGGATCCGGGGCAGCTGACCAGCCCTGGACCCTCGTCGCCCCGGAGCACGGCGTCGGCGAAGTCACCTGGG
>JANWLH010000036.1 GCA_025450915.1 Candidatus Limnocylindrales bacterium | reverse complement strand
GCGTTCGAGGCACGCCATCGGCTGCGGACCGGGCGCCCGGCACATGACGCCGGCGAGCTGCCGCGGGGCCTGGCCTCGGCGATCGCGCGCCGGCTCGACGGCGACACGCAGGTCCGGATCGACCTCGATCTCCGGGGTCACACCGACTTCGAGCGTGACGTCTGGCAGAAGGCCCTCGAGATCCCGCGCGGCGAGGTCCGGCCCTACGGCTGGATCGCCTCCGAGATCGGCCGGCCAAAGGCAGTTCGTGCGGTCGGGACCGCCCTGGGCCACAACCCGGTGCCCCTGATCGTGCCCTGCCACCGGGTCGTCCGGAGCGACGGGATGCTCGGCCAGTACTCGCTGGGTGGACCGGCCAACAAGCGGGCCATCCTGGCCTCGGAAGGGCTGGATCCCGACGCCATGGAGGGCCTCGCCCGCGCGGGAGTCCGCTACGTCGGCTCGGACACGACCCACATCTACTGCCTGCCGACGTGCCACAACGCGAAGCGGATCACCGATCGCCATCGCGTGCTCTTCAAGTCGGCGGCGGCCGGGATCGCGGCCGGCTATCACGCCTGCAGCCAGTGCCGGCCGGTGGCCGTCGCCGCCTGACCTGTGGGCGCCATTGGTCCTCGCGATCTTGACCCTCGCGCGGCCGTTGGCGTTCGATGTATGCTCCGCACTTGGACCAGCCAACTCAGCCAAGTACCGTCACCGGCGCCGATGGCCGGGTCAGCGCAACGGCGGGACCTGTCGCGATCTGGCTGGGGCTGCTCGCCATCTATTTCGTCTGGGGCTCGACGTACATCGGCATCCGCCTGGCCGATGAGTCGATCCCGCCATTCCTCATGGCCGGCGTCCGATTCCTCCTGGCCGGCCTGGCCCTCCTGCTCTGGGAGTACGCCGCGGTGCGCCGGATCCGGGGCGCCGAACAGCGCACGAAGTCGATCGTCGCGATCGAGCCGTCGTTCCGGCCGACGAGACGCCAGGTGCGCGATTCCACGATCGTCGGTGGCGCCCTCCTGCTCGGCGGCATGGGCCTCGTGGCCCTCGGAGAGCGGACGGTCCCGGCAGGCGTCGCGGCATTCCAGATCGCGCTCCTGCCGGTGTGGATCGCCGTCCTCGGCCGGATCTTCTTCGGCGAACGGCTGCCGCGCATCGTCGTGGTGGGCATCCTTGTCGGGCTGCTCGGCGTCGCGATCCTCGTGGATCCCCTCGGCGGCGGCGGGCCGGCGTTCGATGCGTTCGGCCTCGTCGTCCTCCTCGTCTCGCCGATCTTCTGGGGATCCGGTTCGCTCTACTCGAGCCACAAGGCGGTCCTGCCCCGGCGGCCGCTGACCGCGACCGGCCTCCAGATGGTCTGCGGCGGAGCGCTCCTGATGGTGGCCGCGTTGATCACCGGCGAGCTCACGAGCTTCGACGTGGCCGCCATGACGGGCCGATCGCTTCTCGGACTCGCCTACCTGACCACCGTGGGCAGCCTGGTCGGCTTCACGACGTATGTCTGGCTGCTGCGGGTCGCCCCGCTCTCGAAGGTCGCGACGTATGCCTACGTCAACCCGATCGTCGCCTTCGTCCTGGCCGGTCTCCTGCTCGGCGAGACGATCGAACCGCGCACGGCCCTGGCCGGAGGCGTCATCGTCCTCGGCGTCGCGCTGATCGTCACCGCCCGCGGCCGGCCCGGTCGGGGCAGTGGGCAGCCGGCGAGCAATCCTGCTCGTTCCCAGGCAGTCGAGGCACCGGAGATCGTCTCGGCCTAGACGGCCTCGGCTTCGGCGGCCACCGTCCGCGCCACGCGCCTGGCGAGGGCCATCACGGTCAGCATCGGATTCGCGCCGAGGGCTGTCGGAAAGAGCGACGAGTCGGCGACGTACAGGCCTCTGACGACCTGCTCCGATGAGCCCGTCCGCACGCGGCCGCCCGGGTCGCAGGCGTGACGGCGTGGGTCCGAGCCCAATCGGACCGTGCCCATCTGGTGGGCCGAGAAGACGGAACCCCGATTGGGCGAGAAGTCGAACGAACCGAGCCGTTCCTCGAACGCCGCGAATGCCCGCTCCTCGCCACCCGGGCCAAATGCCTCCCGGCGGTGCCAGGCGGGCGGCGTGCCCATCGCCACCACCTCCCGGGCACCCGCGGCGCGACTGATCCGGGCCATCCGGACCAGGGCGTGCCTGAGGGTCGCGACCCCGGTGGGATCGAGGCGGTAGTCGACGCGCACCGAACCTGACCGGGTGAGCCCGACGCGTCCCTCGCCACCATCGCGGGTGATGGCGATCAGCGGCGCGAAGGTCCCGATTCGTTCCATCAGCTCCGCGTGCCGGTCGGCGCCCTCCCACGAGAACCCGAGGGCGATGAGGCCCGGATGGCCGGGCGCCGACTCGATGACGTAGCCGTTGCGGCCCGGCTCACCGTCCATGTACTCGGTCGAGCGAGCCGCCTGCATCACCCCGCTCCACATGTCGATCGACTCGCCAAAGCTGCCGGCCACCAGCGGGACCGGATGGAGGCGCAGGTTGCGGCCGATCGCCGGATGCCGGAGACCGCTCCGGACCAGGATCCCGGGGCTCCGCAACGCGCCGGCCGCGACGACGACCTGGCGCGCCCGGACGGTCAGCGAGCGCGGCGGGTGTGGCCGGCCGTCCGGGCCGATGCCGCCGAGCGTCGCGAGGACGCCCGTCACCTGGTTGCCTTCGATGAGCACCTGGGTGACACGGGCGTCCGGCACGAGCCGGGCGCCGCGGACGGTCGCGTCGGCGAGGTGGGCCTGGAGGCCCGAACGTTTCGTGCCGGCGCGACAGCCGAAGGGACACGAGCCGCAGCTGGTGCAGCTCGTCGCGTCGCGCTCCGTCGGCGCGGCCTCGATGCCGAGGGCCTGGGCGCCGGCGATCAGCGCGGCATCCTTCGGCGGAAGCTCGGGCGCCGGCGCCACGCCGAGCTCGCTCCGGATCGCCGCGAAGTCCGTGTCGCCCTCGGCTCCGTCGAAGCCGGCGATGCCGTGCTCGCGCGCCCACTCCCGGCGGACCTCGTCGGGTGCCGCGAGGCAGGTCATCCAGTTGATCGTCGTCCCGCCGCCGACCGTCGCGCCGGCGAGGATCGAGATCGAGCCGTCCCAGGTCGAGGCAAGGCCATGATCGAGATAGAGCCGGTCGAATGCCGCGAGCTCATCCCTGGGCATTGCCGGCTCGGGAACGAGCGACCCGGCTTCGAGGATCAGCACGGCGCGCCCAGCCGCGGCGATCTCGCGGGCGACGACGCCGGCACCGGCACCCGATCCGACGACGACGACATCCGCCTCGAGGCTCAGCGACCCAGCCGGACCCACGGCCGGCAGGTCGAAGGGGCGGATCGGTGTCGGCCGGGTCGCCAGCGGCGCCACGTCGGGCCGGTAGCCGATCCGGGCCCAGTGCGGATTGACGATCCCGCCTTCGCCCGGATCCGCGTAGGCAAGGAAGCTGAGCAGCTTGCGCAGGGCCTGGAAGGCGCTCCGGCGCTGGGCGAAGCGCGAGGTGCTCCAGCTCAACAGGTACCGCTCGCGGGCGGCCGGGCTGAGGTCACTGAACCGGGCGAAGCCGGCACCCAGGGCGAGACCGATGACCGGCCGTTCCAGGAGGCGCAGGACCATCCGGATCTGGGCCACCTGCCCGGGATCGGCGGCCAGGTCGAGGGCCGCCGCGGCGAGCGTGGCCCGACGGGTCGCCGCGCCCGGGACGAACGACTCGGCGACCGCCGCGAGGGTCGCCAGCTCGGCCGCCGACCATGCCGACGGGGACAGTTCGGCAGGACCGGCGGCCGCGGCTGTCATCCCGGGTCTGCCGCGGGCACCCCGCGCTCGAATCCCTGGGCCGGCCAGGGCTCGCAACGCAACGGCCGGTCCTCGCGATAGCCGAGGGCGTAGTCGGCCTGGATCAGCGTGTGCAGCTGGCTCGTGCCTTCGTAGATGACCGCCGCCTTCGAGTTGCGCAGGTAGCGCTCGACCGGGAACTCGTTCGAATAGCCGTTCGCGCCGTGGATCTGGATCGCATCGAGGGCCGCCTGGACGGAGTGCTCGGTCGCGTGCCACTTCGCGAGGCTCGTCTCGCGGGTATTGCGCAGGCCCTGGTTCTTCAGCCAGCCTGCCTTCCAGACGAGGAGCCGGCCGATCTCGGTCCCGGCGGCCATCTTGGCGATCATCTGCTTGACGAGCTGGTGGCGGCCGATCTCGTCGCCGAATGTCTGGCGCTCGTGGGCGTACTTGAGGCTCGCGTCGAGGCAGGCCTGGGCGAGGCCGACTGCCCCGGCCGCGACGGTATAGCGGCCCTGGTCGATCGCGCTCATCGCGATCAGGAAGCCCTCGCCCTCCTCGCCGACCCGGTTCTCGGCCGGGACCTCGCAGTCGTCGAGGTTGACGATGCCCGTGTTGCCGGCGTGGATCCCGAGCTTGCCGTGGAGCGTGCCGGTCGAGAGGCCCTTGAAGCCGCGCTCGACGATGAAGGCGGTCACGCCGCGGTGCTTCTTCGCCCTGTCGACCGTCGCGAAGATGAGGAAGTGGTCGGCGAGGTCGGCGAGGCTGATCCAGATCTTCTGGCCGTTCAGGCGATAGATCGCGCCGTCACGCCGGGCCGTGGTCTGGAGGGCACCCGCGTCGGTCCCGACGCCCGGCTCGGTCAGGCCGAACGTCGCGAGCTTCTCGCCGCGCGCCTGGGGCACGAGGTACTGCCGGCGCTGGGCCTCGGTCCCCCACTGCAGGAGGGTCAGCGAGTTCAGGCCGACATGGACGCTCTGGACGACGCGGAAGGCCGTGTCGGCCCGCTCGAGCTCCTCGCACAGCAGGGCGAAGCTGATGTAGTCCATCCCCAGCCCGCCGTATGCCTCCGGGATCGGGGCACCGAGGAAGCCCAGCTCGCCCATCCTGGCGAAGACCTCGGGATGGGCCTCGCCGCTGCTATCCCACTCGCGGATGTTGGGCAGGATCTCGGCTTCGGCGAACGCCCGGGCGCTGGCCTGGACGAGGCGGTTCTCGTCGCTCAATTGGAAATCGATCACGAAGGGCGCGCCTCACGAGGGTGCTGGACCGGGGCGGTGCTCGACCGCGGCCATTGTGCCATCGCCACGACGAGTCCCGGGAGCCGGTATCCTCGGCCGATGGATCCACTCGAGCTCGCCACTCCGATCATCGCCCCGAGCGGCACCGACCTCGGGGCGCTCGCCGCCGCGAACCTGACGCCTGTCCTGGGCCGCTATTTCGAGCACAGCTGGAGCCACGGGATCGGCCACCGGCTCTACGACACGGACGGCAAGGCCTATCTCGACTTCGCCAACGGGATCGCGGTCTCGGCCCTCGGCCATGGCCATCCGGCCGTGACGAAGGCGATCCATGAGCAGGTCGACCGGCTGATCGTCCCGACCGCCGCGATCGGCTACTCCGAGCCGGTCGTCCGCCTGGCGACCGAGCTGGCCGCCACGCTCCCCGAGCCGCTCGACACGGTCATGTTCCTGAACTCGGGCTCGGAGGCGATCGAGGCCGCGCTCAAGCTCGCCCGGCGGACGACCGGCCGGGCCGGGATCATCGCGTTCCGGGGCGGCTTCCACGGGCGGACGTTCGGTTCGGCGTCGGTGACCAGCTCGAACATCAACTACCGGGCGGGCTATGAGCCCCTCCTGCCGGGCGTCCATCTCCTGCCGTTCCCGGCCGCCTACCGCGACTTCGAGGGCGACGAGGAGCGGGCGACGAGCGCCTGCCTGGCCGCGCTCCAGGAGCTCGTGCGGACGACGATCCCCGCCGAAGGCATCGGCTCGATCCTCATCGAGCCGATCCTGGGCGAGGGTGGCTATTACCCGGCCCCGATCCGGTTCCTCCAGGCGCTCCGGGCGTTCGCCAGCGAGCACGGGATCGTCCTGATCATGGACGAGGTCCAGACCGGCTACGGACGCACCGGTCGGATGTGGTCATTCGAGCACGCCGGCATCGTGCCCGACGTGGTGTGCGTGGCCAAGGCGATCGCCAACGGCCTGCCGCTGTCGGCGATCGTGAGCACCCGTGCCCTTCATGAGCGCTGGGGCAAGAGCGCCCACGGCAGCACGTACGGCGGCAATCCGGTGGCCTGTGCGGCGGCGCTCGCCGTCCTGGCCACGATCAGGTCGGAGAGGCTCGTCGAGAACGCCGCGACCCGCGGGGCGGAGCTGACCCGTGGCCTTCAGGCGATCGCCGCCGAAGAGTCTCGAATCGGCGATATCCGCGGGCCGGGCCTGATGATCGGGATCGAGCTGGTGAAGGATCGAGCGTCGCGGGAGCCGGACGGTGATCTCGCCAGCGCCCTGATGGCCGGCTGCGCCGACGCCGGGCTGCTCGTCCTGGCCTGCGGCCGCGACCACAACGTGATCCGGCTGATCCCGCCGATCAACGTGACGCCCGACGAGGTGGGTGAGGCGCTCGGGATCATCGACCGGACCCTCGCCGGGCTGGCTCGCTAGCGGGTCCGGGCCGTAGCGGCGCCGGCGTCGGCGTGCCGCCGGCTGGATCGTCAGGTTGGGACGATTGTCGCCACCGGACGCGGTAATGGAAGCTTCTCCCTCGAATCGGGAGGCTGGGGGCCGTCCTGGGCCGCCGCCACGCACGAATTCGGCTCGGACCGGGCTTCGCACGAGCTGGATCGACTCGAACCTGGAGGTAGTGCGTCCGGTGGCGACATTCGTCCCAAGTCGCCCGAGGCGACGGCCGGCGAAGGCGCGCTGGACAGCAGCGAGCGCCCGCCGCGGGGCGGACGCTCGAAGACGGTCGTATGGAGGATGGGCGGCTTGCGCCGCCGAAATCAGCGGTTGCGGGCGAGGAAGGCCATCACGTCATCGAGGCGAAAGCGACGATCGCCCCGCTTGCAGACGCGATAGAAAGGAAGCTCGCCGCGGTCCCCGAGTCGCTTCACCGTGTTCACGTGCAGGTGGAGCATCTCGGCAACTTCGCTCGCTGTGAGCATCGGTCCCAGGTCTGTGGCGGCCATGGATGCCATCTGTCGAGTTTGCCTCACGTCGGTGCGTCTTCGGCCGTTCCGGGCCCGTCCGGTTGTGACGGGTAGAGTGCGGCCTGCTGCTGAGTGGACTGTAGGGGTGGGTCATGCTCACCGCCAAGCCGTACATTCGTCCCGACCGGGAGTACCACAGGGCCTCCCGTGATTGCCGCGCGCATGCTCGGCGCGGGCGTCCCGCGCTCCGCCGCCGGCCTCCTGCAAGGCCCACCGCAGGCACTGCGCTTGGACCGTTGCTCGTGGCCTGAGCGTGTCCGCGCCGGCTGCATGGGCATCCTGAGCGCAACGTCGGCCCTACGGCTCCCGCCGAGACAGCTCAGCCGCGGGCGGGCCGCTCGGCGAGCACGAACTGAGCACGATCGATCGGTCCGAACCGACAAGAGATGGGCCAGCGACCCTCGAAGGCCGCTGGCCCTGACGCTGCGGTCAGTTCACGTGGTGGGTCACCGACGTCGCGTAGTGGTTGGTCGAGAGGCCGATGATCGTGAGCGGCCCATTCCGGAAGACGCCCCAGTACTCGTTGGCGATGTGGTTGTCGGCGACCACCACCGTCACCGGCACCGCGGCGCTGAAGAGGGCAATCCCGGTGGGATGGCCGCTGCCCGAATCCGGATCGACCCCGTTGCCCGAGATCCTGTTGTCGACGATCACGTTGCCCGACACGTTCTGCCCCGGGGCATGGGCGTGGATGCCGACACCCGCCTCGCCGTTGTTACGAAGGGTGTTGTCGATCACCCAGTTGTCGTACGAGGCGGTTCCCGGGAACGGCGCGAACATGCCGACGCCGGCGCCGCCGTTGCCCTCCGAGACGTTGTCGATGACGAGGTTGTCGTAGACGCCGGCCTTCGTCGGGTCCGACACGGCCATCGCGTTGTGGGACGGCAGGGTGATCCCGCAGTCCTCCTTGTTGTTGCGAGCAATGTTGTGGGCGATCACGTTATGGGCGCTCGGGCCGATCTCGTCGGTGATCAGGATGCCGCCAACGTTGTTCTCGACGACGTTGTCCAAGATCCGCGACCAGGTCACCCCAATGAAGTGGAGGCCTTCACCACAATCGCCCGGGACAGCGCCCTGGGCCTGGCATTCGAAGGTTGCCGTCGTGTTCAGGCCCTGGTCATTGAGCCGGACGGTGTTGTCCTCGATCGAGACCTTCGAGGTCCCAGCCACGAGGATGCCCTCGCCCAGGGCGTGTTCGACGGTGAGGCCCTCGATCGTTGTCCCGCTGGCGCCCGGACCGAACACCAGCAGGCCGTAGCCCACGATGCCCATGCTCGCGAGGGGCTCGATGCCACCGGTCTGCCCGGTCGCGTCGATCACTGCGTGCTTGCCCTTGAGGGTCACGTCCTTGGTGATCGAGACCTGCTCGTGGTAAGTGCCCTTGCCGACAAGGATCGTCGCCCCAGCCGGCGCAACGCTGACGGCATGGCTGATCGTGAGGCAGGGCTGGCTATGCGTGCAGGGATTCGTATCGCTGCCGTGGTGCTTGGAGACGTAGAGTCCTGCGGGACCCGCGGCGGCGACTGGGGCCGCGAGCGAGAGCGCGGCGACGGCGACGCCTGTTAAGAGCGCCGCCGCACGCAATCGGCGATGTGCTGCAACAAATGCCATCTGGGCACCTCCTGGGCCGGCGTGCCTCGCGTTCGGACACGCGCTGGCCGACTAATCCCGACAGACCGGTCTCGCCATTGGCCGCGCGCGGCCGGGGCGACCGTTACAAAGACCGCACGCGCTTGCCTTGTCGATGGATCGTTCCGGAAGTATCTCAGCGGAGCCCGTTTGCGTCCACGGTCGACGCCCGGCTCCCCGCGGCGGCCGACAACTCATGACGACCAGATCGTGCACGGACCCGAGCTGGCGCCGCGACGACGCAACCTCGAACACGCATCACCGATGCTCGTGAACAGGAATCGCACCGGGCGGAGTCCATCGGGAGGCTGACTGGAACGATGGCGTCCCCGGAAGGGTTCGAACCTTCGACCTACCGCTTAGAAGGCGGTTGCTCTGTCCACTGAGCTACGGGGACGGGCCGCGCCAAGTCTAAGCAGCCCGGGCCGCACCCGGTCAACCACCCTCAGGTCAGGTTCAGCAGCTGGCCGGCCAACGCGGCAACGCCGACGACGAGGATCGGCGGAACCCGGCCGAACACGAGTGCCAGCAGGCCGAGAAGCGCGATCGCCGCCTCGATCGGGCTGTGCAGCGCGCTGGTACCGATCGGGCTGATCAGGGCGGCCAGGAGGATCCCGACCACCGCGGCGTTGGCGGCCCGCAGGGCGGCCGCAAATGCTCCGGATTGCCGCAGGCGGTCCCAGAACGGGAGCACGCCCCAGACCAGCAGGAACGCCGGCAGGAAGATCGCGACGAGCGCCAGCATTGCGCCCGCCGCCCCATTCGGTGCCTGCTCGAACGACGCGCCCAGGAACGCCGCAAACGTGAACAACGGCCCCGGAACGGCTTGGGCAGCACCGTAGCCCGCCAGGAACCGGTCATCCGCGATCCAGCCCGGGGTCACGGTGGCGGCATGGAGCAGCGGCAGGACGACATGGCCACCGCCGAAGACCAGTGACCCGGATCGATAGAGCGCGTCGAAGACCGCCAGCGCCTGGTCGGCCACGATGGTCCGACCGATCGGCAACCCGATCAGGAGTCCCACGAACACAACCAGGCAGAGCCGGCCGACCGCTTGCCGGGAATGAAACCGGGGGATGGCCTCGCGCCCGGCCGCGTGCGTCGCGAACAGCCGCCAGCCGATCGCTCCCGCGCCGAGGATCACGACCACCTGGAGCAGGGATGTCGGAGCCAGCAGCATCACGACCACGGCGGCGACGGCCAGGGTCAACCCCCGAATGTCGACGATGATCGTCCGGGCCATGACGAAGACGGCCTGCGCGACGATTGCCACGGCGGCGAGCTTCAACCCTTCCACCCAGCCGGCCGTGGCCAGGTCGACGTTCGTGCTCAACAGGGCGAACGCGGTCAGGGCAAAGGCCGACGGCAGCGTGAATCCGAGCCACGCAGCGAGCCCGCCGAGGTAACCGGCCCGGAGCGTGCCGATGGCGATCCCGAGCTCGCTGCTCGAGGGGCCGGGCAGGAGCTGGCAGAGGGCGACGAGGTCGGCAAACTCGGACTGGTCCAGCCACCGGCGACGCTCGACATACTCGCGCCGGAAGTAGCCGAGGTGGGCCACCGGGCCGCCAAACGAGGCCAGACCGAGGCGGACGGCTGCGCCGAGGACCTCGCGGGCCGTGCCCGTCGGAAAGGCAGCGTCAGTGCTTGCCGAAGAGCGTTCCAAAGACTCCCCGAATCAGGCTCTGGCCGACACTCGAGGTCACCAGTCTGGTGCCCGTGCGCAGGATCTGGGTCTCCTGGCGCTTCTGGGCAGCCGCCGCCTGGGCCTTCGCCCGCTGCTCAGCGCGCTGCTCCTGGTCGGCGGCGCGCTGCGCCTGGGCCGCGGCCCGTTCCTGGTCACGAACCTGCCGGTTGTACTCGGCCTGGGTCATCGTGACCTGGCCAGGAGTCGCGCCGGGCACCTCGACGCCGGTGCCCCCAGCCACGGCCGCTGGCACGGTCGCCTGCGCAGCAGCCGACACCGCCTGCTGGGCGGCCTGGATCCGGGCGGTGATGATCTCGTGGGCGCTCTGCCGATCGACCGTCGCGGAATACTTGGCGCTCAACGAGCCGGTCGCGACGAGCTGCTGGAACGTTGCCGGATCGAGGGCCGCCATGAGCGAATCCGGCGGCCCGACGCGGGTCGGCGCGAGCGGCGTCGGGACGCCGTTCGGCGAGAGGACCGTCACGAGCGCCTCGCCGGTCCCGAGCTGCTGGATGCGCTGGCCGACATCGAAGAACGAGGTCATCGGGAATGTCTGTACCGTCTTCTTGATGTCGTCGGCGTCCTGGGGCGTGAAGGCCCGCAGCGCGTGCTGGAAGCGATTGCCGAGCTGGGCCAGGACCGAGGCCGGGATGTCGGTCGGTGTCTGGGTGGCGAAGAAGACGCCGACGCCCTTCGAGCGGATCAACCGGACGGTCTGCTCGATCTCGTCGAGGAGGGCCTTGCTGGCGTCGTCGAAGAGGAGGTGTGCCTCGTCGAAGAAGAACGCCAGCCGTGGCTTGACCGGGTCGCCGATCTCGGGCAGGGCGTGATAGAGCTGGGCAAGCATCCACAGGACGAACGTCCCGAAGAGCGCCGGCTTGTCCATCACGTCGGACAGCTCGAGGATGCTGATGATCCCCTGGCCGTCCGACGTCGTCCGGATGAGGTCGTTGACGTCGAACTCGGGCTCGCCGAAGAACGCGTCGGCGCCCTGCTGCTCGAGGGTGATCAGGGCCCGGTTGATGACCCCCAGCGAGGCCGGGGCGATCCCGCCGTAGTCGGCAAGCGTAGCCTTGGCAGCGTCAGACCCCAGGTAGTTGAGGGTGGTGCGCAGGTCGGCCAGGTCGAGCAGCGGCAGCTGGTTGTCATCGCAGTACTTGAAGACGATCGAGAGGATCGAGGTCTGGGTGTCGTTGAGGCCGAGGACCTTGCCCAGCAGGACCGGCCCGAACGAATGGGTCGTCGCCCGGATCTGGGCCCCGAGCTTGCCCGACAGGGACAGGAACTCGACTGGATGGGCCGATGGCGCGAACGTCCAGGCGAGCTGCTGGCAGCGCTCGACGACCCGCGGATTGGTCGCGTCACCTGGCGCGCCGAGTCCCGTGACATCGCCCTTGATATCGGTGACGAAGACCGGCACGCCGGCCTTCGAGAGCTCGCCGGCGAGGAGCTGGATCGTCTTGGTCTTGCCGGTGCCGGTCGCCCCGGCGATCAGCCCATGGCGATTGAGGACGCCGAGCGAGACCTGGACGCGCACGTCGCCGAGGGCCGCATCACCGTCGATGGGCGATCCGATCGGAATCGCCGGCTCATTGAGGGCATAGCCCTGGGCCATCGCGTCATGGAACGACTGAGTCACGGTTGAGCCCTCTCCCTCTGATTCGTGCTGCCGGGTCGAACGCCGGCCGAGTGCCGGACCGGCCCTTGGGCGAGTCGGCCGCGGCTGTCCATGGGCCGGCGGGTCAGCGCTGGCCGGTAAGACCGCCCAGAGCACCCTGGATCTGGCCGATCATGCCCTGGACCTGGGCCGGCGCGGGCAGCGACCCGTTCGGCGACAGGCCGCTGACGAGATGGGGCAGGATCGCGGCGATCCCGCTCTTGAGCTGGTCGGGCGGGAGGCCTGACTGCGAAGCGATCTGCGAGAGCTGGCTCGAGCTCAGGACCTGCTCCACCTGCGCCGGCGTGATCGCCTGGCTGGCACCGCTCCCGATCCACGACTGGGCGACGCCGCCCAGGCCGTTCGCCTCCATGTTGCCAACGAGCTGGTGCAGGCCCGTCTGGTTGTTGGCGGCCTGCCCGCCGAGCACGCCGAGCAGGGCCGGCAGGATCGACCCGAGACTGCCCAGCGAGTTTGCGCCGGCCGTTGCACCGACGGTCCCAGTCACCCCGCCGAGCAGCGAACCGGCATTGCCGCCGCCCAGGCCGCCGAGCAGCTGCTGAAGCTCGCCGAGGCCCTGGGTCGCCTGGCCGAGATTCGGCCCGCCGGCCTGCCCCGCCTGGCCCTCGACCGCTCCGCTGATCTCCTTGAGCAGATTGTCCATGACGCGCTCCGACTGTGACGGTTGATGGGCGCGACCGTAGGACGCGGCGGCCTAAGAGTACCGTGTGGAGCGCCAGAATCGCCGTGCTACACTCCGCCTCCGTCGCTTCGGAATCGCGACTGAAGCTCCCGGAGGCCCGTCCGAACGTGCCGCGCGCCCAACGCGCCAGCGCCCCGCCGCCCAGCACCCACAGTGCCGCCCAGCTTGCGCTCGAGCTGCCGGCCGAGCTTCCCCGACTGACAATCGCGCCGGAGTGGAAGGACCAGCAGCGGCTGTGGGGCCACAGCTTCCATCCGATGTGCTCGTACCTGGCGAGCTTTCCGGCGGCCCTCGCCCATGCCTTCATCGCCCGCTGGTCGCGGCCCGGCGATGTCGTCCTCGATCCGTTCAGCGGTCGGGGAACCACTGCCTTGCAGGCCTGTGCCGAAGGCCGGATCGGCGTCGGCAACGACCTCAATCCGTTCGCCTTCCTGCTGACCGCGGCCAAGGTCGAGCCCGCCTCGCCGGCCGAGGCCCGAACCCGCCTCACGGCGCTCCGGCTGCGCTGGGCCAACGAGGGTGCCGCCTGGCTCGCTCTCTCGGTCCGCCTCCTCGGCGCGCCGGGACCGGGCGGCGTGCTCGTCCCTGCGGCCGGCTCCGGGGTGGCCCCGACCGAAGGCGTCGAACCGGTCCCGCTCGAGGTGGCCCTCTCGTTCCATCCTCGGACGTTCGCCCAGCTCCTCTTCGTCCGGACCGTCCTCCAGCTCGACGACCGGGTCGATCGGTTCCTGGCGGCCGGTCTGACGGGAATCCTCCACGGCAAGTCCGCGAGCTATCTCTCGGAAGTGATGCCGAACACGTTCAGCATGGCCCGGGGCTACGTCCGCGACTTCGTGGCCCGCACCGACTTCCACTCGCCGGAACGAGATGTCTTCGCCTGCCTCGACCGCAAGCTGACCCGCCTGTACCGCCAGCCGCCACCCGCCTCGACCGGGATCGCCCTGCTCGGCGATGCGCGAGACGCCGGCGTCCGCGCCCGGTCGGCGCTGCGGGCCCGGGCCCTGCCGGAACGAGCCCGTCTCGTCGTCACCTCGCCGCCCTACCTGCGGGTCGTGAAGTACGGCTACTACAACTGGATGCGGGCGTGGCTGCTGGGCGAGGACCCGGCGGCGATCGATGCGGCCCTCGACGACGCCCACCATCGAACGGCCTACCTGGTCTTCATGCGCGAGGTCCTCGAGGGCCTGCGGGCCGTCCTGGCCGATGACGCGGTCGTCGTCCTGGTCGTGGGTGACGTGGAGCGTGACCGCGGGCGGCATCTGAACGGTGGGGTCGGGCTGGCGGAACGCGTCTGGGCGGAGGCAGCGCTGCCCGCGGGCTATCGGCTGGCCGGCGTGGCGCTCGACGACGTGGCGGCCGGCCGCAAGATGACCAAGCTGTGGGGCGACGAGGCCGGCCGGGCCACGAAGCTCGATCGAATCCTGGTCCTCGGGGCAACCGAGGCCGGCCGGCGACGCGCCCTGAGCGGCGCCGCGCTGCCGGTCGACTGGGATTGGCCGCCCCGGCGACTGCGCGCCGTCTAGCCTCCTTCGGCGTCCAGCGACCCTCGCCGTTCAGGGCCCGCCCGTACCGCGGCTCGCCGGGCCGCCTCGTGCCCTCCGCGCCGCCCGGTCGAGGCCGGGCCCCCGCTAGAATGCGGCCATGCAGGAGATGTACCACCCGTCGGACCTGGCCGCGATGGATCCGCTGGTCCTCATGAAGAACCTCGACCACGTCCGGATGACGAGCCGCCGCCTCAGCTACATCCTCCAGCAGCAGGTCCACCTGTACACCCCCGAGGCAAACGAGATCCGCGACCAGATCGACCGGTACGTCGAGGCCGAGCGTCAGATCGAGGGCGAGATGGCCCGGCGGCGCATCCGGGCATAGCCCGCCTCGCTGGGGCTCGTGGCCCGGCGCCCCGCCCGCGCGGGTACCTCGTACCTCAAATCCTGCTTGCCGGAGTCCGATTTGGCGCGCGCGAGGGCCAGTCGGCGTCGACGCTTGGGATTTTCATTCCCGCCCACGCTCGCGCCGGGACCGTTGGAGCAGTCCCACCCGCCCCTTCGCCTGGGTTTTCGCCGGCAAACCGCCGTTTTGAGGTATGGGGTACCCACGCCGGCACGCTTCGTCGATCTGCCCGTCCTGTGGTGTTCCTGGAACAGCAAACGCCCTGTTCTGCGCGACGGGTAGGAAGCCGAGCCCCGGCTCAGGGCCCTGTCCGGGCCCTCGGTCTCACCAATTCGGAGCCGTTGTTGATCGTGGTGCGACAAACAACGCTTTCCAGCACCCTGCAGGACTCGCGCCTTCGAACCAACGCGGGATTTCATCCCGGTCGGAGCGTGGCTGGGGATGAAAACAGAGGCTGGTGCGACTCTGGCCCGGCGATCCCGGCCTCAATGGCGTCGTTTGTCTTTCTGGGTGCGACATTCGCCAAGAGCCGCGGCCGCCGACGGTCGGCACAGAACCAGGAATCGAACGACCCCTGCCAATTCGACAGGGGTCGCATCGTGTCTGGGTCAGGACCCGATCAGTGGGTCACGACCGGTATCGAGGTTGCTGCGGCCCGTCGGTCGGACTCCTCACGGGCCACGTCCGCTGCGACTCGGGCCAGGGCGGGCGTCTCGAAGAGTGAGAACCCGATCCCATGCTCGGAAAGCTCGGAGAGGCCCCATCCGTTGTAGAGCCCCCGACTCGCAACGGCGCACATCTCGTCGTACAGCTCTGGCCAGCCGACCCTTCGACGGCTGTAGCAGAAGCGCACGAAATCGATCGCCTCGGCGGACACGGTCGCCGCGGCGGGCGTGCGCGTATCAGTCAATGCTGTCCCCTCCTCCTCTCGCGTCTGCAGGGCGCGCTCGACCGCGGAAGCGGGCGGTCCGGCCGCGTGCAATTGGGGTGCCGAGGACCCCCTCCCGAGGTGCCTCAGCCCGTACCGAGCATCATAGGCGCCGGTCCGGATCGGGGGCAGGGGGTTTGTCCACGATCTCGTCCACCAAGTTGTCCACACGAGGAACCCGACCCGAATCGACGCCCGAACGGGCGGATCAGCGGGGCCCCGGCAGCTCAGGCGGCGCGGCGGCGGATCCCCAGCCCGGGTGCCGCAGTCAGCTGCCAGCGGCAGCCGGGATCGAGGTCGAGGCCCTCGAAGGGATCGCCCGAGATGAGCAGGCAGCCATCGAGGTCGATCCAGTCGGCGAGGCTCGCGACGTGGGCCGAGGCGGCGATGCCGAGCGACGTCTCCTCCATGCAGCCCAGGAACGTCTTGAAGCCGAGCTCCTTCGCCCGGGCCAGCATTCGCCGGGCGGGACCGGGTCCGCCGCACTTGGCCAGCTTGACGTTGACCCCGTCGACGACGCCGACGAGGCCATCGAGGTCGCGGATCGTGATGGCGCTCTCGTCGGCGACGAGGGGCAGCTCGGAGCGCTCTTGGAGCCAGCGCAGCTGGTCGAGGCGGTGGGCCGGGAACGGCTGCTCGATCAGCTCCACGCCCAGGCGGACCATGTCCGCAATCAGCCGGGCGCCCTGGTCCGGCGTCCAGCCGGTGTTCGCATCGACCCGGATCGGCCCGCTGAAGACCCGCCGGACGGCCTCGAGTGTCTCGAGGTCCGATGGCCCGCCGACCTTGATCTTGAGTGCCGGGAAGTTGGCGTGGCGCGCCGCGCGCTCGGCGACGATCGCCGGCTCGTCGATGCCCACCGTGAAGTCGGTCGGTCCGATGTCGGCCGACAGCCCGAGCAGGTCGTAGACCGGCCGGCCGAGGCGTTGCCCGACGAGATCGTGGACGGCCATGTCGAGGGCGCACTTGGCCGCCCCGTGATTGGCGATGGCCGTGTCGAACGCGTCGCCGATCGCCTCCAGGCCGGCCTCGGGATCGGCCGCTGCCCGCTCGAGGACCTCCCCCGAGAGCGTCCTCATGAGAACCTCGAGGACGACCTCGATCGTCTCGAGCGTCTCGCCGTAGTAGGCGTCCGGGTAGCCTTCGCCGCGCCCGACGAGTCCCGGCCAGGCCGGGTTGCGCAGCTCCACGATGACCGAGCTCATCCCGTCGCCGCCGTGCGCCCGGGCGATCCGGAACGGCTCGACATAGGGCAGGTGGATCTTCGCGCTGGTCAGGCCCAGGGTCATCGCGCGGCCGAGGACGGCTCGAGCGCCTCGACGCCCGCCTGGATCGCCGCCCACAGGCGCCCCGGGCCGAACCGGACCGGATCGTCGGCCGGCAGCCCGGTCTCCGCGGCGGTCTCGGCGATCACTCGCCGGGCATCGGCCTCGTCGGCGAAGAGCGACGTGTTGAGGGCCACGGCGACGACCTTCGACGGCGCGACGACCCCCGCAACCTGCTCGTGGAGCCGGATGAAGTCGCGCAGCGGCTGGAGCGGGAATGTCCGGCCCGGCACGTGGTCCCAATCGTGCTCGGGCAGGCCCGGCTTGTGGACCATCACCATCGCCTGGGGCGTGCTGCCGTGAATCAGGCTCAGGGTCACCGCACTGTATGCCGGATGGTCGAGCGAGCCCTGGCCCTCGACGATGATCCAGTCGCCCTTCGACTCGGCCTGCTCGACCAGCCACTCGCAGGTCCCGTTGGCGAAGTCGCTGACCACCCGGTCGACCGCGACGCCCCAGCCGTCGATCATCATCCCGGTTTGGCCCGTGGGCACGAAGACTGCCGCGAGGCCGGCTTCGCTGGCCGCCCGGCGGAGCTCGAGGGCGACGCTCATCTTGCCGATCGCGCAATCAGTGCCGACGGTCAGGATCACGTGCTTGCCCGGCTCGTGGGCGCGGCCGACGGCGGTCTCCTCGCGGCGTGGCGGCCGGCGGTAGTCGATGATCGCGACCCCGGCAGCCAGGGCCGCCGCGGCGAACTCGGGATCGTCGCCGATGAACGTGTGCAGCCCGGAGAGGATGTCGAGGCCGGCGCCGATCGCGTCGAGGATCGCCCGTCGCCAGGGCGCCGGCAACTTGCCACCGGTCGGGGCGATGCCGATGAGCAGCGCCGTCGGCGTGCCGCGCTCCGGGGCGAGGTCCAGCGCGTCGGCCAGCGAGGCGACGATCGGAATGGCGAACCGCGGCCCGCTGCCGAGCCATTCCTGGACGTTCCGGCCGGCGTTCGTCGAATCGATGACCGCGACGATCGGGTCGGGGCCGTAGCGGATCACGCCCATCGCCGTCTTGCCGTCGTGGGGCCCGAACCGGCCCTCGGCGAGGATGATCAGGCGGCGCACCGGCGCGTCGGTCACGGGGCCCTCCTGGGCGTGCACTCCAGCCGGCCATCGAATCGCTGGTACCGCATACCGGATTCGAACCGGTGATCTCCGCCTTGAGAGGGCGGTGTCCTGGGCCTCTAGACGAATGCGGCAGGTCGGCCGATGGCGGCGAGCGCCGGACCGGCCGGAATGATACCAGCGAGCGCCTACAGGTGATTCGCCTCGAGGAATGCCCGCACGGTCTCGGCCACCTGGAGGTGGCTCGCTTCGCCCAGGACGAGGCCGAAGTGGGAGTGGGCACCGAACGGCTCGTATTCAGCGGAGAGCCATTCGGCGAGGCGCTCGCTCGAGGCCTCGGGAACGTAGCGGTCGAGGCCCGCGCCGATCACCAGGGTCGGGATGTTCGCGAGCCTGCCGCGCTCGATCGGGATCCCCGAGATCATCTGGCGCCGGGCGGCGCCGGACTCGTGCGGCTTCTGGCCGAGGAGATGCTGGATCCGCAGGATGTCGGCCAGGGCGAGGTCGCGATGGTCGCGCTGGAGGCGCTCGGGCAGGGTCTCCCAGCCGAGGAGGTCACGCCCGTAGACGTCGGGGATCTCCCGGAGCTCGTGGGCGTGGGCCGGTGGGCGGAGCTCCTTGGGCAGCTCCGAGGACAGCAGGACCAGGCCGCCGACCGGGTGCCGCTCGACGGCCTTGAGGGCGAGGAGTCCGCCCATGCCGTGGCCGACGACCACGACCGACGAGCCCAGGCGCTCGATCGCCTCGAGGACGTCCTCGGTGTACGTGTCGAACGAGAGGGTCGTCGGATCGGCGGTCTGCGACCAGAAGTGGTTGCGCAGGTTGAGCGCGTGGCCTTCCCAGCCGCGGGCGGCGAAGTACTGGAGGTGGTGCTCCCAGACCCACGATCCGGCGAGCTCGCCGTGGACGAACAGGAGTGGCCGGCGGCGCGAGCGCCGCTCGGGCAGCCACGACTCGATGTAGATGCCCCGGTCGCTCAGCTCGATCTCGTCCTTGCGGACGGGGCGGGTTGGCACGCTGGGAGCCATCGGCCTGACGCCCGTCGGGGTTTCGGTCATGGTCCTACCACTCGTGGGGATTGAGGACGAGGCCGGTGGGCGGCTGGGTGTCCGCATCGGGCGCGTCGACGAACAGGGCAAGTATGTAGTCGAACGCCGGATCCTCCTCGCAGGAGCGGCTCATCCGGCGCTCGTCACGGTAGCGCAACGCGGACTCGTAGCGCGCCTGGCCGTCGACGATCGTGACCGGACCGGAGTCGGCGGCGGCGAGCAGGGTCGCGACCTTCTCGGCGTCCGGGCCCTCGGCGGCAAGGGCCCAGACGCGGTGGCGAACGCCGCTCGCATCGCAGAACTCGACATCCGGGGTTCCGCCGCCGACGGCGGCCAGGATCCGCGCTGCCTGGCTCGTCGGGCCCGCCAGCTGGACCACGATCGGGCTGGTATTGACACCGGTCGCCCGGAGGAGCTTGTAGCGATCTTCGCGCTGGGCCGACCCGGCCGCCTCCCGGGGCTCGACGCCGGCGCCGGCCCCGAACGGCTCGAGGCGGAGGCGGCCGAAGAAGCCACGCCGGACCGGACCATTGGCGCCGTCGGTGCCGCCCGGCAGCTGTTCGTAGGCGTAGAGCGACGGCCGGGGGTCCTTGCGGAACGTGCCGTCGGAGCGCCAGGCGGCGAACGTCCGGGCCGCTCGTCGGTAGCGGTCGTCGGGACCGTCGCCCTGCTCGCCGAGCGGCAGGTCGAGCCGGACGGCGTTCTTCGGGTGGCGGTTGAGCAGGTCGACGGCCTGGGTCGGATCGATCAGGTCGTAGGGCGGGCTGACGACCGCCGCCAGGTCGCCGACGACATCCGACTCGTAGCGGAGAGCGCGAAAGGGTCGGACGTCGGGCACTGGGTCCTCGGTGCGGGCGCGGCGATTGGGCACGACGGAAGGACCGTCGGTGAGCGCCTCGGCACCCCAATCCTACGATACCGGGGTCGGCTTGGGGCTCCCGGCGCGGGCCATCGAGGCTGGTGGTAGCCTCGGCCCATGTCGCGGATCCTGATCGGCCTGCTGGCCCTGCTCCTGGCCGGCTGCGGGACCCGTGTCTCGGACCTGCCGGCACCGTCGCCGGCCAACTTCCCATCGATCGCCTCGCTGCTCGGCGACGCGGGGATCAGCGTCACCAACCAGGTCTCGGGCGATGCCGGCTGCAAGGACTCGAACCTGGTGCCGACGGCGATCGGGTTCACGGCGTCCGGCCTCGACCAGCTCGCTCCGGTCCGGATCCACATCTTCATCTTTGCCGACGCCGCGACCTGGTCACGGCTCTCGAGCAGCGTCTCGCAATGCGCCATGAGCTTCGTCACGGATCCGGAGACCTACGAGTCGGTCGATCCGTCGCCGTACGTGGTGGCCGGCCAGGGGCCGTGGGCCACGAAGTTCCGGGACACGCTCCGACAGATCCTGACGACGGCGGCCGGTGATGGCGGCAACGGGAGCGACGGCGGGGGCGGCGGGAACCCCTGAGCCGGGTCAGACGACCCGCAGGCCGAGAATCTTCCGGGCGATCACGAGGCGCTGGATCTGGCTCGTGCCCTCGCCGATCTCGGTCAGCTTGGCGTCGCGCAGGAAGCGTTCGACCTTGTACTCCTCGATGTAGCCGTAGCCGCCGTGGACCTGGATCGCGGCATTGGTCGCCCGGGCGCTGACCTCCGAGGCGAAGAGCTTGGCCTGGGCGGCCGCGAGGCCGTAGTCGCGGTCCTGGTCCTTGAGCCAGGCCGCCCGCCAGACGAGCTGGCGCGCTGCCTCGATCTCGGTGGCCATGTCGGCGACCATGAAGGCGACGCCCTGGAACGTGCCGATCGGCCGGCCGAACTGCCGGCGGGTCTGGGCATACGGGATGGCCGCGTCGAGCGCCGCCTGGGCCAGGCCGACGGCCAGGGCGCCGATGCTGATCCTGCCCCCGTCGAGCGTGCGCAGGGCGATCCTGAAGCCGTCGCCGCGCTCGCCGAGCAGGTTCGCCGCGGGCACCCGGGCACCCTCGAAGATCAGCTCGCCGGTCGCCGAGGCGTGGAGGCCCATCTTCTCCTCGAGCCGGCCGATGCTGAAGCCGGGCGTATCGGCCGGGACGATGAACGCGCTGATCTCCGCGCCGCCGTCACCCTCTCCGCCAGCCCTGGGCCGCGTTCCCGTGCGGGCCGTGACGATGTACGTGCCGGCCTGGCCGGCATTCGTGATGAACCGCTTGCCGCCGTCGATGACCCACGAGCCGCCGTCGGTGCCGGCCTCGAAGCGCGCGGTGGTCCGCGTCCCACCCGAGTCGGAACCTGCTCCCGGCTCCGTGAGCCCGTAGGCGCCGATCACCTTGCCTTCGGCCATCGGCACGAGGAACTGGTGCTTCTGGGCGGCGCTTCCGGACATGTGCAGCGGCCCGCAGCCGAGGCTGGTGTGGGCGGCGACGATCAGCCCGAGGGATCCCCACACCCGGCCGATCTCCTCGACCGCGATCGCATACGCCAGCGTGTCGAGGCCCGAGCCGCCTTCGTCCTCGGGGAACGGGATGCCGAGCCAGCCGAGGCTGCCCAGGCGATCGACGATCTGGCGAGGAAAGCGGCGGGCCTTCTCGTGCTCGTCGACCTGGCCGTCGACCTCGCCCAGCATGAACGCCCGGATGGTCTCGCGGAGGAGCGAATGCTCCGGGGAAAGGTCGAGGTCCACAGCCGGAGGGTACACCGGGCGAGCCGGCCGGCGGGCCGGCCGCAGCGCGGGCCGGGCAGGGCGAGCGGCTTTGACGACCCTCTGCTAGCCTCACCCGTGATGGAGGGCCCAAGCCTCGATTCGCCGCACCCCAACGACTCGCTGCAGGCGCGTCATCACGCCACCGCCCCAGGGGGCGGCCCCGTCGCCCACCCGAACGGCCATGCGCCGACCCTCCGCCGGGAGCTGGTCCTGGCGCTGCGGACGAACGGACCGAGCTCACCGGATCACCTGGCCGCGCTGGTCGGTGCCAGCCGGACCGGGGTCCTCCAGCAGCTCCGGTTCCTCGAGGCCGACGGACTCGTCTCGCGCCGCACCGAACGCCACGGCGTCGGCCGGCCGCGCCACCTGTATGACGTCACCCAGAATGCCCAGCAGCTCTTCCCGTCGAACTACGACGGCCTGGCCGCCGGCCTGATCGCCGCGATCGACGCGGTCGGTGGCCGCGAGCTCGTCGACCGGGTCTTCGAGGCCCGCCGCGCCCAGACCACGGAGCGCATCCAGCGCCGACTCGAAGAGAGCCCGGGCAGCGAGGCCCCGTTCTTCGAGCGCGTCCGCGAGCTCGCCGTCATCCAGGACGAGCAGGGCTACCTGTGCGCTGCCGAGCTGTCGGCCGACGGCACGATCCGCCTGCGCGAGCACAACTGCGCGATCTTCCACGTGGCGTCGGGGGATCCGGCGGCCTGCGAGGCCGAGCTGGCCCTCTTCCAGGACGTGCTCGGCGCGGATGTCGTCCGGGAGACGCACATCGCCAACGGCGACCGCTGCTGCACGTACCGGATCAGCGGCCGGCCGGACTGACCGGCGTCGCCGCCGTCAGGCCTCCTCGCGCTCGACCTCGGCGCGCCGGGCCGGCTCGAGGACTGCCGGGATGACGTCGGTCACGTTGGGCACGAACGACGCACCGAGGGCCGTGTCGATCGCGATGCGCTGGTCGTCGGTCGAGAGGATCCCCAGCCGGCCGAGCGTCTGGAGCTCGTCGCGGATGTAGGTCTTGAGCATCTCCGGGCCGTCGGTGTTGATCGAGAAGCGGACCTCGTTGCGCCGGAACTGGTCAAAGATCCAGCGGAACTCCTCCCAGCTCGACACGACGCCCGTGTTGAGGTTCGAGGTGGGGCAGATCTCGAGGACGATCGCCCGCTCGCGGAGCATCTCCAGCGCCCGCGGGTCGTAGGCCGCCTTCACGCCGTGCCCGATCCGGTCGGGCTCGAGGAGCTCGACCACCCGGGCAACCTCCTCGATCGGCCCCGACTCACCGGTATGGACGGTGAGGCCCAGGCCGAACTGGCGGGCTCGCCGGAAGAGACGCTTGTAGTCGGCGACCCGGAACGTCGAGCTCTCCGGACCGGCGATGTCGATGCCGACGACGCCCCGGTCGTGCCAGACGATCGCCTTCTCGACCAGGATCTCGTTGAGCTCGAACGGGAAGGCTCGATCAAGGCAGAAGATCAGCCCGGGCTTGACCGGGTACTCGAGCGACGCCCGGTCCATGCCCCGGACTGCGGCCGCGATGATGTGGTCCAGATCCTGCTCGCCACCCCGGTTGCGCTTCATCGGGTTGAAACGCAGCTCGGTGGTCGTGATGTTGTTCTTGCGGTAGGCGCCACCGACGACCTCGTAGACCGAGCGCTCGACGGCCAGCGGCGATGACTGGATCAGCTCCGTCCAGTGGAAGAGCTGGAGGTAGCCGTCGAAGCTCCGGCTGCGCTTGTTGGAGACGGTGATCATGTCCCGGAATTCCCAGTAGTCCTTGGTCGGGAGCTTGATCCCCTGGGCGTGGGCGATGCCCCACATGATCGACGGGGTCACCGCCCCGCCGAGGTGGCAGTGGAGCTCCGCGAGGGCCGTCTTGCGCGAGATGGTCGCCATCGCCTGAGGATAGCCCACGGGCGATTCGCCGACGTCCCGGGCCTACGGCCGGCCCAGGCAGCCGGTGCGGCTGTCCTTGACGACCGGTTCAGCCGGCCAGCGCGTCCGGCAGGGCGGCGACTCCCGGAACGACCCGGCCCTGGGCGTCGATCGTCGCCTGGCGCCGGGCCCGACGCAGCTCCGCGCCGGGGACCTGGTCGCGAGCGTGATAGCTCGACCGGACGAGGGGCCCCGATTCGACATGCCGGAAGCCCAGCTCGAGGGCCTCGGCCCTCATCTCGGCGAACTCGTCGGGGTGGTAGTAGCGGATGAGCTCGAGGTGGTCCATCGACGGCCGCAGGTACTGGCCGATCGTGAGGATGTCGCAATCGACCGCCCGCAGATCGCGGAAGGCCTGGCTCAGCTCGTCGCGCGTCTCGCCGAGGCCGACCATCAGGCTCGACTTCGTGTGGACCGTCCAGCCGTCGGCCACGGCATACGCCTTGGCCCGCTCGAGGACCGACAGGCTGCGCCCGTAGCGCGCCCGCTTGCGGACCGGCTTCTGGAGCCGCTCGACGGTCTCGAGGTTGTGGTTGAGGATGTCCGGCCGGGCGTCCATCACGGTCTGCAACGGCCCGTCGGTGCCGTTGAAATCGGGGATCAGGACCTCGACGCCCATCCCCGGCGACTTCGTCCGGACCTGGCGGATCGTCTCGGCGAAGATCCCGGCTCCCCCGTCGGGCAGGTCGTCACGGGCGACGCTGGTGATGACGACGTGCTCCAGATCGAGCGTCGCGAGCGCCTCGGCAACCCGCCGGGGCTCATCGTCGTCGAACCACGTCGGCCGGCCGGTCTTCACGGCGCAGAAGCCGCAGGCCCGGGTGCACGTGTCGCCCAGGATCATGATCGTCGCGGTCCGCTGGTCCCAGCACTCGGCGATGTTCGGGCAGTGGGCCTCCTCGCAGACCGTGTTGAGGGTCTGGCCGCGGAGGAGCGCCTTGAGGTCGTGGTAGTTCTCGCCGGAGGGGATCCGGGCCTTGATCCAGTCGGGGTGCCGGCGCACGACGTTCGGGTCGCCGGGGGCTGGGCTCGCGTCCAGGCCGTAGCCGCCGCCGAGGGCGATCGACAGGCCGGCCGTGCCCGTGTGGTGGGCGCCGGCGGCGCCGGGCGGCTCGAAGATCGGCAATTCGCGTCCCATGGCGGGAGTGTAGGCCTACGACCCGAACGTGGCGCGCAATCCGGACTCCAGGTCACGCGCCTGGAAGCCCAGCTCACGCTCGGCCTTGGCCGCTCGAGCCCAATAGGTGACGCCGTCACCAGCCCGGATCGTCTCGGCGAGGTTGGCGGGCAGGCCGCCGACGGCGCCGAAGCGCCGGCTCAGCGGGATGAACAGGCGCAGCAGGCCGGTCGGCAGGACGAGCCGCGGTGGGCGCCGGTGCCCGGCGATGGCTGCGGCTCCGACCGCGTCCCGCAGCAGGAGCGACGGGCCACTCAGGATGTACGAGTCACCCAGGCCGCCGTGGTCGAGGATCCGCACGATCCCATCGGCGACGTCGTCGACGAAGGTCCAGCTCAGGCCGGTGTCACCGAGTGCGATGTAGCGCAGCTTGCCCGCGTGGGCCAGGGCGAGCTGGCCGCCCGCCTCGGAGTGGTCGCCCGGGCCGTAGACCCCGCCGGGCATCGCGACGACGATCGGCGCCCCGCCGGCGATCCGCGCCGCAACCAGCTCGTGGGCCCGGTACTTGGTCAGGTCGTAGTAGCTGAGGAAGCCCTCGGCAAGGTTCCGCACGTAGGTCTCGTCGACGACCTCGCCGTGCGTGTTCCCGAAGACATTGACGGTCGAGGTATAGACGATCCTCGGCGTGCCCACCTGCGCGGCGGCGTCGAGCAGCCGGGTCGTCGTGCCGACGTTCGCATCGAGCATCGCCGGTCGCTCCGATAGCCCGATCCCGATCCGGTACGAACCGGCCATGTGCACGAGCACGTCCGCCCCGGCGAGCTGACCGCTGATCGAGGCCACGTCGCCCAGGTCGCCGGCCACCAGCTCGACGCCGAGGTCGCGCAGGTCCGTGGCTCCAGCCGGATTGCGGACGATCGCGACGACCGTGTCGCCCCGGGCTCGCAGCTGCCGGGCGACGACCCCGCCGATGAACCCGGTTGCGCCGGTGACGACGATGCGCATCGGCGGCCTGTGCCTAGTAGATCGCGGTGTCGGGTCCGACCCCTTCGAGCCAGGCCTTGATGTCGCGCAGGAGCGCAGCTCCGCCCGCGCCGTCGTTCGCCCGGTGGTCGAGCCCGAGGACGACGTTCATGACCGGCCGGATCGCGAGCACGTCGCCGTCGGCCGTCTCGAGGACGACGGCGCGCTTGGTGATCGCCTCCATCGTCAGGATCCCGACCTCGGGCGAGTTGATGATCGGCATCGTCAGGTTCGAGCCCAGCCAGCCGGTGTTGTCGATCGTGAAGCTGCCGCCACCGAAATCGTCGACACGGAGCTTGTTCAGCCGGGCCCGACCGGCGACTTCGGAGATGGCCTGATTCAGGCCGTGGATCGAGAGCTGGTCGGCATCCCGGATGACCGGCACGATCAGCCCGTCGTCGACCGCCACGGCGACGCCGATGTTGTACTTGCGCTTGGCCAGCAGGCCGGCATCGGTCCAGTTGGCGTTGAACGTCGGGTTCCGCCGGAGCGCCTCGACGGTCGCCTTGACGACGAACGGCACGTAGCTCAGGGAGAGGCCGTTGGCGGCGTGGTACTCGCGCTTGAGCTTGTCGCGCAACCGGACGAGCCCGGAGACGTCGACCTCCATCTGGACGTAGGCGTGGGGAATTGCCAGCGCCCGGGTCATCTGGGCGGCGATCCCCTTGCGCATCTGGGTCATCGGCAGGAGGACTTCGTCGGCACCCTCGGGGAAGCTGATCTGGCTGGATGCGCCGGCTGAGCTCGCCCTGGCGGCGGGAGCCGGGGCCGCCTCGACGCGGGGCGCCGGGCGGGTGGCCGGTGGCACGGCGGTTGTCGATCCCGCGCCGCCGGTTGGCGCGGCCGCTCCGCTGGCTGCGGCGCCGCCGACGACCTGGCCGCCGACCGGCGTGTTCGTGCGCTGGGTCTCGACGTAGTTCGAGACGTCGTCGCGGGTGATCCGGCCACCGCCGCCGGTGCCCACGATCATCGCTGCGGTCAGGCCATGCTCGCGGAGCAGGCGGCGGACGGCCGGCGTCATCCGGGCATCGGGGTCGCCCGGCAGCGAGCCTTCATCTTCGGTGGCGATGGCCGCGGGGGCGAGAGCCGGCTCGGAGTGCCGCTCGGGTCGCTCGTCAGAGCCCGCGGGACCGTTCGCGGGGGTCGAGGCGGCCGGGGTCGAGGCGGCCGGGGTCGAGGCGGCCGGGGTCGAGGTCACGACTGGGCCAGTGGGGGCCGCGGCGGCGCCAGGGGCGGTGGCCGCGGCGGCTTGGGTCGAGGTGCCTGCCGGCGCAGGGGCGGCAGCCGTTGCGCTGCCCGCTTCGTCGGCCGTCTCGATGATCGCGATCTCGGCGTTGTTCGGGACCGTCGCGCCCTCTTCGACGAGGATCGTGGTCAGGATGCCCTCGACCGGCGACGGGACTTCGGCGTTCACTTTGTCGGTGATCACCTCGAGGAGCGGCTCGTACTTGTCGACGTGATCGCCGGGCTTCTTCAGCCACTTGCCGATTGTCCCTTCGGCAACACTCTCGCCGAGCTGGGGCATCGTCACCTTGGCCACGGATTCAGTCCTCCTGGACGTCGCGCTGCGAGTCGGACTCAATGATCGGCCGGCCGGCTCCAGGGCACAGTGTCGCGCATCGCGCCCGGATCGGTCGAGCCGCTGCCCGCCATCCGCTCGGTACTGGCCCGGTAAGGCGCGGTTGCGATGATCCGGCCATGGACGATCGACGCGTCGGCCTGGTCATCCGCGCCCTCCGCCGCCGGCGCGCCTGGCGCCAGTCCGACCTGGCCGCCGCAGCCCGCGTATCGCAGCAACTCGTTTCGGCGATCGAGCGCGGTCATCTCGACACGGTTGCGAATCGCACCCTGCGGCACATCCTTGGCCTGCTCGATGCCCGATGCGAAATCGATGTGCGCTGGCGGGGCGGAACTCTCGATCGAATGCTCGATGAGGGCCATGCTCGCTTGATCGACGCGACGATCGCTCTCCTGGCACAGATGGGCTGGCTCTGGGCCGTCGAGGTGACCTATTCGATCTTCGGCGAACGCGGCTCAGTCGATGTGCTGGCCTTCCACCCTCGAACCGGGTCGCTGCTCGTCATCGAGGTGAAGACGGAGCTCACCTCGATCGAGGAGACCCTCCGGCGCCACGATGCCAAGGTCCGTCTCGCGGCGGGCATCGCGCGGGATCAACTCAAGTGGCAGCCCACGAGCATTTCCCGCCTCCTTGTGCTGCCAGAGTCGACAACGGCCCGCGATCAACTCGCCCGGCATGCGCGGATTCTGGATTCGGTGCTGCCTTCTCAGAACATCGCCGTGCGTCGCTGGCTTGCGGCGCCATCGGGCAGCCTGCAGGGACGGCTGTTCTTCCGGATTACCAATCCCCGTGGTCGTAAGCAAGAACCGCGGGGCTCGCACCGTGTCCGGCGGCCCAAACCTGTATCGAATCACGCCCGGGCGAGCGCGAAGTTGCTCACGGGCCTGGGATCAGACGGCCCGGATCGACCTTGATCGACGCGCATCCACACGTACCACCTCACCGGCTGGTAGATCGGAAGAATCGCGGTCCAAGGGCCGCACGGCCGGGCGGTCGGGTCGGGAAAGGGCGAAAGAGTGCCGCGACCAACTCGGGCCGCCCGGGTCCAAGGCGCCAACCCCAGGATCGGGCGGGCGCGGCCCACTCGCCCGGAGCAACGACGCTCAGTACGCGGCGAGCTTGCGGATGCCTGCCGTGATCTTGGTGGGGTCGACCATGAACCAGTCCTCGAGGACGTGGTTGTACGGGACGCCGGGGACGTCCGGGCCGGCGATTCGGGTGACGGGGCCGTCGAGGTAGTCGAAGGCCTCCTCGGCAACGGTCGCCGCGACCTCCGCGCCGTAGCCGCCGAAGCGGTTGTCCTCGTAGACGACGAGGCACTTGCCGGTCTTGCGGACCGAGCCGATGACCGTCTCCTTGTCGAGCGGCCGGAGCGTGCGCAGGTCGACGACCTCGACGCTGATCCCCTCCTCCTCGACCCGCTCGGCCGCCTCCAGGGCGTAGTGGGCCATCAACCCGTAGGCGATCACCGTCACCTGGGTCCCTGGGCGAGTGATCGCCGCCCGGCCCAGCGGGACCACGTAGTCCGTGTCGGGAACGTCGCCGCGGACGCTCCGGTACATCTTCTTGTGCTCGAAGAACAGCACCGGGTCGTCGTCGCGGATCGAGCTCCGAAGGAGGCCCCGGGCGTCGTAGGGCGTCGAGGGCACGACGACCTTCAGGCCGGGCACGTGGCTGAAGAACGCCTCCACCGACTGCGAGTGATACAGCGCGCCGTGGACTCCCCCGCCGTACGGGGCGCGGATCGTGAGCGGCACCCCGACCGCGTTGTTCGAGCGATAGCGCATCCGCGCCGCCTCGGACACGATCTGGTTGAACGCCGGGTGGATGAAGTCGGCGAACTGGATCTCGGCGATCGGGCGCAGGCCGTTGACCGCAGCGCCGATCGAGGCGCCGACGATCATCGACTCGGTCAGCGGCGTATCGATCACCCGATCCGAGCCGAACTCGGCCCACAGGCCGTCGGTCGCCAGGAAGACGCCACCCTTCTTGCCGACGTCCTCGCCGAGCACGATGACCGATTCGTCGCGGCGCATCTCGCCGGCGATCGTCTCGCGGATTGCCTCGATGAACGTCCGGGTGGGCATCAGTCGCCGCCCGCCGCCGGGCCGCCACCCTCGGAGCCGGAGCCCGCGTCGTCGTCGCCTTCGCCGAAGCCCCACGGCGGCGGAGTCTCCGAGGGCCAGTCCTCGGCGTAGACCCAGCGCATCGCCGTCGACGGCTCGGGATCGGGCTCGCCTTCGGCGAACTCGGTGGCATCGGTCACGATCGCCGCGATCTCCTCGGTCAGGGCGGCCTCGACGGCCGGCGTCAGGATCCCGGCCGCCCGCAACTGGTCGCGGAAGCGGGGCAGCGCATCGCGTCCCTTCTCGAGGGCCATCTCCTCCTCGGTCCGGTACTTGGTCTGCTGGTCGTCGGAGGAGTGGCCGGTGAGCCGGGTCACCTTGGCCTCGATCAGGGTCGGCCCGTCGCCGGCCCGCGCCCGCTCGATCGCCGTCTTCGCCGCGACGTAGCAGGCCAGGACGTCGGCACCGTCGACGACCACGCCCGGGATCCCGTAGCCGGCTGCCCGCGCCGCGACATCCGGGACGGCCAGCTCCATCACCGCCGGGACGCTGATCGCATAGCCGTTGTTCTCGACGAGGAAGACGAACGGCAGCTTGTGGATCGCCGCGAAGTTCAATGCCTCGTGGACGTCGCCCTGGTTCGACAAGCCTTCGCCCATCGCCGTCAGGGCCACCTGGGCGGTGCCCCGGATCTTGGCCGCGAGGGCGATCCCCACGGCGTGCAGGATCTGCGTGGCGACCGGCGACGAGACCGACAGCAGGTTGTGCCGTCGATCGCCGTAGTGGCCGGGCATCTGGCGGCCACCCGAGGACGGGTCGCTGGCCCGGGCATACTGGGCGAGCATGATGTCCCTGGCGCTCATCCCGAAGGTCATGCACATCGCGATCGAGCGGTAGAACGGCGCGATCCAGTCATGGCCCTTGCGCAGCGCCCAGGTGACGCCGACCTGGGCACCCTCGTGGCCCTGGCCGCTGATCACGAACGGGATGCGTCCCGCCCGGTTGAGGATCCACATCCGCTCATCGACGGCGCGCGCGAGCGCGACCATCCGGTACATCGCGAGGAGCTCGTCGTCGTCGAGGCCGGCCGCGGCACCGAGGTGAGGTGCGGCCTTCGCTCGCTGGCGGGTCGCGGTCATACCGCCTCCCTGATCAGAAGTTGATCGATCGGCCGTCGACGGCGAGGGCCGCCTCGCCGAGGATCTCCGAAAGCGTGGGATGGGGATGGGTCGCCGCCCCGATCTCCCAGGGCGTCGCCTCGAGCTCGAAGCCGAGCGATGCCTCGGCGATCAAATCGGTGGCGTGCGGCCCGACGAGATGCACGCCGAGCGTGTCACCGGTCTCGGTGTTCTTGATGACCTTGGCGAAGCCTTCGTACTCGCCGCCGATGATCGCCTTGGCGATCGCCTGGAAGGGCACCTTGCCGACCTTGTAGGGCAGGCCGCGCTCCTGGCACTGGGCCTCGGTCAGGCCGATCGACGCGATCTCGGGCCGGCAGTACGTGGCCTTGGGCTGCTCGCTGTAGTCGATCTCCGGGACATCCTTCTCGCCGGCGATCGTGTGCGCCGCGACGATCCCCTCGTGGGCCGCCGTGTGGGCGAGCCACAGCCCGCCGATCACGTCGCCGATCGCGTAGACGTGCGGCTCGCGGGTCCGCATCTTGCCGTTGACCTTGATGACCCCGCGCTCGACCTCGACCTTGGTGGTCTCGAGGCCGATCTCCTCGGTGTTCGCCGCCCGGCCCGTCGCCACGAGCATCAGCTCGGCGCTGATCTCCTCGGTTGGACCGCCTTCGGGTCCGACCGTCAGCCGGACGCCGCTCTTCGAGGTCTTCACCGCGGCCACGTCGAAGCGCGCCTTGGTGATCACCTTGATGCCCCGCTTGGTGAAGCTGCGCTCGACGAGCTGGCTCACGTCGCGATCTTCGAGGGGCACGATCCCGGGCAGGTATTCGAGGAGCGTCACCGCCGTCCCGATGTCGTGGTAGAAGCTGGCGAACTCGACGCCCACGGCACCGGCGCCGACGATCACGATGCTCGCGGGCCGGTCGGTCAGGCGCAGGATGTCGTCGCTGGTGACGATCACCTTGCCGTCCGGGACGAGCCCGGGCAGGCTCTTCACCCGGCTGCCCGTGGCGATGATCACGTCGGTCGCCTGGAGGATCCGCTCGCCGCCCGCTCCCGGCGTGCCGTCCTCGCCGGGCTGGCGGACGCGGACCCGATTCGGCCCGTCAAGCCGTCCCCGTCCGGCGACCCAGGTCACCTTGTTCTTGTCGACGAGGCTCCTGAGGCCGGTCCACATCCGCTTGACGACCGCATCGCGGCGGCCGGCGATCGTCGCGTAGTCGATCTCCGGCTCGCCCGCCAGGACGACGCCGTAATCCTTGAGGTGGCGCGCCCGGTTGACCATCTCGGCCGATTCGAGGAGCGCCTTGGTCGGGATGCACCCGCGGTGGAGGCACGTTCCGCCGACCTTGTCCTCGTCGACGAGGGCAACGCGCAGCCCGAGCTGGGCCGCCCTGAACGCGGCGGTATAGCCACCTGTGCCGGCCCCAAGGACGACGAGGTCGAAGTCGTTACTGGAGCCGACAGCCATCGAGTGGGGCAACCTCGCGAAATGCGTTGGGGGACCGATCGATGGTACGCGTGGTGTCCCAACCCACGCAACCGACGCTCCTGGCCGGAATCAGAACCGCCGCCAGGTGTCTCGGGACTCCGGATCGGCAGCTGGGCTGGCGCAGCGCCGGGGTTGGAGCCCGGGACCGCCGGCGGCGGTCGGATTGGGCGAAGGGCGGGTCAGGCGCCGCGCATCGTCCGGAAGCAGTCGCTGCAGTAGACGGGCTTGCCGCTGGTCGGGCGGAACGGGACCTGGGCGTCACGGCCGCAGTTGCTGCAGGTGGCCGTGAACATCTCGCGGGGGCCGCGGTCGCGCGCACCGCTGTAGCCGCCGGCACTGTACGAGCCGCCGGCCCCATAGCCGCCGTAGCTCGACGAACCGCCTTCGGCGGAGTAGCTGCCACCGCCACCACCGTCGCTGGCGTTGCGGGCAGCCTTGCGGCTCGCCCGGCAGCTCGCGCAGCGGCGTGGCTCGGTGAAGTTGCGCTGGGCGTAGAAGTCCTGCTCGCTGGCAGTGAAGACGAATTCCTGCCCACAGTCGGCGCAGGTCAGGTTCTTATCGGTGTACACGAACACTCCTCTGTGTAGCCTCGCGATGCCGTCGGTTCCTCGCGTCAGCCAGAGAGGAGTTCGGTCAGCGTGCTACGGGCTCTGGTCACGACCCCGGGCCGTGGCGTTTGATGGGCGGGAGTCTAGGCCGCCATCGTGCGCGTGTACATAGGGAAAAACTGGCGAGCCCGTGCTCAGCTCCGGCGTGATCCTCGCAGGAGGCTGGCGAGCACCAGGACGGTCCCGACGGCGATGACGATGATCGCCAGCGGCGACTGGAAGATGACCCAGCGCGGACCGTCGGGCAGGATGGTCGTGACGAGCGAGATGCCGAGGACGATCGCGACTATGATCCCGCCGACGAGCAGGACCTCGCGCCAGCCGTAGACACGGGCCGTCGCGGGATCGTGGGTCGGATTCGGGGTCGGGTCCGAGGCCGGATCAGGCACGGTCGGCCTCCAGCGGAATTCCGATCGGGGCGACGAGGACCTTGCCCGCCAGCGCGGCACCCCGGCGTGTCAGCAGCCCGGTCTTCGGGCGATGGAACGTAACCGTCAGGTCGGCCCGGACGGCCGGATCCGACGCCTCGCCGCTCGTCAGGTCGACCGCGGTCGGGGTGTCCACGGCGACAACGGGCACGCCCGCGGCGGCGGCGCGGCGGATCATCTCGACCGCCGTCCGGATCGGATCGCGCAGGGCGCCACGGACGCCGGTGCCCAGGAGCGCATCGACGATCACGCTTGCCCTCTCGATCCCCTGCCCGAGGATCACGAGGTCGCGCGTCGAGGGCGCATGGATCCGGGTCACGGTTGCCTCGTTCGCCAGGCGGTCCCAGTTGACGGACGCATCCGGCGTTCCGGGCTTGGCCTCCGGCGCGACGAAGACGACCAGCACGTTGAGCCCGAGGTGGGCCAGCCGGCGGGCCGCCACGAAGCCGTCGCCGCCGTTGTTGCCCGGGCCGCACATCACCAGGATCGGGCCCGATCCGAGCCGGCCCTGGTCGGCGGCCACGGCCCGGACTGCGGCAGCGACGGCCGTGCCCGCCTGCTCCATCAGCCGGCCGCCGGGCACCCCGAGGGCCTGGGCCTTGCGGTCGGCCCCGGTCATCGCCTCGGCCGCCATCGGCGGCAGGTCCTTGGCCGCCGCCCAGCGCTTCACGAGGTCGCGCAGTCCGAGCGTCATGAGGTCCCGGTCCTCGGTGGGCAGCACGATGCCGGTGCGCGGATCGATCGTGACATGAGCGACCGGCAGGGTGGCGGACACCCGCCAAGCGTAGCCCCTCAGGCGATTGGAAGGCGTGCCCGCGGACTCGCGCTCTCAACCCCCTCGAGCTCGAGCAGGCCGTCCCGTTCCATCGCCCGGAGCGACACCCCGATGGCCGCTCGGTCGTGGCCGCCGATCGGCTGGTCGAAGTCCGTCCAGGCGTCTCCCGGCGCGTCGCGCAGCAGGTCCAGGATGCGACCTCGCAGCCAGCGCGTCGTCTCGTGGAACTCGCCGGCCGCGGCGCGGGTTGCGGCGCCGGCCGGACGTGGCCGGGCAACGCCCGGCCGGGCGGCGTCCAGGCCGCGTGGCCGAACACCCGCCGCATAGCCGCAGAACGCAGCGACCGGGCACTCCGGGCAGAGCGGCCGGACGGGCTTGCAGAGCGTCGAGCCGATGTCCATCAACGCGTGGGTCCAGTCGTCCGGCTGGCCGGGATCGACGACGTCGTCGGCCGCCGCCTGGAGCTGATGGGCCGTCAGGCCGTCAGCCCCGCCGGCCAGCACCCGACCCAGGACCCGCCGGACGTTCGTATCGACCGCTCCGGTCGGGACCTGGAAGGCGATCGAGGCAACTGCCCGGGCGGTGTACGGCCCGACGCCCGGCAGCCGCTCGAGGCCGGCAACATCGCGTGGGAAGGCACCGCCGAGCTCGTCGACGACGATCCGTGCCGCCCGGCGCAAGTTGATCGCCCGACGGTTGTAGCCCAGCCCCTGCCAGGCCCGAAGGACGTCCGCGGGCGACGCGGCGGCCAGCGCCTGGACGGTCGGGAACTCGGTCGTGAAGCGGACCCAGGCCGGGCCGCCGCGCGAGATCTGGGTCTGCTGGAGGAGGACCTCCGAAACGAGGACCAGGTACGCGTCGGTGGTCCCCCGGAACGGGAAGACCCGTCCCCGGGCATCGAACCAGTCGAGGACGGCCCGCCGGAAGGCGGCCAGGTCCAGCCGGGCAACGTGATCTACCCGGGGACTCTCAGGAACGGTCATCGCAGCAGTGTCACGGATCTACGGGCGAGATGGCCCCGGATCCACTGGCCCGTCGATTCTCCCCGTCTACCAACGGGTGGGGTACCAAGCAAGAAGCAGGAGCGATTTCGACCACGGATTCACGCGTCCCGGCCCATGGACGAGACGGCCACGCTCAGAATTCGGCCCCGGCTGGACAAACCGACCGAATCGAGGCCAGCTTCGTTCTCACGACTCCCCGGGTTGGTATCCCGGAACTCCGGCCGGGATGCCGCCAGATTCGGGTCCCGCCGACCTACAGCTTGATCATCACGTGCTTGACGACCGTGTAGTCCTCGATCGCGTACATACTCTGGTCCTTGCCGTAGCCCGACTCCTTGAAGCCGCCGTGGGGCATCTCCGAGACGAGCATGAAGTGGTCGTTGATCCAGACCGTTCCGAACTGGATCGCCTTGGCCACCCGGAGCGCCTTGCCCACGTCGCTCGACCAGACCGAGGCCGCGAGCCCGAAGCGGACGTCGTTCGCCCAGGCAATCGCCTGGTCCTCGTCGCTGAAACGCTGGACGGTCACGACCGGACCAAAGACCTCGTCCTGGACGATCTCGCTGCGCTGGTCGGGCCCGGCGACGACGGTCGGCTCGTAGTAGGCGCCGACGCGATCCGGACGATGCCCGCCGGTCACGACCTCGGCCCCGGACCTGGCCCGATCGACCATTCCGGCCACCTTGTCAACCTGCGGGCCGGAGATCAACGAGCCCATCTCGATGTGGTCGCCTTCGGCCGGATCGCCCCACTTGATCGACTTCACGCCGTCGGCCAGCTTGGCCACGAACTTGTCGTAGATCTTCGGGCCGGCAATGACCCGGCAGGCCGCCGTGCAGTCCTGGCCCGAGTTCCAGTACCCGAAGAGCTTGATCGTCTCGCTGACCGCATCCAGGTCGGCATCGTCGAAGACGATCACCGGCGCCTTGCCACCCAGCTCGAGGTGGAGGCGCTTGACCCGCTCGGCGGCCGTCCGGGCGATGCGCTTGCCGGTATCCGTGTCGCCGGTGACCGAGATCATCCCGACGCCTGGATGGCCGACCAGGGCATCCCCGATCGCGCCACCGGTGCCGCTGATCACGTTGAGCACGCCCGGCGGCAGGATGTCGGCGGCAATCTCGGCCAGGACCATGGACGTCAGCGGCGTTCGGGTGGACGGCTTCAGGATGACGGCATTTCCCGCCGCCAGGGCCGGTCCGATCTTCCAGCCGGCCATCATCAGCGGATAGTTCCAGGGCGCGATCGAGGCGACGACCCCGACCGGCTCGCGGCGGATCATCGAGGTGTGCCCGGCCATGTACTCGTTGGCCGCCTTGCCCTCCATCACCCGGGCCGCCCCCGCGAAGAAGCGCAGGTTGTCGACCATCACCGGGATCTCGTCGATCGCGGCGCCCACCGGCTTGCCGGCGTTGCGGCTCTCGAGGCGGCCGAGCTCGTCGGCCCGCGCCTCGATGGCATCGGCCAGCTTGAGCAGGGCGCTGCTGCGCTCGGCCGGGGTCGTGTGCTGCCAGGTCTGGAACGCCTTCGCGGCCGCCTTGACGGCCCGATCGACATCCTCGGGACCGGACGCCTGGACGTGGCCGATCACCTCGCCGTTGGCTGGATTCTCGACCGCGAGGGTCTGCCCGGAGGCACTGTCAACCCATTCGCCGCCGATGAACTGCTGATAGGTCCTGGTCTTCTCGAGGGTGTCGGTCACGGCGCTGGATCCTCCGGCAGTTCGGTCCTGGAGTGGGTCATCAGATCGTCAGGGCATTGTGCGCCAGACACGGCGGGTCGTTCCGTGCCGTTCCGCCCGTGGGATCGAGAATCGGAGCACGGCCCCGACGTGGATCAGGCGCTGATCGGCTCGCCCGTCCGGGCGAGGCGCTCGATGAGGCTCGCCGCGCGAACCGTGCCGGGATCCGCCTGGAGGCGCGCCGAGAGTGCCCCGAGCCGGGCGGCCAGGGCACGATCTCCGAGCAGCCGATCGATGGCCCCTGTCAGCTGCGCCGCATCGGCTTCGTAGGCGGCGAGCCGGACCCCGAAGCCGGTCTCGTCGAGTCGCTGGGCGTTGTCGACCTGGTCCCAGAAGAGCGGCAGGACGACCATCGGCTTGCCGTGATGGAACGACTCGGTGACCGTGTTGTTGCCGCCGTGGGTGATCACCAGGTCGACCTGGGGAATGATCGCGGGCTGCGGCAGGAACGCCTCGCCGGTCATGTTGTCGGACAGCTCGAGCTGGTCGGCGAGCGGGCCCTTGCTGACGACGACGCGGTGACGGGTCCGGCCGAGGATGTCGACGAGACGCTGCATGAGGCCGACGTCCGCGGAGCCGAGCGAACCAAGCGAGAGGTAGATCAGCGCCCCGTCGCGGCCGCCGGCGCCCGCGGCGAGCGAGGCCGGCACCTGCCACGTCTCGTCCGTCGCCCGGACGCAGGATCCGAGCCGGTGCCATGTCGGACCGAGCGGCGTCGTTCGCGCGTAGTCCGCCTCCTCCGGGTAGAGCAGCATGTTCAGGAACGGCGACTCGTGAATGAATTCGGGACCGAGCGGCCCGTTGGCAAGGCCGGGGGCACCGGACTCGCGCACGAACGCGTCGAACGCCGACCACATCTCGCCGTGGGTCCGGGCGACCTCGTCGAGGAACGCCGGCCAGCCGCTGCGGTCCGACGTCGGATAACCGCTCGAGAACGGCGGGATTGCCAGGTCCTTGACCTCGGCCGGGTTGCAGCTGACGATCCGGGCCCACGGGCGGCCGGCCGTCACGACCGCCGCGAAGCCGACCACGTTGTCCTCGACGATCGCGTCCGGCCGGAGCTCCCCAAAGATCTCCTGGAGCCGCGGCTCGACGTAGCGCGCCCCGTCACACAGGGCCAGCCAGGTTGGGGCGATGAACTCGCCGAGCTGCTCGATGGTCGGCTTCCGGAAGACGGGCGCCGTGTCCCGGATGAAGTCGATCCAGAACTGGCCGGGGATCTCGGGCACCTCGGGCGGCGGGCCGAGGCGCATGAGGCGCTCCTCGAAGCCCTGCGCCTCGAGCCGCCCGGCGAATGACTCCTCGACGATGAAGACGACTCGATGGCCACGGGCCCGCAGGACGTCGCCGATGCCGACGCAGTTGTTCGTCGGCCCGAAGGCACCCTCGGGAAAGAAGACGATCGTGCGGCGGTCGTTCATCGCCGACTAGGATGCCATCGGCCGCGACGGCGCGAGGGGTGCACACGGAGGAGTTTCGAGTGACTTCGGCGGACGGGCTCGGGCGGACTCGCGCTGGCCGATGCGGCCAGGCAGGCGCCGTATCCCCTCGCCGTGGCGACCGCGGCGCTCGAACGGGCCGGCGCCCAGCTGCGCGGCGAGCTCGACTGAGTCAGGTCCGGTGCGCGGACCCGGGCAGGTGCGCGCCGATCCAGGCAGCGACGTCCGCGACAACCTGCGGTCCCTCGGGTTCGTTGAAGGTCTCGTGGGCGAGACCGTCGTAGACCCGTCGCTCGACTCCGGGCAGGCCATCGAAGACCGCCGACGAGGCGGTGGGCACGAGATGGTCCGCGCCGCCGTGGATCACCAGCGTTGGAACCCGGATCCTGGTCCGGTCGGCGATCGCCGCGGCCTGGGCCCCGAAGAGGACGACGCCCAGACGGGTCGTCGTCGAGTGGACGTTCAGCGGATCCGCGACGTAGTCGGCGCCGACCGCCGGATCGCGTGAGAGGACCGAGCCGTCGATCGCGTTCTTGACGGCGAGCGTGGGCGCTACGCCTCCCAGCGCACGGGCCAGGACTCGCTTCCAGGCCGGCACGTTGCCGGCGACGGCCGGCGCGCTGACGACGAGGAGATCCGGCTGGGGCCGATCGCTCTCCGCGTACCGCAGGCACACGAGCCCGCCCATCGAATGGCCGAGCAGGACGACCGGCGGGCCGAGGTCGCGCAGCGCCGCCAGCCGATCGGCAACGTCGTCGAGCCAGACATCGAGGCGCTCGACGTAGGCGCGCCGGCCACCTGATGCACCGAAGCCGCGCAGGTCCAGGGCCCAGGTATCGAACCCTGCTCCCGCGAAGATGCCGGCAGCCCGTTCGTAGCGGCCGCCATGCTCGCCGAGCCCGTGGATGATCAGCAGGCTCGCCCGGGCCTCGCCGGCCACCGGCCAGTGGCGCAGGGCCAGGGCTTCACCGTCTCGCGCCGCGATCGTCGACGGAGAGCTCATCCGGCCACCCGAACGAGCCAGCGCCCATGAGCCCTGCCCGCGAGGATGCCATCGAGCGCCTCCGGCAGCGTCTCGAGGGTCACCTCGGCAACCCGGTCGCCGAGCGCCCGCGGGCGGAGGTCCGACGCGAGGCGCTCCCAGAGGACGCGGCGCTCGGCGATCGGTAGCTGCGCCGAATCGACCCCGATCAGGGCCACGCCCCGCAGGATGAACGGGAAGACCGTCGTCGAGAACGCCGCGCCGCCCGCGTTGCCCGAGGCCGCCACGGCCCCGCCGTAGCGCAGGGTCCGGAGCAGGTACGGCAGGGTCGCGCCGCCAACGCAATCGACGGCGGCGGCCCAGCGCTCGGATTCGAGGGGTCGCGGGCTTTCGGCGATCACCTCGTCGCGTCCCACGATCCCGCTGACGCCCAGGGCGTTGAGATCTTCGTGGGCGGCCGCCTTGCCCGTGGAGGCCCACGTCTCATAGCCCCGCTCGAGGAGGATCGCGGTCGCCATCCGGCCGACGCCGCCCGACGCGCCGGTGACGAGGACGGGTCCGTCCGAGGGATCGAGCCCGCGCGCCTCGAGCCGGGCAATCGACAGCCCGGCGGTAAAGCCCGCCGTGCCGATCGTCATCGCGTCGCGGGCGGAGAGGCCCTCGGGGAGCGGCACGATCCAGCCGGCCGGCAGCCGGTTGTATTCCGCATAGCCGCCTTGGTGGGCGACGCCCAGGTCGTAGCCGTGGGCCAGGACGGCGCTCCCGGCCGGGACCTCCGGGTCGTCACTCGCGATCACCTCGCCGGCCAGGTCGATCCCGGGCACGAGCGGGTTCATCCGCGCGACCCGGCCGTTGGCAATCGTCGCGAGGGCGTCCTTGTAGTTGACGCTCGACCAGTCGACCCGGACCGTCACCTCGCCGGGCGGCAGGTCGGCTGGTCCGAAGGTCCGAATCCCCCGCTCCACCCGGTCGTCGAGCTTCTCGGCGACGAAGGCTCGAAAGGCGGCTGGCGGGTGCGTCACCAGGCGATTCTACGGCCGCGCCAGCCACGAGGAACCCTCTACACGGGGCTCTGGGATTGACGATCTCCGCCGGCTCGCCCACCATTTCGTTCGTGAAGCGCACCTGCCGGTCCATGGAGATGTGTATGCCCTGGCGGCCCCGCCGTGTGGAGGATGGGGCCTGAGGTCACGCACATCCTGATGAGCAGGTAGCGGGACCGAAGGCTGGTCCCGGGGCCGTAGATCCAGGAAGGATCTGCGGTCTTTTTGATTCCCCCACCAAACGTCGAACAGGAGACTCCGATGACAGACAGCGATCAGCCCAAGCTGCGGCCCGAGACCCTCGCCCTGCATGCGGGCCAGAAGCCCGACCCGGCCACGAACGCGCGGGCCGTGCCGATCTACGCCACGACGAGCTACGTCTTCAATGACGCCGCTCACGCCGCCCGGCTGTTCGGCCTCCAGGAGTTCGGCAACATCTACACCCGGATCATGAATCCGACGACGGATGTCTTCGAGCAGCGGATTGCCGCGCTCGAGGGCGGCGTCGCCGCCCTCGGGCTGGCGTCCGGCCAGGCGGCCGAGACGCTGACGATCCTCAACCTCGCCCGGACCGGCGACAACATCGTGTCGAGCTCGAGCCTGTACGGCGGTACCTGGAACCTCTTCCAGTACACGCTGCCCAAGATCGGGATCACGACCCGCTTCGTCGACGGGACCCGGCCCGAAACCTTCGCGCCGGCGATCGACGAGCACACGAAGGCGGTGTTCATCGAGACGATCGGCAATCCCCGCCTCGACGTCCACGACATCGCCGCGATCGCCGACGTGGCCCATGCCCACGGCGTGCCGCTGATCGTCGACAACACGTTCGCGCCGTTGCTGACCCAGCCGATCGCCCACGGCGCCGACATCGTCATCCACTCGGCGACGAAGTGGATCGGCGGCCATGGGACCTCGATCGGTGGCGTCGTCGTCGACGGGGGCACCTTCGACTGGGCGGCCTCGCCCCGGTTCAAGGGAGACTTCGTCGACCCGGATCCGAGCTACCACGGGATCAGCTACACGAATGCCTTCGGGCCGCTCGCGTTCATCCTCAAGCTACGCGTCCAGGGCCTGCGGGACATCGGGCCAGCGCTCAGCCCGTTCAACTCGTGGCTCTTCATCCAGGGCCTCGAGACCCTGCCGGTGCGGATCCAGCGACACAGCGAGAACGCCCTCGCCGTCGCCCGCTGGCTCGAGCGCCATCCCTCGGTCACCTGGGTCAGCTACCCCGGGCTGCCGTCCCATGCCGCCCACAGGCAGGCAGTGAAGTACCTCAAGGGCGGCTTCGGCGGGATCGTGACGTTCGGCGTGAAGGGCGGCGTTGAGGCCGGCCAGAAGCTGATCGACGCGGTCAACATCTTCAGCCTGCTGGCCAACGTCGGCGACGCCAAGTCACTGATCATCCATCCCGCCTCGACGACCCACTCGCAGCTGAGCGTCGAGGACCAGTTCGCAAGCGGCGTGACCGACGACCTGGTCCGCCTGTCGGTCGGCCTCGAGGCGGTCGACGACCTGATCGCCGACCTCGACCAGGCGCTGGCGGCGGCAACCGGCAGCGCGATCACGACCGGCGCGGCCGAGCTCGCCGGCGCGGGCGCGTGACGAGCGGGCCAGCGGCAAGCCCGGACACCCATCCCAGGGGCACCTCCTCGGTGGGGACGGCGACGTCCCCACCGGCCCTCGGGACGGGCCGGCTCGAGTCGCTGTCGACCGGTCCGTTCGAGCTCGAATCGGGCATCACCCTCGAGGACCTGACCGTCGCCTACCGGCACGACGGACCGGGCCCCGCCGACGCACCCCAGGTCCTCGCGATCCACGCCCTGACGGGCTCGGCCGACGCGGCCGGTGACTGGTGGTCGCCGCTCATCGGGCCCGGCCTCGCGCTCGACACGGACCGGGTCGGCGTGCTGTGCGCCAACCTGCTCGGCGGCTGCTACGGCACGACCGGGCCGACATCGATCGATCCCCGGACGGCCAGGCCGTTCGGCGGCGTGTTTCCCGAGGTCTCGACGCGCGACCAGGCTCGGGCGCAGTGTCGCCTCCTCGACGCTCTCGCGATCCGCGAGCTGGCGGTGGTGACCGGCGGGTCGCTCGGCGGGATGGTCTCGCTCGAGGTTGCCCTGGAACGGCCGGATTCCGTGCGCACGGTGCTGCCGATGGCGGCACCTGCCGCGACCGGCGCCCTGGCGATGGCCTGGAATGCGATCCAGCTCGAGATGATCGACGCGCTCGGCGTACGCGGCCTGGCGCTCGCCCGGCAGCTGGCGATGACCACCTACCGCAGTGAGGCCGACTTCGATGGCCGCTTCGGGCGGCAGCTCGAAGCGGACGGCCGCCTGTCGATTGCCAGCTACCTCGAGTACCAGGGCCGCAAGCTCGTCGAGCGCTTCGATCCGGACACGTACCGGATCCTGGTCCGGGCGATGGACCTCCACGACATCGGCCGCGACCGGGGCGGCATCGTCACGGCACTCGCTGCGCTCGCTTCGGCCGGGACGCGGTTGATCGGCCTCGGAATCAGCGGCGACATCCTCTACGGACCGGCCCAGGTCCAGGCGCTGGTCAACGATGCGCGGGTCGCCGGCGCCCACGCGGTCTATCGCGAGCTTGCCTCGACCAAGGGCCACGACGCCTTCCTGGTCGAGTGGGACCAGCTCGGCGCCGTCCTCGGCGAGGCGCTCAGCCTCGAGTGATCAGGGCGACTACGCGGAGGGCGACGGTCCCGACTTCGCAGGAATGCCGCCCAGGGACGCATTGCGGAGAGGCCGACAGCCAGGGTGCCGTTGACTGGCGGGATTCCCGATGGGCCCGTGCTCAGCCTCGCGCGCGCCGACCGGAATCGCGGGCCTCAGCCAGCCCGGGTTGTCGCGAAGGCGCCTGGTGGCGGCATTTCGAAGAAGTCTTGGTCACCGCCCGCGGGCCTCTCGAGGCTTTTGAACCCTGAGTCGCGGGCCCCTCAAATGGCGCCCGCGCGAATCCGGATCAGCCTTGAGGAAGAGCAAGCCGGAGAACGGGCCGCTTGGCAGCCGGCACCAGCGCCGGGCGGCGTACGCGCGAACGGGATAGGCCGCCTCGAGCACAACTGCCTGGGCAGCGATCCGGGCGCGCTCGGTCCGATCGTCGGGAAACACGATTAGCCTGGCCGTCGCTCTAGCCACCCAGCCGAATCGGTCGCGCGCAATCCTCGGAGCGAGGCGGACTTTCTCGTCATGCTTGCGCAGGGTCGCCTCGACGGAGACCAGCTCGGTCTTGATCTCGATGACCAGCAGGGTCGCAGTTGGCTCGTTCCAAGCGAGCAGATCGATCGAACCTCGCTCACCCCATTCCGAGTAGGAGACCTCGGCCATCGTGGCCCAGCCGAGACCACGGAGCCAGCGGGCCGCGGCCCCGAGCAGCCGGAGGTGCCGTTCGTCGAGCACGCGGTCGACATCGGCGCCACGACCCCGGGCGGCCAGATCCACGCTGAGCTCGAGCGGCGCGGTCGCCTGGCGCACGACGGCGATGCTCGTCCGGGATGCCCGGCCGTGCTCAATGTCGGAAACGATCGTTCGGCTTACGCCGGCGCGGGCCGCGAGGTCCGCCTGGCGCCATCCGCGTTTGTGCCTGAGAACCCGGACGAGCCGGCCAAAACGGAGATCGTCCACTGCCCGAAGCTAGGCCACGGCCCTCACGCGCCGATCGCCTCGTCCTCACTGCGGACTTCGCAGGAAAGCCGCCCAGGGACGCATTGCGGAGATGCCGAGCCCCCAGGTGCCGTTGACTGACGGGATTCCCGATGGACCCGTGCTCAGCCTCGCCCACGCCGACCGGAGTCGCGGGCCTCAGCCAGCCCGGGTTGTCGCGAAGGCGCCTGGTGGCGGCATTTCGACGAAGTTCGCGGATCCGAGGTCCGCCGAGGAAACACCGCGACCCGCTACGGCCCAGACGACTCCTCGTCGCTTGGGCTGACGGTCGCCGTGACGTCGGGCGACGGGCTCGGGGTCGGGTGGGGCGTCGGCTTGGGAGTCGGCTTCGGGGTCGGGGTCGCAGCTGGTGCGCAGTTGCTGACGCCCGAGCCACCGCCACCGCTCGACGCAGGCGGAGCCGCGTACGTCTTGGCGGGCAGCGTTCCCGGGACCGTGAACATCTTCGCCGACAGGGCGAGGATCGCCTTGT
>JANWLH010000035.1 GCA_025450915.1 Candidatus Limnocylindrales bacterium | reverse complement strand
GCGATCGCCGGTGAGGCCGAAGACGCTGGCCTGGGGCGCGCCGCCCGACAACGTGATCGCCGTGGCGATGTCGACCGCCCAGATCGCGCTCGCCAGGAGGGTAGCGGCGAAGGCCGCCGCCCAGTCGTTTGGTTGTGGGGGGCCGTTGAAGTGGCCGCGCACGGGCATATGCTCATTCTTGGCCGTGATTCCCGGATCGAACGCCCCGCAGTGGTACGGGTGGCCCGGGTACCACTGTCGGGCGGCCGGCATCGAGCGCTCGGGGATGGCCTGGACGCACCTCCGCGCCCGCGAGTTCATGGACGCCTACTGCCGCCAGGTCCCGTCGATCGTCAACCGTGCCAGCCGAAGACCTCGCCTGGCCGGACCCGCTTCAGTCCCGGCCGGTCTCGACGAGCCTGCGCGGGTTGTCGACGAAGAGCGTCTGGAGGTCAGCGTCGCTGAAGCCGGCCTTGGCCAGGAACGGGCCCAGGTTCGTCTGGATATGGTCGTAGCCCCAGCCGCCGTACATGTGCAGGCGTGACTTGAAGCAGATGTCGTTGCTGATCATCACGCTCTGGCCATGGCCGGCATCGAAGATCCGCTTGACGTCGTCGATCCGGGCCTCGTCGGTCGGGTTCATCTTCGTCTCGGAATCGATCGAGAACGTCGAGCCGAAGCAGTCGTGTCCGATCGTCGCCCCGGTCGCGACGATGTCCTTCCACCAGGGCGCGCCGTTGACGTGGCAGATGTGGATCCGGGTCGGGTCCGCCCCGGCGGTCTCGAGGATCTTCTGGGCCCCGAGCACGACCTCGCGGTTGCCCTCGGTATGGACCATCACCGGCACGCCCGTCGCCCGCTGGACGCGCGCGGCCGCGACGAGGACCCGCTCTTCGACGGTCGAGATGCCCTGGAATGTCGTCCCGCATTCGCCGATGAGGCCGGCCCGGACCCCGGTCCCATCGATGCCCACCGAGACCTCGGTCAGGAACTGCCGCTCGAGCTCGTCGACCGTCAGGGTGCTGACGCCGGGCGGATGGTATGCCTCGCGGTAGTAGCCGGTGCCGGTGACGATGTGCATGTCGAGCGCCTGGCTCAGGCGACGAAGCGCAGCCGGCTGGCGACCGGCCAGGATCGGAGTGAGGTCGAAGATCGACTTGACTCCCGCCCGGCGGGCCCAGCCGAGCTCGACGAGCGCGTCGTCGTAGCTGTCGAGGATCTGGTTCGAGACCGACCAGAGTGGCTCGCGGCGCAGGAAGCCGATGCTCCCGAGGGTGATCGGGGCTTCGAGATCGACGCCCATCTCGGCCAGCAGGCCGGCGATCGCCGGCGTGGGCTCGCGGTAGTCGACCGAGGTGTCGATGAAGACGTGCTCATGGTGGAGGGTGTAGCCGAGCTCGCTGCCGGCGATCGGGCCGTTGACGGTGATGATCGACATGACCGCATTCTAGGCAGCGTGCCGGCGCGGGCCCTGATCGTCAGGAAAGCGTCCACGTCGAGCCATCGCCCGCATCGCGAACCTCGACGCCCGCGGCGACGAGGCGGTCCCGGATCAGGTCGGCGAGCGTCCAGTCGCGGGCTGCGCGGGCCCGGTCGCGGAGCTCGATGAGGGCTGCCACGAACGGCTCGATCGTCGTTCGCAGGTCGGGCCGCGCCGGTCCGGATGCCTCGCCGAGCCGGGTGATCAGGGCCCGGAACGTCGATCGGGCACCGTCGAGGTCGGGGCTGTCCTCGCCGGCCCGGGTGCGGGCCTCGATCGCCGAGTCGAGATCGAGCAGGGCTGCGACCGCCGAGCGGCTGTCGCCCTGGCCGAGGGCCGCGACGAAGGCTCCCTCGAGGTCGGCCATCTCGTCGCGCAGCGGCGGTGTCGTCCCGGCAGCGGCGTCCGCGGGCCAGCCCCGGGATGAGCGCGGAGCGCCCGGACTCGGCTCCCAGCCGATGTCCGGCGCCTGGCCGCCGGCCAGCTCGCCGGCGACGCGAACGAGGGTCTCGAGGGTGATCTCGCTGCCGCTCGGGAAGAACGTTCCCCGGCCGCCGACCCGGATCGTCACCCCGCCGAGCCCGGCGATCATGGCGGTCCGGCCGTCGAGGTCGATGACCAGCGCCGTGTGGCTGTCGACGCCGAGGATGAAGGCACCTTCGGGCAGATGCCGCTCGAGGATCCGCAGGCGGGTCTCGCCCATGTAGCAGAACCGGGTGTCGTGGTTGCCGCCTTCGGCGTTGTCCCAGTGCGGGACGACGGCGGCCGAGAGGCCGGTCGCGAGGCGCAGCAGGTCCAGGCCCGGCAGCCAGCGGGGGTCCTCGCCGACCTTGTAGATCTCGTAGACCGGGATCGTCACGACCCCGAGGGTCAAGGCCGCCGCGCTGGCCATCGTCAGGATGCCGCCGTCGCGCAGCCGGTCCGCCAGGGCCGCGGCGATCGGACCGTCGGCCCATTGCCGGAGCGCGTAACTCGGGCTGCCCGGGCCGGCCATCACGTAGCGTGCGGCCCGGATCCGGGCGACAGCCGTTGCGGCGTCGACCGGGTCGACGTCCTTCGAGCGATACGAGGCAACTGCGACCTCGCGGCCCAGGCTCTCCTCGAAGAAGCGGACTGTCCGGGCGCTCAGGTCGTCGGCGTTCTCCTGGAAGCCGTACGGGGTGTCGAGGATCGCCGCAGGAACCGGGCCGGGTCCGAAGCGATCGAAGAGGGCGCGCTGGACCTTGGCCATCGCCGGCGCAGTCTCGCCGGAGCCGATGATCGCCAGGACACGCGGGTCAGCCATGGTGCGCCCAATGATGCGCTCCTCCCTGCGTCCCCGGTTCCAGCCCCCTGCGAGACGGGTGCCTTCCCCAGAACACCTGCCTCGTGCATCCCGGCCCGCTAGGCTGAGGGCATGCGAATCATCGTCACCGGGGGCAGCGGGAAGGCCGGCCGCTGGACCGTCCAGGATCTTCGCGACCACGGCCACGATGTCCTCAACGTCGATGTTCGCCACGATGGCAGCGATTTCGGGCTGTGCGTCCTTGCCGACCTGACGGACCCGGGCCAGGCGATCGAGCTGACCGCCGGGGCCGACGCGATCGTCCACCTGGCGGCGATCCCGGCACCGGGCCTGCGCTCCCCGGCCGAGACGTTCCGGATCAACGCCCTGTCCACGTACAACGTGTTCGCGGCGGCCGAGCTGAACCGGGTGGGCCGGGTCGTGTGGGCCTCGAGCGAGACAGTCCTCGGCCTGCCCTTCGACACGCCGCCATTGTTCGCGCCGATCGACGAGTCGATCGAGCCGCGGCCCGAGACGTCGTACTCCCTCTCCAAGCTCGTCGGCGAGACGCTGGCCGGCCAGTTCAACCGGCGGACCGGGATCCCGTTCGTCGGCCTGCGGATCTCGAACATCATGGAGCCGCCCGACTACGCCCAGTTCCCGACCTGGCAGGACGACCCGGCGATCCGGCGCTGGAACCTGTGGGGCTATGTCGACGTGCGCGACGTTGCCCAGGCCGTCCGGCTGGCGCTCACCGCCGACGTCCGCGGCGCCGAAGTGTGCATCGTGGCGGCCGACGACACCGTGATGCTCCGGCCGAGTGCCGAGCTGCTGGCCGAGGTCTTTCCCGCGGTGCCCCTGCGCGGGCCGGTCACCGGCCGCCAGACGCTCCTGTCGATCGACAAGGCCAGGACGCTGCTCGGCTACGTCCCCGAGCACCGCTGGCAGGACGAGCTCCAGGCGGCTCGCTGACCGAACAGTTCGGGCCCGGGGTGCCGTTGTATGAGTGTCAAGCCACTCGTACCCGGACGACCATTACGAACCTCTGGAGCTGGACGCGGCCCCGGCGAGGGCCCAAGGGCGAGGTCACCGGAAACCGACCCGGTGCACCCGGGCGTACTCGTCGTGGTGGGACAAGCCAACGGCTCAAGCCGTGCTGCCCGACCAGATCGACTGGGAGAGTCACGATGAATCAATCCTCCATTCGAACCGCCGGCCGCGGCGTCGCCGGCCTGGTGCTCGTCGCCGTCCTCGCAGCTGCGTGTTCGTCCGCCGCCACGACGGCGCCCACCCAGCCACCCGCCGCTTCGACGCCGCCGGCCGCCTCGACCCCGCCTGCCGCCTCTGCGCCGGCAGCCTCGGCCGCCACGGGTGGCGTCGTGGTCAACATGGCCACGACCGCCCTCGGACCGGTCCTCGTCGGCCCGAACGGCCTGACGTTGTACACCCACGCCGGTGACTCGGCGACCTCGTCGACCTGCACCGGTGGCTGCGCGACCGCCTGGCCGCCGCTGGCCGTCCCGGCCGGGTCCAACGCCACGGGCGGAACCGGTGTCTCGGGAACCTTCGCGACGCTGACCCGCGCCGACGGCACCCTCCAGGTGACGTACAACGGCCTGCCGCTGTATGGCTGGAAGAACGATGCCAAGGCCGGTGACACCACGGGCCAGGGCGTGAATGGCTTCACGGTCGCCAAGCCGTAGCCGAGAGGGGACGACCCCCTGGCCTCGCGGCCGGGTGATCGACAGGGGCGCCGGCCGATCTGGCCGGCGCTTCTTCATGTCAGGTGCGAGTCGTCGAAGCGGTTTGTCGGCCGTCCCGATGTCCCTGGGCGGCAATGGAAGAGCCGCCCGGCGAGCGGCTCGGCGGCCAGCTCTTCGGGCGTCCGCTCGGTCCAGGCCGACGTGATGTACAGGTCCCGCAGGTCCGGTCCAGCGAACGTGCAGCTCGTGACATGGTTGGCCGGCACCCGGATCGTCGCCTCGAGCTCACCACTGGGGCTGTAGCGGGCAACGGCATTGCCGCTCCACAGCGCGAGCCAGAGGTGGCCCTCCGCGTCCAGGGTCAGGCCGTCGGGATGGCCGGTCTCGGGCGGGATCGTGACGAATGCCCGCCGGTTCGAGAGCTCCCGGCCATCGGACGCGAGATCGAACCGGTCGACGCGCTGGGTTGGCGTGTCGACGTAGAACATCGTCCGCCGGTCGTCGGACCAGTCGAGCCCGTTCGAGATCGTCACGGGGTCGACCATCACGGTCACGGTCAGGTCCGGATCGAGGCGATACAGGGTCCCCGCGCCGGGCCGCTTGTCGAGGCCCATCGTGCCGGCCCAGAAGCGGCCCCATGGATCGGCCTTGCCGTCGTTCATCCGGATCGTCGGGTCGACGCGTTCGAGGGTCGCCAGCCGGCGCACCGCGCCCGTCGCGAGGTCCACGAGCACGAAGCCCGTCGCGACCGCGGCAACCAGCCGGCCGGAGGCCGTCGGGGCGATCGAGCCGATCATCTCGCCGACGGGGATCGTCCGGATCCGGCCGGTCGCTACCTCGAGGAGGTAGATGGAGCCGCGCTGGATGTCGACCCAGGCGAGCTCGGCGCGCTCCGCCAGCCAGACCGGTCCTTCGCCGAGCTCGTTCGGGGCCAGATCGATCTCGACGGGCGCGACGTCGATCTGCGGGATGGGCTGGGCCATGAGCGAACTCTAGCGTGGCCGGTGTCCCGGGAAGCCTCAGACGCAGGAGATCCCGCCGTCGATGAACAGCTCGACCCCGTTCACCGCCCGGTTGTCGACGAGGAATGCGCAGGCGTCGACGATGTCGTCCATCCGGGCGAGACGGCCGATCGGCGTCTTGCTGCGGGCCACATCGAGGGCGGCCTGGCGCTCCTCCCAGTACGGGCTGTCCTCGACGAGGCCCGGATGGAGCGAGTTGACCCGGACCGGCTTGAGCTCGACGACCAGCGAGCGGACCAGGCCGAGGACCCCGGCGTTGACGGTCGAGACCGTCAAGGAGCCCGGATACGGCCGCTCCTTGGCCAGTCCGCCGAACATCACGATCGAGGCGTCCGGCGTCAATCGTCCCATCAGCGTGTGGACGACCTCGGTGTAGCCCACGAGCTTGAGGGTGGCCAGCGAGAGGGCTCGGTCGATGTCGTAGTCGGCAATCGTGTTCTGGTCGCGCTCGATCGCACTCAGGATGATCGCCCGAACCGGCCCAACGCCCTTCAGGGCGGAGGCGATCCCCTTGGGCTTGGCAAGGTCGAGGACGGCCGAGCTGACCCGGCCGGGCGTGCCGGCGGCGACCTCGCGAGCGGCGACGGCATCCCGCCCGGTCATGACGACCAGGTCGCCTCGCCCCGCGAAGTAGCGGACGATCTCCCGCCCGATCGACCGGGTCCCGCCGATCACGACCACTGCGCCCTGCTCGCTCATCGTGCACCCCGGTTGTAAGTGGTATCGAACATTCTATCCAG
>JANWLH010000034.1 GCA_025450915.1 Candidatus Limnocylindrales bacterium | reverse complement strand
TGATGTCGAACGGACTGGATTCGGCCGGCGTGTAGTCGTAGCCGGGCAGGATCATGCCGGCCTCGATCCGCAGGACGTCGAGGGCGTCGAAGCCGTACGGGCGGACGTCGCCGGCCGCGGTCAGCGTCCGCCACAGGGGCTCGGCATGCTCGGGGCGCACGAAGAGCTCGTAGCCGAGCTCGCCGGAGACGCCCGTCCGGGCGATCCACGCCGGCACCGGACCAACCTTTACCGGCTCGGTCAGGAACCGGAAATAGCCCAGCGTTGCAAGGTCGAAGTCGACGTGCCGCTGGAGGATCTCGCGGGTCTGCGGCCCCTGGAACTGGACGTGAGGCAGCTCGTGGACGATCAGGTCGATGACGACATCCAGGCCCGCCGAGACGTCGCGCAAGTGGTCGCCGAGGTCGAAGCGGTTGGTCATGAACCAGACGTGGTCTGGGCCGAAGACGTAGACCGTGGCGTCGTCGATGATCCGGCCGTGCTCGTCGAGGAGCGGCGCATAGCGCACCCGGCCCGGGCCGTAGGCGAGGACGTCGTTGGCGATCAACCGGTCGGCCGCCCTGAGCGCGTCAGGACCGTGGAAGTCCCACTTGATCAGCGCGGAGCAGTCCCAGATGCCCGCGCCGTCGCGGACGGCCGCATATTCGCCATCCCGGTCACCGAAGCCGGTCGTCCACAGCCAGCCATCCCAGTCGCCGAACTCGGCGCCGAGCTCCTCCTGGACGTGGTGGAAGGCGGAGCGAACAGGCGTGTCAGTCATGGCCCGAGGGTAGGCGCCGGCAGGTCGGCCGAGCGGCGCCTGTCCCGCTTGGTGCGACGGCCGATCCGTCGGGTGGAACCGTACCGGGCCTTCGCGCTCGCGCTACGCTGAGCAAACGGGCGATCGTCCGCCGGGAGGTGATGGTCAATGTCTGGGCAGTGGGGTGGGGGTGGCTCGGGGCGCGGCGAGTGGTCGGGTGTCTCGATCTTCGGGGTCGTCCTGGTTGTCGTCGGCGCGATCTTCCTGGTCGACCAGCTCGGCCTGTTCCATCTTGGCTGGCGGATGCTGTGGCCCATCCTGCTGATCGCGATCGGTGCCGTCGTTCTCGTGAATGCCGTCGCCCGGCAGGGGGCCCGCCACCGGGGGCCCGGGGCGGCGTCGACGGCGATTGGCCGCGATGGGGCGGCCCGACTCGAGCTCGATGTTGCCGTCGGCGCCGGCACGTTCAGCCTCGGCGGCGGCTCGGGGCAGCTCGTCGAGGTCCGCTCGTCGGTCAGCGATATTGCGGCGCAGCAGCGCCGTGACGGCGACCTCGCCCAGGTCCGCTTGCGCCAGGATCTCGCCTCGTTCGGAGCCTGGCGGGGCAACACGACCTGGGAGATCAGGCTGGCCGCGGACGTGCCGACCCGGCTCAAGTTCGATGCGGGGGCGGGCACCTTCGACCTCGACCTGGGCGCTCTCACGATCGTCGAGGCCCGGCTCCAGGTTGGCGCGGCCCGGACCCGGATCGTGCTGCCCCGGCCGCACGGGGAGGTGGTCGTCGCGATCACCGGCGGGGCCGCCTCGTTCGCGATCGAGGTTCCCGCCGGAGTCGAGTACCGGTTCGAGTCGTCGGGAGGCCTGACCAGCATTGACGGCCTGACCCAGAGTCCCGCCTACGCCACGGCGGCCGACCACGTGCTCGTCCGGTTCACTGGTGGGGCCTCCTCCGTCCGAATCGGGTGATCGAGCCCGAGGGCTCGGGCGGCCTCGTCGACGGCGTTCCGGCGCCGGCCACCGCCGTCCCGCCCGCCCTGCCGGGTCCGCAGGTCCACGAGGAGCCGCTCAGCCAGAACCGGGACTTCCTGCTCCTGCTTGGCGGGCAGGGCATCTCGGCCTTCGGCGACGCGCTCAGCCTCACCGCGCTGCCCCTCCTCGTGCTGGCCCTCACCGGGTCGGGGATCGCCATGGGCATCGTCGGCGTCCTCAACACGATCCCGGACCTCGTCTTTGGGTTGCTCGCCGGGGTGGTCGCGGATCGCAGCGACCGGCGGGTGATGATCCTCGGAGCCGACTTCGGCCGAGCCGTCCTCACGGGGCTCATTCCGCTATCGATCCTGCTGGGCGGTCCGACGATCGCGGTGATCCTGCTGATCGCGGCACCGATGGCCATGCTCCGCTCGCTGTTCCTGGCCGCCTACACCGCGGCGATGCCGAGCCTCGTCGGCCGGCCGCTGCTGGCCAGGGCGACGTCGACCCTCGAGACCGTCTACAGCCTGAGCTTCGTCCTCGGCCCGAGCATCGCCGGGCTGCTCGCCGCCGTCGTCGGCTACGGCCCCACGATCGCTGTCGATGCCCTGAGCTTCCTGGTCAGCTCGCTGGCGATGGCCTTGATCCGGCGGCCGCTGCAGGAGCGCCAGGATCGACCGGCGCTGAACCTGCGCGCCGAGATCGGCGAGGGGATCGCCTATATCGCCGGCCATCCGACGCTGCGCATCGCCGTGTCGTTCTGGGGCCTGAGCAGCGTCATCACGGCGGGCCTGATCCCGGTCCTCACGTACTTCGTGACCCGCCAGCTCCAGCTCGGGACGACGGCCTTCGGGGTCCTCCTGTCGATCAACGGGATCGGCTACCTGCTCGGCGCCATCGGCATGAACCGGGTCAGGGTCCGGGCCGCGGGCCGGCTCATGCTCATCGGCACCGCCGTGGAAGCGGTCGCGATGATCGCCGCCGTCAATGGCCAGGCGATCGTCCTCTTCCCGGCCGCGTTCGTCGTCGGGGCGGCTTCGGCCGGGGTGGTCATCACCTACATCACCCTGCGCTCGGCCGCCGCTCCGGACGAGCTTCTCGGACGTGTCGGGTCGACCGCCCGGACGCTGTCGATCGGACTCCAGCCGCTCGGGATGATCACGGCCGGCGTCCTCCTCGACAGCATCGGCGGCGGCGCGACACTCCTGCTGATGGGCTCGGCCCTGCTGATCGCGACGATCGCCTTCGCGGCCTCGCGCCCGCTCCGGGGGGCGCTGGTCATCGGTGGCCACGTTCCCCGCTGACGGGGTACGGTGGAGCGGGCAGCCAGCCGGCCCGCAGCACGAAGGGGAGACCTTGATCGACGAGGAAGGGTTTCGCGAGCAGGCGCAGGCATTCTGCGCAGCCCTGGTTGCGGGCAATGTCGACCTGGCCATCGAGGCCTTCAGCGCGGAGCTCCGCCAGAACCTGGGCGAGGTGATCAGCCTTCTGCCCCTGCCCGTGAGCGCCGCGGACGTGGAGTCGGTCGCGCACGGCGGGTCCGGCTACAACATCGTCCTGCTCCTGACCGGGGACAACGAGACGGTCCAGCTCCAGACCCGCTGGAAGGACCGCGACGACAGGGCGACGGTGATCGAGGTCAGTCACCTCAGCCGGGTCGCGCGCGAGCCGGCGGCGCCGGACGACGACAGGGCGCTCGGCGACGAGGAGTCTGCTCCGTCGAGCTGAGCTCCAGCGACGATCAGGCGGCGAGCGCCTCGAGCCCGGCAGAGGCCGCGACCGGCTCGAAGATCGAGAAGGCCACGAGGCAGCCCTCGCAGCGTACCTCCCCGTCGAGCTCGACCTGGTCGACCAGGACCGTCCCGTCGCAGGCCGGGCAGTCGATGGCGATGACGCCGTTGGCGACGAAGGTGTTGGTGTTCATGACCCGAGAATGACCGCCGCCTGTGACAGCTTGCGTGTCACGATCCAGACTGGACCGCCAGAACCGGGCGCGTCACCGGTCCCACGGACCGACCGTCCATGCGACGATGCCAGCGATGAGCGCACCCGTATCGGCCCCGGCGATCGAGACCAGCGAGCTGTCCAAGCGGTTCGGCCGGGTCGTCGCCCTGGCCGGGCTGTCGATGCGGGTCGAGCCCGGCGAGGTCTTCGGCTTCCTCGGCCCGAACGGCGCGGGCAAGACGACCTCGGTCAAGCTGCTCCTGGGCCTGACTGCTGCGACGTCCGGCAGCGGCCGGGTGCTCGGCGCGCCGATCGGTGACCGCGAGACGCGTCGCCGGATCGGCTACCTGCCGGAGCTCTTCCGCTACCAGCCATGGCTGCGCGCCCGGGAGGTCCTGCGCCTCCACGCCGACCTGGCCCGCCTGCCGGGTAGCCGGCGCGATGCGGAGGTACATGCCGCGCTCGAGACCGTCGGGTTGGCCGATCGCTCGAACGACCCCGTGGGCACGTTCTCCAAGGGCATGCAGCAGCGGCTGGGCCTCGGGGCGGCCCTCCTCGGGGGTCCCGAGCTCGTCTTCCTCGACGAGCCGACGTCGGCCCTCGATCCGGTCGGCCGGACGGAAGTCCGCCAGGTCATCCGGGCGGCCCGGGAGCGGGGCGTCACCGTCTTCCTGAACTCGCACCTCCTGTCCGAGGTCGAGCTCGTCTGTGACCGCGTCGCCGTCGTCAATCGAGGCCGGGTGGTGGCCAGCGGCACGCTCGACGAGCTCCTCGGCGAGCAGACCGCGGTCCTCCGGGTCACCGACCTCCCGGCGGAGGCGCGTTCGGGGCTCGCGGCCTTCGGCACGGTCGAGACGGACCCGGTCGATGCCGAGCGGATCACGATCCGGGCGATCGACCCGGCCCGGATTCCCGACCTGGTGGCCACGATCGTCGCGGCCGGCGGCCGGATCCATGCCGTCGCCCAGGGCCGTGAGAGCCTCGAAGAGCGCTTCCTCGAGCTGCTCGGCGCCCCGCCCGATCCCGAAGGGGCGACCGCGGCCCACCGGGTCACCGACGACGGCGGCCGTCGTTGAGCTCAACCTTCGGGCCGCTCCTGGTCATCGTCCGGCTGACGCTCCTCGATGCCCTCCGCCGGCGGATCCTGTGGGTCCTCTTCCTGCTGACGGTCTTCGTCGTGGGGCTGTCGGGGATCGGCTTCGAGCGGCTGGTGACGATCGCCCGCGACAACGGCAGCAGCGAGACCGAGGTCCAGCTCGGCGTGAGCCAGATGCTGATCGTCGTCGCCTTCATGTTCAGCTTCATCCTGGCGATGACCGCGGCGTTCATCGGGGCGCCGGCGATCTCCGCCGACATCGAGAGCGGCGTCCTCCTGGCGATCCTCGCCCGGCCGATCGACCGCTCGACGTTCCTGGCCGGGCGCTGGCTCGGCCTGGTCCTGGTCGCCGCGGGCTATGCCCTCGCCTCGGGGCTCCTGGAGATCCTGGCCATGAAGCTCGCATCGGGCTACGGACCGCCCGATCCGCTGGGGGCAGCCGGGGCGATCGCCCTCCAGGCGGTCATCGTCCTGACCCTCACGCTGTGCTTCTCGACCCGGCTGCCCTCGATCGCCGGCGGCGCCATTGCCGTCGTCCTCTTCGGGATGTGCTGGATTGCCGGCGTGCTGGGCGGCCTCGGCGTCTTCTTCAAGGCCGACCTGCTCGCCCAGGTCGCGACGATCAGCCGGCTCATCGTTCCCTCGGACGGGATCTGGCGCGGCGCGATCTTCGCCCTCGAGCCCCCGATCGTGATCGCGGTCGCCTCCGACAGTGGCCGCTCCAGCGAGCAGCTGGCCGCCAATCCGTTCTATGCCTCGACGGGACTGGGGCCGGCCTACCTCGCCTGGGTGGGGGCCTGGATCGTGATCGTCCTCGGCCTGGCCGTCCTGTCGTTCCGCCGCCGCGAGCTCTGAGCCCCGATCTCAGCCCCCGTAGCGGAAACAGCCTGGGAGGTGGTCGTCGACCAGGCCGACGCTCTGCATGAACGCATAGGTGATGGTCGGTCCGACGAAGCGGAAGCCGTGCGCCACGAGATCCTTCGAGAGGGCGATGGACGAGGGCGTGCTGGCCGGGATGCTCCCGCCGAGGGCATCCGCCGGCAACGGCCGGGGAGGCTCGGGGATGATCGTGCGCAGGTAGGCATCGAACGATCCGCGCTCGCGGCAGATCGCCAGGAATCCGTCGGCGTTGCCGATCGTGGCCCCGATCTTGGCCCGGTTCCGAACGATCCCGGCATCGGCCGTGAGGCGCGCCCGATCGCCGTCGTCGAACGCGGCCACGACAGCCGGGTCGAAGTCCCGGAATGCCGCCCGGAACGCCTCGCGCTTGCGCAGGATCGTCGACCAGGAGAGGCCGGCCTGGAACGACTCCAGGACGAGCCGCTCGAAGAGCCCGGTGTCGTCGGTGATCGGCCGGCCCCATTCGTCGTCGTGGTAGGCAACCATCAGCGGGTCGGGCCGGGGGCCGTCGGCACCGGCCCATGGGCAGCGGCCGGGCTCGCTCACGGGATGGGGCTGGTCGAGATCAGCGTGCTCCACATGTACGGGTCCGTGGCCGGCGAATCGGCATTGAAGATCTCCCGGAAGATCTCCGAGCTGACCGTCTTCGTGCCGCCGCTGCCCGTCAGCACGACCTTGATCGGCCGCCCCGAGACACCGACGTCGGACAGGTCAAGGGACGTGAGCGTGCCAACGCTCGTCCGCGAATCCGCGTCGAAGATGGCCGACAGCTGGGCCCACGTGTAGGTCGCGGTGTGCCAGCTGGCGTGGGGCGAGCTGGCGTCATACGAGACGCCGTTCGGATCACGGTCGGACGAGCCTCGCAGGTAGCTGGCCGGGCCGGCGACGATCTGGCCGGTCGCCGAGGTGAAGACATTCTCGTTGTCCTCCGTGGCCCCGCCGTCGGCGGAGTGGTAGAGCGCGTTGATGATCGCCGATCCACTCTTGAGGACCTGGCCAGCGGTGGCCGTGACGATCGCGTTCGTGGTCGTGGTCTCGCCCAGCGAGCCGCGATAGACCTGCGAGCGCGTGTCGTCGAACAGGTCGTACGAGCCGGTCCCCGGATGGACGTGCTCCTCGGCGTAGCTCCGGGCAGCGATCGCCTGGGCCTTGAGCGCCTCGGCCGGCCAGCTCGAGGGCATCTCGGAGGGAACGACGCCGCGCAGGTAGAGGTCGAGACCGACCTCGTTGATCGCCATCACCCCGCTCGACGCTCCGAGCAGCCGGATCACGCCCCGGTACGTGTCGTCAGCGACGGGTTTGGTGTCGACCTCGATCCGGCCCGGGTCGGCGCCCGAGCGGAGGCGGATGTCCTGGGCGGTGGAGGTGGTCTTGCGAAGGAGCGTCCCACTGCTCGAGTTTACCTGGATCGCGAAGCCGGTCCCGGACGGCCAGACGGCGACCTTTGCGCCGACGGGGAAGGTTCCCGAGATCCCGTCGATCGTGAACGGCTCCCCGCGGCCGTGGAGGATGATCGGCTTCGCGGCGGTCGGCTTGATCGGTGCCAGGACGAGGATCCGGACCGGCGCGCTCGCGCTCACCGTGGCGGGCGTCGTGCCCTCGTAGTAATGAGCGAGGATCGTCGCGGCCGACTGGCCCGCCAGTGCCCGGCCGCGGGCACCGTACTGGCTCAGCCCGACGCCGTGGCCGTAGCCCCGGCCGTAGAACGTCACGGTCGTCGGCACGATCTGGATCCGCTGGGTTCCGCCGGCAGTCGGCGGCGGTGGCGTGGCGGCAAGGGCGCTCGGCACGGGCCCGATGGCGAAGGCGACAAGGAGGCCGAACGAGCAGGCGAGAGCCGGTCCGAGAGCGCGCCTGGAGCTCGTACGTCGCATCCATTCCTCCCGGTCCGACACGGTCCGTCGCGGGCCATGGGTTCGTGTAGCGTACCGACCATGTTCCGCAAGCGCTGCCCGGCCGGCTGACGTGGATACGCTCGTCCACGTCGTCGAGGTTCTCGGCGGGATCTTCCTGATCCTGTTCGTGGCCTGGGACGTCTTCAACACGGTGGCCCTGCCGCGACCGACCCCGTCGGTGTACCGGCTCGCCCGCAACCTGACCCGCTGGTCGTGGCGGGCCTGGCGCTGGCAGGCCAATCGCATGTCCGGTCAGCGTCGTGAGCGCTGGCTTGGCGGCTTCGCGCCCCTCCTGGTCCTCGTCCTCCTCGTTGCCTGGGTCGTGACCCTTGCCGTGGGCTTCGCCCTCGTCGACCTGGCCCTGGGGAAGGGCTTCAATCCCCCGATCGAGGACCTGGGCACGGCCTTCTATGCCGCCGGCACGGGCCTGCTGACGATCGGCTTCGGTGACATCGTGCCGACCGCCCTGCTGACCCGCCTGATCACCCTGGTCTCGGCCGGCCTCGGCCTGGGGACCGTGGCCCTCGTCATCACCTACCTGTTCTCGCTGTACGGCTCGTTCCAGCGCCGGGAGGTCCTGGTCACGACCCTCGACGCCCGGGCCGGAGCGCCGCCTTCGGGGATCGCCCTCCTCGAGACCCTCCAGCGCACCGAGCTGCTCAGCGAGCTGCCGGCACTCTTCGGTGCCTGGGAACGTTGGGCTGCCGAGGTCCTCGACAGCCACCTGGCCTATCCGGTGCTCGGCTACTTCCGGTCGAGCCACGACAACGAGTCGTGGCTGGCCTCGCTCGGGGCGATGCTCGACGCGGCCGTCCTGATCCTGACGACCGTGGAGAGCCAGCCCCGCGGCCAGGCCGAGATGCTCGTGGCGATCGGGGTCCACCTCGTCGAAGACCTCTCGAACTTCTTTGGCTTCCCGAACGACGGCCGGGTGGCGATCGAGCGCGACGAGTACGACGCGGCTCGCACACGCCTCGAGGCGGCCGGCTTCCACCTCGAGAATGGCGACATCGGCTGGATCCTGTTCGCCCAGATCCGGGGGCGCTACGCCTCCCGGCTCAACGAGCTGGCCCGGTTCTGGATGACCCCGCCCGCCCTGTGGATCGGGGACCGCGATCACGACGCTCACCACCCGACGGTGGCCGTCTGATCGACCGTGCCGCTCAGCCCCGGACGAGCGTCGGGAGCTCGATCGTGGTCGCCGCCCGAAGTGGCGTGCCCGGGTGGCAGGTGAAGTAGAGGACCTGGTGGCGGGTGGCAAGCTCCTCGATCGAGCGAGCCGCTCGCTCCGCACGGACCGGGTCGAAGTTCACCAGGATGTCGTCCATCACGATCGGCAGCGACTCGGCCTGCCGGGCGAAGTGATCGACGAGGCCGAACCGGAGGGCGAGGTAGAGCTGCTGGGCGGTGCCGGTCGATAGCCCGCCGAGCGGGACGACCACCCCGTCGTTCCGTTCGAGCTCCTGGACCTGCTTGCCGAGCGGCGCGAGGATCCGCAGGTAGCGGCCGCCGGTCCACGTGGCGAGGAGCTCCTCAGCCGCCTTGAGGACATCGGGCCGGTGCTCCCGCTCATAACGCTCCCGCGTCCGGCGCAGGAGGGCCAGCGCGATCGAGGTGATCGACCACGACTCGGCGAGCTCCCGGAGCTCGGCGATCCGGTCGGCGCGCTGCTGGCGCAGCTCCGCGGATTCAGCTGATCGTTCGATCCGGGCAATCGTCTCGCGCTCCGCCCCGAGTCCCTCGAGGACGGTCGCCCGGCGTTCCTCGATCTCCCTGCCGCGAGCCACGACGACGGCCAGGTCGTCCTGGATCTCCGCCAGGTCACCGACGGCGGCCAGGTCCGCTTCGAACGCAGCCAGGGCATCGCCCGGCCCGGACAGCGCCAGGAGGACGCCGCGGGCCGCGTCGAGGGCTCGCTGGGCGTCGGCCCGGCGTGCGGCCAGGGCGACGGCCGCTCGAAGCTCGCCGGCATCAGCGACGCCGCTTTCGGCCAGGAACGCGGCGTGATCAGCCTGGATCACGCTGATCGCCGCCTCGTTGGCCGCGACCTGCCCATCGATTCGGGCGAGCTCGGCGATGGCCCGATTCCGGGTGGCCGCGGCTGCGACGGCCGCGGCGAGGTCGCGCCGAATCGATTCGAGTCCGGCGATCGGGTCGCCGGCAGGACGGCCGAGGTCCGTCAGCAGCGCGGCCCCGCGGTCCTCGAAATCCGACAGCCGGGCGGACGTTTCGGCCCGTCGAGCCTCGGCCGTCTCGAGACCGAGCAGGCCGGTTCGGACGGCGCGAACGCCGTCAATGAGACGACTGGCCGTCTCGCGATCGAGGTCCGCCGGCAGGCCGTGAGCAGCCAGCCAGGCGCTCCAGGCGGCCGTCGCCTCGGTGGCTGCCTGGGTGGCCCGCGCCAGGCGCTCCTGGGCGTTGCCGTTGCGCTCGACAAGGAGGCGCAGGCGCTCCGTCCGCTCGGCGACCCGGGCGGCCTGCGAGGTCTCGGCTGGCGCCGTCCGGAAGGCCGGTGATCCCCCTGGGCTGCGCACGGCCGGTCCGACGAGTGCGGTCGCGATCCCGGCCACGAGCCCCACGACGACAGCCGGCACACCGCCCGATCCGAGCAGCAGGGCGCCCTCACCGGCGACCAGGCCGACGAGGAGGCCGACGAGGAGCCACGTGAGCGAGATCAGGCCGTGGTTGCCGGCCGGCGTGCCCGGTCGTTGACCGGCGGACAGCGCGACGAGTGGCCCGATCGACCCGGGTTGGGCGATCGCGGCGAGCTCGGCCTGGGCATCGGACTGGTTCTGGGCCGCAGTGCTCGCCGCGGCTCGGGCGGCAACAAGATCGCGTTCGGCCGCCTCGAGCTGCGTCCGGAACTGGCCGGAGATGGCGCCCTGGACCTCGAGGGAGTCGTCGACGCCCGCGACACGGGCCTCGTCCCAGCCTGGACCGAGCCGGCGGAGCGCCTCGGCGAGCGCTGCGGATCGCTCGGCGAGATCACGCTCCCGGTCGACCAGACGGGCCCGATCGCCGCGCGCTTCGCCGAGGTCGGCCAGCAGCGCCTCGGCGGTCGGTCGAGCCGCGACGAGCCGCTCGTCGATCACCACGCTGTCGCGTTCGTCGGCCGCCTGTTCCCGGAGGGCCGCCAGCTCGGCGCGCCGATCGATGAGCCCGGCGAGGTCACGCTCCGCGCGGACGAGCCGTTCGAGCAGGTCCGCCGAAGGTGGCGTCCCGCCGTCGGTCTCGGCGGGCAGCTCGGCGAGGCGATCCCGGGCCGCCTGGAGGGCGAGCCACGACGGCCAGCCGTCCCGCAGTCGCTCGAGGCGCTGGCGCTCCACCGCGCTCGCGGCCACCGAATCCTTGAGGGCCTCGAGCTCGACTTCGAGGGCCGCTCGCCGCTCGCCGGCTTCGTGGAACGCCGCTGGCGGGTTGGTTGCCTCGATCCGGCTCTCGAGGTCGTCGATCTCCGCGAGCAGGACGTTGATCCGCGGGTTCCGGCCGCGCTGGACAAAGATCTCCGAGCGCACCTTCTCGAGGGCGTTCTCGACCTCGACGACCGACGTCGCGCCGGTGCCCATCCCGGCGCCGTAGATCCGGTCGGCGATCGCCGGGCCCGTGAGGGTCTCGAACTCGGTCAGCTCGGACAGGCCGAAGGCAAAGATGTTGCGGTAGACGGCTTTCTCGACGCCCTGGAGGATCCGCGCGAGGCTGTCGGCGCCGAGGTCGTCGCCGTCATGGTCGAGGAGGCGCAGCTGGCCGCTGCCACCCGTCGTGCCGTAGCGCTCGACGCGGATCGCCCGGCTGTCCGCCGGGGTGACGATCAGCCAGCCACCGCGGCGCCCGCCGGCGAGCGCCGCCGGGCTCTTCGGGTCGAAGCCGAACAGGATCGCCCGGATGAAT
>JANWLH010000033.1 GCA_025450915.1 Candidatus Limnocylindrales bacterium | reverse complement strand
CGGTCCGGGCGGCGTCGCGACCGTACTCGGTGGCGATCCTGAAGGTCGGCCCCAACTACGGGACGCCCGACCGGACCAATCCCGACGATCCGGTCATGGCCGTGATCCTCCGGCATGCCAAGCGCAACCTCGCGCTGCACAAGGCCGGGATCCTGCGGGTCGTCTGCCCGATCGGAGACGGCAGCGGCGTCTCGGGCGTCGGAATCTTCGACGCAACCGTCGAACGCACCCGCGAGATCCTGCAGGCCGATCCCGCGATCGCCGCCGGAATCCTGACGTTCGAGATCCATCCGACGACGACCTCGACGATCTAGTCGGACCTTCGCTCAAAGGGCCGATCTCGATCCGCGCCGGCGGAGGGACATTCATCACCCCCGGGTGGCCGGCCGTCAATGGGCCCCGTAACAACAGAGGGCTAGGACGTTCGGGTGGGGGTTGCCGAGGCTCGCATCCAATACGGTGTTGCCCGTATGAGCGTGCCTGGCTGCCGGTCGAAGTCGCATGACGCGCGGAGTCGCTCGAGACTTCGATTCGCGGGCCAGTCGGGGCGGTTCGGAGGAGGCGCCAGGCAGACCCGTCCGCTCTCGATCGCGGCACTGGCGAACAAGACTGGGCGGGTCCCCTCCAGGGGCCAGAGCCTCGTCGAATTCGTGATCGTGCTGCCCGTGTTCCTGTTCCTGATGCTCATTGCAATCGACTTCGGGCGCCTGTACTTCTCGAACATCGAGGTCACCAACGCCGCGCGTGAGGCCGCGACGTACGCGGCCGCGAATCCCAGCGATACGACCGGGATCCAGCTCCATGCCACCCAAGAGGCGAACTCCCAGGGCCAAGCTGGCGAGAGTGCCCTGGTCGTGACCACGACCTGCACGGATAGTGGCGGCGCATCCATCGCCTGTTCCGCGGCATCAGGCGGCGCCGGGACGGGCAACGTCGTCTCGGTCAAGGTGAGCGAGTCGTTCAGCTTCCTGACCCCCCTGATCAACGGATTCTTCGGCAACAACCTCAACATGAGCGCATCGGCGAACGCGGTTGTCCTGGGCTTCGCGGCAGGAGCCGGCGGGACGCCGCCGGCGGCCTGCTCGCCTCCCACGGCGTCGTTCACGGTGACGACGAGCGGTTTGACAGTCCAACTTGATGCATCGTCGTCGACGCCGAGCACCGGTCAGTGCGCAATCGCCGGCTACTACTGGGACATGGGCGACAACGCCAACCCGAACCCGCCGATTACCGGACGGACGGTGAGCTACACGTACGCCGCGGCCGGTGGTTACACCATCACCCTCAATACCGCCAACTCGAACCCGACCTACGGCACGACGACCATGGGCGTCGTGGTCGGAGGGGCAGTCCCGACCCCGACGCCCACGCCGACGCCGACGGCGACACCAGCGCCCACTCCGACCCCGACCCCCTCGTGCACGATCCCGACGTTCACCTGGGCGTTCACGGGCAACGGCAACGGCGTGAAGAAAGACCAGATGACGTTCTACGGCGCCTACTCGAGCGCCCCGGCGCCGTCCGCGTGGAGCTGGAGCTTCGGGGACAGCAACGCCACGACCGGCCAAACCGTCTCGGACAACTACCCGGGCGCGGGCACCTACACGGTCAAGCTCACGACGACGGCCGGTGCGTGCGTCGTGTCCGTGACGAACTCGGTCACGGTGCCCTGATGAACCGGGCTCGTCGTGCGCGTCGAACGCGAGGCCAGGGCCTCGTCGAGTTTGCGATGGTCCTGCCGGTCTTCCTGCTGATGCTGTTTGGCCTGATCGACGTGGGACGCCTCGTCTATATGAACTCGGTGCTCTCGCAGGCCGCTCGCGAAGGCGCGCGCCTGGCGTCGGTCGAGGCGAGCTGGCTGGGTTCGTCTGACCCGAGCTGCGGCACGCTCGACGGGCCGGTCTGTCCGGCGAACCTCGCGGCCCTCATGGCCGACGTGACCGCGGCAGCCAACCGGATGGTCGGGCCCTTTGCCTCGGTTGGCAGCGTCTACATCAGCTGCAACCCGCAGGGCAGCGCGCCCAGCGGGAACTGGACGACGGCCTCGTGCGCCAACTTCGCATCCGGCCCGCCCAATTACGACGTCGTCTCGGTCCGGGTCGTGCTCACGTTCCACCCGATCACCCCGATCGTCAGCTCATTCATCTCGACGATCACTACTTCCGGTTCGGCAACGATGGTCATCAATTAGGTGCGGAACATGCTCAAGATTCAGCGCCATGGCTCCCAGCGGGGCCAAGTCCTCGCCCTCTTCGTGCTCAGCCTGCCCGTGGTTCTCCTGGTCGTCGGGTTGGTTGTGGACGGCGGGACGGCTCTCGCTCAGCGCCGGGCGTCGCAGAACGCGTCCGACTTCGCCGCGCTCGCGGGGGCCCGCGTCGTGGCCGAATGGATCGGTGGCGACACGACCAATGGCACCGATGCGACCGTCAAGGCATCGATCGCCCAGTCGATCTCGGTCAATGGGGGAACGGCGCCGACGTTCGGCAACCCGAACGGGCCTGTCTACATCAACGCCACGGGCGCGAGCCTGGGCTTTGTCGGCTCGGGGGCCATCCCGACCGGCACGGTCGGGGTCCAAGTTCGGTCGAGCCGGACCTGGACGCCCTACTTCCTGAGCATCATCGGGTTCAAGAACTGGTCGGCGAGCTCCGTGGCGACGGCTCGCGGTGGCTACGCCGCCGGCGGTCCCGGAGGCGGGGTCTTTCCGGCCGGTATCGCCGAGGCATTCTTCAACGGCCGGACACCCTGCTCCGGCGCGGTCAACAGTAGTTCGACGTGCGTGCCCCAGCAGTTGACCCCGGGCGACCTGAACGTGCCGGGCGGCTTCGGTTGGCTCAAATTCGGCTGCAGCGGCTACGGCTTGGGCCAGGATCCTCCAGCGAACGTTGGTGGCTGCGCGAATAGCAAGACATTCCTCCAGACCGAGATCGGCCCGCCAGCCAACAGCTATGGCTGCTGCACCCAGGTTGGCCTGCCCGGCAGCCTCGACGAGATCGGGAGCCTGCCCGGCAACAAGGCCAGCGCCGACTGTTCGTACTACATCGACAACGATGTGGTCGTCACGATCCCGGTGTTCGACGTCGCCGGGGGCACGGGCCAGAACGCCTGGTACCACATCGTTGGCTTCACCGGCTTTCAAATCACGGGTTGCGATGGTGGCAAGGACATCCAGGGCGTCTGGCGGGTGCCATTCTTCGCCGGTCCGACGACCTCGACCCCAGGGTTTGCCGGAGCGGCATTGGCGGTCCAGCTCATCCGCTGAGGTCAAATCCTTCCGGCGAGGCGCACGGAGCGATCGGCCTCGGGCGCCGGGCGACATCGTGCGCATGGCTTCGACGGCGTCGTGACCCGCCCGTCGCCAGCCTGCTGCTGTACCCTCGGGCCCTCAGGTCGTATCGGAGCACAGGGTGGTCTGTTCGAACTGCGGCACCGAGAACCCGGCAGGCACGAAGTTCTGCATCGAGTGCGCGGCACGCCTGGCCCAGGTCTGTCCCGCATGCGGGACCGCCAATCTGCCCACCGCAAAGTTCTGCGGCGAATGTGCTGCGGCACTCCAGGGCGCGGCCATGGCGCTGCCGGCGGGCGCGCCGTTGGGCCGGCCGGCTGGCGCGCCGCTGCTCCCACCGGATGGAGCGCTGGCCGAGCGACGCCTGGTCTCGATCCTGTTCGCCGACCTGGTCGGGTTCACGACGCTGGCGGAAGGTCGTGACGCGGAGGACACCCGGGAGCTGCTCTCGCGCTACTTCGACCTTTCCCGGGACGTGATCGGCCGGTATGGCGGCGTCGTCGAGAAGTTCATCGGCGACGCGGTGATGGCGGTCTGGGGTGCGCCGACGGCCCACGAGGATGACGCGGAGCGGGCCGTCCGGGCTGCGCTCGACCTGGTCGACGCGGTCCGCTCGCTCGGCCCGGCGATCCAGGCCCGCGCCGGCGTCCTGACCGGCGAGGCTGCCGTCACGCTCGGCGCGACGAACCAGGGCATGGTCGCGGGCGACCTCGTGAACACTGCCGCGAGGCTCCAGTCGGTGGCCCAGCCGGGGACCGTGCTCGTGGGCGAGGCAACGCAACGGGCCGCGAGCAAGGCGATCGCCTTCGAGGAGGCCGGAGCGCAGGCACTCAAGGGCAAGTCAGCGCCTGTGCCAGCGTGGCGGGCCCTCCGGGTCATCGCCCAGGTCGGCGGCCGGAATCGGTCCGAGACCCTCGAGGCCCCGTTCGTCGGCCGCGACGATGAGCTGCGCCTCCTTCGGGACCTGTTCCACGCGACCGCGCGGGAGGGCCGGGCCCGGCTGGTGAGCGTGATCGGCCCGGCGGGCTTCGGCAAGACCCGACTGGCCTGGGAGTTCCTGAAGTACATCGACGGCCTCGTCGACACGGTCTGGTGGCATGACGGCCGCTCGCCGGCGTATGGCGATGGGATCAGCTTCTGGGCGCTGGGCGAAATGGTCCGGGAGCGCTGCCGGTTGCTCGAGACCGACGACGGGCCGACAACCCGGGCGAAGATCGCCGAGACGCTCGGCACCCACGTCCCGGATGAGGCTGAGCGGCGCTGGATCGAGCCGGCCCTCTTTGCCCTGCTCGGGATCGAGACGGCAAGAGGCGGCTCCGAGCAGCTGTTCGCCGCCTGGCGGACGTTCTTCGAGCGCCTGGCGGCGACCGCTCCCGTCGTCCTTGTCTTCGAGGACTTCCACTTCGCCGATGCCGGGCTGATCGCCTTCGTCGACCACCTGCTCGAATGGAGCCGAGCCTTCCCGATCTACGTCGTCACCTTGTCCCGACCGGAGCTCCTCGAACGGAAGGCCGACTGGGGTGCCGGGAAGCGCAACTTCACGAGCCTCTACCTCGAGCCGCTCTCCGCTCCGGCGATGCGCGAGCTCCTGGCGGGGCTCGTCCCGGGCCTTCCATCGGCCGCCGTGAAGGTGATCGTTGAGCGGGCCGATGGCATCCCGCTCTACGCGGTCGAGACCGTCCGGATGCTGCTGGCGGAGGGCAAGCTGGCCCTCGAGGAAGGGACCTATCGCCCGATCGGCGACCTGGCCAACCTCGCCGTGCCCGACACCCTCACCGCCCTGATCGCGTCACGGCTCGACGGCCTCGCCGCGGAGGACCGAGCCCTGGTGTCGGATGCGGCGGTGCTTGGCCAGAGCTTCACCCTTGCCGCGCTGTCGTCGGTGTCGGGGATCGCCGAGGCCGAGCTCGAGCCGCGACTCCGGGCGCTCGTCCGGCGCGAGCTGCTCACCCTGGAGGCCGATCCGCGCTCACCCGAACGCGGCCAGTACGCGTTCGTCCAGGCTCTGATTCGCGAGGTCGCCTACAACACGCTGGCCAAGCGGGATCGCAAGACCCGCCACCTGGCTGCAGCCCGCTTCTTCGAGGCTCTCGGGTCGGACGAGCTCGCCGGGGCCCTCGCCAGCCACTACCTTGCCGCGCATCAGAACGCGGCCCAGGGTCCCGAGGCGGATACCCTCGCCGCCCAGGCCCGGATCGCGCTCAAGGCCGCCGCCGATCGGGCAATCGGCCTGGGGTCGCTCGGCCAGGCGATCGGATTCCTCGACCAGGCGCGGGCCGTCACCCACGACGACGCGGAGACCGCCGAGCTCCTCGAGCGCGCAGGCGAGTCGGCCTACCTCGCCGGCCTGGGCGAGATCTGCGAGGATCGGCTGCGCCGGGCGATCGAGCTCCGCCGTGCGCTGGGCGATGCCGACGCCGTCGCCGGGGCGATCGCGAAGCTCGGCGCCCTGCTCATCTCCACGTTCCGGCCCGAGTCCGCCCTGGCGATGCTGGAACCGGCTGCCGGCGAGCTGCTTGGTGACGACGGACTGCCGGCCGGCCCGGGCGGCGTTGCCCTGCTTGGTCAGCTCTCGCGCGCGTACTTCTTCAACGAAGACCAGCGGCATGCGATCGAGGTTGCCGACCGAGCGCTCGAGGCCGGCGAGCGGCTCGACCTCGCCGCGATTGTCGGCGACGTCCTGATCACCCGCGGTTCCGCTCTTTGCCATGTCGGCCGGCTATACGAAGGCCTCGGTGCGCTGCGGGCCGGCATCGAACTGGCGGACGAGCGCGGGCTCATCTCGACCGCCTTGCGGGGGCGCCTCAACCTCGGGGTGCTGTCGCCCGACGCGCGGACATCGTTCGACGCAGCCCAGGCCGCCCTCGAGATCGCCCGACGCGTTGGGCTGCGCGGCTAT
>JANWLH010000032.1 GCA_025450915.1 Candidatus Limnocylindrales bacterium | reverse complement strand
CGGACGGTGGCCTGGGAGCCGTCCCGCCTCGTCGGTCGGGCCGCCGCCGATCCACGATCCCGGGTCGCGCTCACGCCCCGCGTCGCGGCCCTTCTCGCCGCCGCCGACGCCCAGCGCCGAATCGGGCTGCGCGTCGCCCACCGCCTGGGGCACGGCGAGGTCGTGCTGGCCGACCGGTATGCGTGGACCGCGATCGCCCGGGAGGCTGCCCGCGGCCTCGAGCTCGATTGGGCGATCAACCTGCACGGGACGCTGCCGGCGCCGGACCTGGTCCTGTACCACCGCGGCAAGGCCGGGCCCGCGGTCGAGCGGGCGCTGGCGGCCCGGCCCCCGTCGATTCGCTCGGCCGCCGTCGGCGCCGCGTATGGCTCATTCGTGGACCGGTTGCTGGCCGCCCTCGACGAGCTGAGTGAACGGAGCGCGCGGGGTGCGGGGACACCCTGGCTCACCCGCGTCCTGCGGCTCGATGCCGATGCCGAGGCGAGCGCGAACGCGCGGGTCGCTCGCGACGCGATCCGCGAGCTGGTCGAGCGACCGGCTGCCGGGCCCCCCGGATGACCCCGGTCGCAGCGCCGGCACCGGCCGGATCCGGCGGTCCGGTGGCGGGCGAGGGCCGGCACGGCCTGCCGGGCGTCTTCGTCGTGCTGGAGGGGACCGACCGATCCGGACGTTCCACGCACGTTCGCCGGCTCGAGCAGCACCTGCGCTATCGCGGCCGCGGCGTCACTCGAACCAGCCTTGCAACCTCCGTGCTCGTTGCTGAAGCGATCCGCTCCGCCCGCGGTGACCGGCAGATGGACCCGGTCGAGACGGTCCTGCTCTACGCCGCCGATCTTGCCGAGCGAATCGAACAGGTCATCCTGCCGTCGCTCCAGGCGGGCCTCGTCGTCCTGGCCGATCGCTACGTCTATACGCCGATGGCCCGGGCCGCCGCGCGCGGCGTGGACCCGGACTGGCTGGACCGCCTCTTCGGGTTCGCCCCGCCGCCGGATCTGACCCTCGTCCTCGATGTCGATGCCGCGACGGCCGTCGCCCGCCAGGGCCGCCACGGACCCGATCGCTATGAGGCCGGGATGGACCTCGGCCTGTCGACCGACGCGCTCCAGAGCTTCCGGCTGTTCCAGGACCGGCTGCGCGAGTGGTTCGAGCGCAACTCCGATCGCTACGGGTTCAGGCGGATCGACGCTCGCGGCGCGCCGGATGCCGTCGAGGCGTTGATCGAACCGGCCGTCGATGGGCTGGTGGCGAGGCGGTGAAGCCGATCCGGATCGTCCATCTCTCGGATTTCCACTGCGATGGCAGCCCGGAGCTGCGCACGGCCCTTGGCCGGCTCGTCGATCGGGCGATCGATTGCGATCCGGACCTCGTCGTCGTGAGCGGCGATCTGAGCGCCGACGGCCGTCCGGCCGAGCTTGACGCCGTCGCGGCCGAGCTGGAGCGGTTCGGGCCGATCCCACGGGTCGTCGTGCCGGGCAATCGCGACCTCGTCCCGTCGATCGGACCGCCCGGTGAGGCCCGTCCGCTGCCGGCAGATTCGGATCTCGACTTCTTCCTGGCCCTCGAGCCGGCCCTGGGCTTCGGATTCGACGACGCACCGGCCAGCTCGGTCGCCGGACCCGATGGCGATCCCGAGGTCCGCTTCACGAACCGGTTCGGGCGGCTCGACGCGCGCTTCGTCGATCCCCGGATCCAGCTCGTCGCGGTCAACTCGACACCGCGCCTGCGGTCCGCCGAGCTCGAGCGGGCAGCCCGCCGGCTGCGCCGAACACCGGAGGGTGCCCTGCGCGTCTTCGTCCTCCACCACGGGCTCCTGCCGGTGCCCGGCCGCAAGCTGCGCGACGGCGACCTGACCGGGCGGGCCGGCGACCTCCTGGCGCTCCTCCTCGAGCTCAAGGTGGACCTGGTCCTCCATGGCCACATCCACCGGGCTCATGCGTGGCTCGTATCGGACGGGCACCACCAGATGGTCGTGGCGAGCGCGGGCGCGCTGGTGAACGACGGCCGGCGGGACGCAAGCTTCAACGAGATCCTCGTCGACGGTGGCAGACTGGAGGTCCACCGCCGGTCGGTGGCGACCGGTGAACCCAGCATCCTCTTCCAGATGACCCGCCGGGGCTGATGCCCGCGGCCGGTTCCGTGCCCATCCGAGCCAATGGGCTCCGCCAACCCGAGGAGACCAGATCGATGGTGAAGACAACGGCCAAGCACGAGGTGTCGCCGGGTCGGGCGGCCACGAAGGCGTTCGAACGCGCCTGGAAGCTCCTCGGCAAGCTCGAGAAGCGGCTGAGCGCTGCACGCGCCGATGAGGCCAAGCGTCGCCGCCAGCTCGCGGAGGCGATCGGAGCGGAGGTCGAGCGGCGGCAGGCCCAGCTCGATGCGGCCGGCGCGGATGTCGCCCGGATCTCGAGCCTCCTGACGGAACTGTCCGAGCTGATCGCCGCAAATGCCCGGGCGCAGGCTCGCCAGACCGTCAGCGATGTCGCCCACGAGGCGGCCCAGGCGGTCCGGGCCGAGGCCCAGGCCGAGGCGCGTGCGAGGGTCGGGGCCGGGAAACAGGAAGCGTCAACGGCAAGCGCGGGGCCGGCGCCGCGGCGGGCCGCCCGCCCGCGGGTCGTCAACGCGGCCGGCGCCACGACGACGACCCGTCCTCGCCGCCGGCCGGCCGCCGGCGCCGCTCGGACCGCGCCCGCGGTGGACGGCAGCGCGACGTCGCCGGCGGTCAAGCCGGCCCGGCGACGGACGGCTCAGCCGAAGGCGCCGGCCGCCAGACCGCAGCCACGGAGGTCTCTTCAACCCGACCAGCCCGACCCCGACCAATCCAGCGGCTGAGCCGGAGATCCACCCGGGCGAGCTCGCGATCGAGCCAGCGCCCGTGCCGGCGGCCGTCAGCGTGCCGGTCGTGGCGACAGAGCCGGTCGTACCGGAGGTGCCGGTCCTCGCGGCCGGCGCCCAGGTCGTCGCGGCCGTCGACGTCGGGGCCAACTCGGTTCATCTCCTCGTGGCCGTCGTCACCGGGCGGCGGCTCGAGCCGCTGGTCGACGAGTCGGTCTTCCTGGGCCTTGGCGATCGCGTCGACGCGACCGGAACGCTCGGGCCGGCCAAGCGGGGCGAGCTCGTGGCGGTCCTCGTCCGCTACGCCCAGACCGCGCGGCGGCTCGGTGCTCGGCAGGTCGCGTTCGTCGGGACCGAGCCGATGCGCCGGGCTGGCGATGCGGCAACGGCCGTCCAGGAAGTCGGGCTGGCTGCCGAAGTCCCCCTCGATGTCCTGGATCCGCGAGAAGAAGCCGAGCTGACACTCATCGGTGTCACCTCGGGCCGGCCGATCACCAGGGAGCTGGCCGTCGTCGACGTCGGCGGCGGCAGCAGCCAGCTGGTGAGGATCGGTCCGGCGCACCCGCCGGCCTCGATCGGCCTGCCCCTCGGAGGTGCCCGTTTGACGGCCGCCTTCGTGACCAGCGATCCACCCAGTGAGGCGGCGATCGAGTCGATGCGGGCCGAGGCCGGCCGGCTGGTCGGCCAGCTGCCGCCGTTCGAGGTCGCCGAGCTGATCGCCGTCGGCGGGACGGCCTCCAACCTGGTCAAGGTCCTACCGGCGGCCACGCTCGACCGGCGCCTGGACCGATCACGCCTCGAGGCGGCGCTCGAGGTCCTGCGGAGCGAGCCGTCCGCGTCGGCGGCCGAGCGCCACGCGATCAACCCGACCCGGGCCCGGTTGCTGCCGGCCGGCTCGCTCATCCTCGAGGCGGTGTTGGCCCACCTGCGGCTCGACGAGCTGTCCGTGTCGGAGGCGGGTGTCCGTGAGGGGACGGTCCTCGCCCAGGCCCATGCCGGGAGCAGCTGGCGGGATCGACTCGCTGCACTGGCCCGGGGCTGGGAGGAGTCCGAGACGGCCCGCTGACGTCCGAGGCCGGGTCAGTTGGCGATGGGCTTCCCGACGGGTGCCGGCTTGTGCGCCCTCGGTTTGCGCGCCCTCGGCTTGGGCCTGTGAATTGCCTTCGGCTTGGGCTTTACGTGATGGACCGTGTGCTTCTTGACCTTGACCTTCCTGGGCGGCGGCGGTTGGAACGCCTTCGCCAGGGCCTGCCAGTTGGCGCTCGCTCCGGAGTCATAGCCCAGCGCCCACAGGCCCACGCCGGCCAGCCCGCGGCTCTTGGCCAGGTTGTACTTGGCCGTCAGTGAGGCGGCCGTGTCGTAGAACGTCTGCCGCCAGACGTGGAGGTGGGCGTCGTAGGTCGCGATCCAGGCCGTCGCCTCGACCCTGTCGTAGCCGTGCCGGGAGCCTTTGGGGACCTTGATCTTGCTGACCTGGATCGGGTAGGCCGGTGCCTTGCCGTAGGCGGCCTGGGCCGGCGCGGTGCCCGGCTTGGACGAGGCTGTCGGCCAGCTCATTCCGTAGTAGGGCAGCGCCAGGATCACCTTGTTCATCGGCAGCTTGCCCGCCTTGAAGGCGTCGAGGGTCCAGGTGAGGCTCATCCCGCCGCCGCGCACGACGAGGGGATCCGTGCTGCCCGTGATCGCCGACCTCGAGCCGCGGTAGTCGTAGCCCATGATCAGGACGCGATCCGCGTGGCCGGCAAAGGCCGCGGCGGCCATCGCCGCGCCGGTGGTCGATCCATTGACGGCCACGGTGACCCGGCCGATCTTGTTGTGGACGCGAATCGCGCGTTCCAGCGAGTCGACGAAGCGGCTGAAGTCGGGCAGGTCCCTGAGGTAGACGCTCTCGAAGTCGACGGTCACCCCGTCGAGGCCGCGGGCTGCGAGAAGGGCGACGATCTGGCGGATCGCCCGGCGCTGGTCGGTCTTGTTGCGCAGGAAGGCGCGGTTCTGGAGATAGCCGAAGCTGGCCAGGGTGACGTCGACACGATCCCCGGCGGCATGGGCGGCGGCGATGGTGCTCGTCGACGAGGCGCTCAGCAGCGTCTTGTAGCCGACCCAGCTGTGGTCAATGCCGCCGTTCGCCTTCAGGCCGATATCGAAAAGCGAGACCGTCGTCAGGAGCTTGTACTGCAGCGACGCGGCAGTCTTGGGCGTCTCGAGCCAGTAGGGCAGGAACCCGTAGACCTCGCCGGTAAGCCTGTGGGCAACCTGCTTGGCGGTGAGCGGGTGAAGCGTCGGAGCCTTCGGGCTCGCGGCCTCCGCGTCGGTGACGGTCGCGAACGGCACGAGGACCGCCAGGGCCAGGCCAACGAGCAGGGGCAGGCGAATGGTCTTCATGGGCCGACAATGGCGGCCCGGACTCCACCGGACCACCCCACGATGGTCCCATCTGCTCCGGGACCCCCGGAACGAAGCGACCGCCGTGAGCCCCTTCAGGCCGGTGCTACGATCCAGTCATGAGCGACTTCGACAATGACCGGGCCAGGCATCCGGGCAATGCCGATCCGAACGAGCCCCACGAATTCCTGCCGGCCGACACCTACGTGCCGCTGGGGCCGTTCAGTGGCGGTGGCGCGGCGATCCGCGGCCTTTTGACGCCCGATACGGTGGCGACGGGCCGCGAGGACCGCTGCGCCGTGTGCGATCGACCGGCAGATGACCCGATCCACCATGCCGGGTCGGCCTAGAGGATCGCCACGGTCCGGCCTAGGCCTCGCCGGAACGTCAGGCCGGCAACCCCCCGCCAGGCTGTCCCGACGGTCCTCTTCAGGCGGGCGACCTCGCGCTCGCGGGATACGAGATAGCGCCCGATCGCCTGAGCCTCGGGCTCGGTCAGCTCATTGCCGTGCTCGACGAGGAACGTTCGGGCCATCGTCGCCGCCACCTCAGCGTCGTTCATGAAGCCCAGATGGTCCTGGAGGGCGACGACCCGGGCGATGAGCGGCCCGGCGTCTTCGCCGAGCGGCTCGCGCACGAATTCCAGGGTGTAGCGCAGGCGCTTGGCCGCGATCCGAAGCTGATGGAGGGTCGGTACGTCGGCCCAGCGGAGGACCGCCTCGTAGGCGCGGACGTGCTCGTAGGCGGTCCAGATCCGTGAGGCTGCCGTGTCGCGGACGCGGTGGGGCAGCGTCGTCTCGACTTGCAGGACATCGCGGTTGGGGCTGCTGACGAAGTCGACGTAGTCGTCGACGAACCGCCGATGGCCCTTCGAATCGAGCTCCACGATCAGCCGGACGCGGGCCAGGTCGCGATCGCTCCGCCAGGCTTCGAGCAGGGGCCCGAGTCCGGCGAGATCGGGCGCCCCGATCGCCTGGCCGTAGGCCTCGGTCGCCTCGATCAGGACATCCAGGTCGCGAACACCGCCGAGGAGCGCGGCGAGCTCTCGAAGCCGGCGTCGGAACAGCCGCGTCCGGTGGGGCTGGTAGCCATCGCCGAAGACCCGCCAGGCTGCCCGCATCCGACGCGTCGCGACGCGCATCCCGTGAAGCTCTTCGGGATCCGTGCCGTCGCGTGTGCCGGGCTCGCGGGCGAGCATGCGCGCCAGGTGGAATCTCAGGACCTTGCGGCCGGCCTCGGAGTGCAGGTCCTCGGCGGTGACGCCGGGCGACTTGAGCACGGGCAGGCGAGCCTCGACCTCGCTGCCCTCGGCCCTGTTGCCCTTCGAGCCCCGGGCACCCGGCTCCGGCTTGTCCTCGGGGAGATCGAGCGGATCGTCGGATGCGCGGGGCAGGTCGAGAATCGGGAGCAGCTCGTCCTCGGGCTCGTCCTCGGCCGGCTCGTCGGAGTCCTCCGCATCGTCGGCTTCCTCGGTCTCGCCGCCGTCGTCATCGTCGGGTGCCTCGACGGCCGTCAGCGGATCCGCAATCTCGACGGCCGTCACAGGCTCGGCGGCGGCAGGTGCGTCGATCGTGGCGGTGGGCTCGGCCAGGATCACTGCCTGCGGGTCGTGCGCCGGCTGCGGCTCAAGGTCCGGCGCGGGACCTGGCGTTGCCGCCGCGGACGGCTGCGGCCCGGGGGCCGCCTCCGCGGCCGGGACGGCGTCGACCACCGCTGGCGCCTCGGTGGCAGCCGTCCGTGCGCTGGGCGGCGCGCCGCGGGTGGGAGCCGGCCGCACGGGTGCGGCCGCGGCCCGGGCTGCTGCTGCGACGGCCATCGCCCGGGCCAGCTTCGATTCGACGGTCGGCGACAGACCCGGACGTCCGTCGAGCAACCCGAGGAGCGGCCCAAGGGCGGATTCCGGGCCACGGGTCAGCTCTGCCTCGAGCTCGGTGAAGCGCTCCACGGTGTGGCCGTCGACGATGATCCGGGCCTCGTCGAGGCTCAGCTCGACCGACGCGTCATCGGTGGCGAAGTCGCGCTTCCGACGGTACTGGCGGATCGTCACGACCTCGTGGAGCGGGCGGTCGCCGATCAGCTCGAGGAGCCGGTCGCGAGCCGCCGACGCCGGCCAGGTCCGCGGCGATGTCCCGGCTTCGGCGGGTCCCTCGAGCTCCTCCCGCCGCCGGAACGCGCCGTCGACCGTGCCCGGGGACTTGACCGTGAGCGTGGTCCTGCCGTCCTCGTCGCGCAGGCGCACCCCGATCCGCTGGGCGTCGAGGATTCCCTCGGGCGTATCGAGGTAGGTGTCGGCTTGCTCGGCGATCCGGATCTCGCCGACGGGCAGGAACCCGCCAAGCTGCTCGGCCGCCAGCAGGCGCTCGCCGATCGCCAGGTCGGCGACCTGGTACTTGAGCTCGACCTCGACGGGACCAGGGGCGGTCATGCGCGCGGATCCAGCGACCCGCTGCCGAGGCCCGGGCGGCGGGGCTGGCTGATCGCGGCGCTGTAGATCAGGGTCCGTTCCTTCATCGCCGCGAACGTGTCGATCGTCCCCTCGCGCCCGTCGATCTCTTCCGTCCGGCGCCAGACGGCATCCGCGCCGAGCTGCCATGAGCGACGGTCGTCGGCGAGCATCGTGGCGATGACCTCGGCGATCCGGGCACGGGCCTCGCCGTCCTCGACGGGCACGACGGCCTCGATCCGGCGGTCGAGATTGCGCTCCATCAGGTCGGCCGAGCCGATGTACCACTCGTCGGCACCGTCGTTGCTGAAGCCCCAGATGCGCGAGTGTTCGAGGAACTCACCGACGACCGAACGGACCCGGATGTGCTCCGAGACGCCGTCGAGGCCCGGCTGCAATGAGCAGATTCCGCGCACGATCAGGTCGACCTCGACCCCGGCGGCACTCGCCCGGTAGAGGGCCTCGATGCAGGCCGGGTCGACGATCGCGTTGATCTTGAAGACGATGTGGGCGGGCCGGCCGGCCGCCGCGTGGCCGATCTCGCGATCGATCAGCTCGATCACCCGCGTGCGGACCCCGTGGGGGGCGACGATCAGCCGGCGGAAGGTTCGCTGCCGGGACAGTCCGGTGAGGACGTTGAACAGGTCGGTGACGTCGGCGCCGATCTCCGGCCGGCAGGTGAGCAAGCCGATATCGACGTACAGGCGGGCCGTCTTGGGGTTGTAGTTGCCGGTTCCGATGTGTACGTAGCGGCGCAGGAGATTGCCCTCCCGGCGGACCACCAGGGCGACCTTCGAGTGGGTCTTCAGCCCGACGAGGCCGTAGACCACGTGGGCGCCGGCGCGCTCGAGCTTGCGCGCCCAGACGATGTTCTGCTCCTCGTCGAAGCGGGCCTTGATCTCGACCAGGACGACCACCTGCTTGCCACGCTCGGCGGCCCGGATCAGGTCGCGCACGATCGGCGAATCACCCGACGTCCGGTAGAGCGTCTGCTTGATGGTCAGGACATCGGGATCGGCGGTCGCCTGGGCGATGAACCGCTCGGTCGACGCGGCAAAGGATTCGTACGGGTGGTGGACGAGGATGTCGCCGGCCCGGATGGCGGCGAAGACGTCGACGGGCTCGTCCTCGTCGGGCGGCATCAGCCGGGGCGGCGTCACCGGCGTCCAGGGTGGCCGCTGGAGGTCGGGCAGGTCGAGGTCGGCGATCTGCCAAAGGCCGGTGAGGTCGAGCATCCCGCTGATGTCGTAGGCGTCGTCCTCGGTGAGCCCGATGCCGTTGAGCAGCAGCCGCCGGGTCGTGGCCGGCATGCTCCGCTCGACCTCCAGCCGGACTGCCTCGCCGAAGCGCCGCCGGCGAAGCTCCTCCTCGATCGCCATGAGCAGGTCGTCAGCCTCGTCCTCCTCGATCGCGAGGTCGGCGTTGCGGGTGACCCGGAAGAGGTGGGCGTCGATGATCTCGAGGCCGGTGAACAGGATGTCGAGGTTGTTGGAGATGACCTGGTCCAGGAGGACGAACGTCGTCGGATCGATGTCCATCAGGCGCGGCAGGACCGGCGGGACCTTGACCCGGGCGAAGCGCCGCTCACCGGTGTCGGGGTCGCGCAGGCCGACCGCGATCGACAGGCTCAGCGTCGAGATGTACGGGAAGGGGTGGCCGGGATCGACGGCCAGCGGCGTCAGGACCGGAAAGACCTCGTCGATGAACCGTTCACGGAGCCGGGCGTGATGCTCGGGGACCGAGGCGTATTCGACGATCCGGACGTCGGCGGCGGCGAGCTGCGCTCGGATCCGGGCATAGGCCGCACCCTGCTCCTCGACGAGCGCCTGGACCCGTGGGCGAATCGCCGCCAGCTGCTCCTCGGGCGTCCGGCCATCCGGCGAGCTGCGGACGGCCGACGCGGCCACCTGCTGGCGCAGGCCGGCGACCCGCACCTGGTAGAACTCGTCCATGTTCGACGCGAAGATCGCCAGGAACTTCACCCGCTCGAGGATCGGATTCCGGTCGTCCTTGGCCTCATGGAGCACGCGCGCGTTCCAGTCCAGCCAGGACAGCTCCCGGTTGAGGTACGGCAGCGCGGGTCGGCTGGCGGACCGGTGCGCGCGCTGGGCGCGAGCGACCCGTTCCGGTCGCACGGCGGTCATCGTTGGATGGGCTCCGTTGGCGAGGTGGTGACGCGATGATCCGGCTCAGCGGGCCGGCCGGGCAAGCGTAGCACGGGCTCCGCCGGGCTCCGGCACCCCCCGGAGGTCAGTCCTCGACCATGTACCGTCGGTCACCCGTGGCGGGTTGGAGGTAGACGCGCATCCGGCGACCGGACGACGGGTCGACGAAGACCTCGGTCGTCGCCCGGAAGCCCGGTGGCAGCGCCCCGACCGGCTCGCCGCCGCCCGGACCGGGTGCGTCATTGTGGAGGTCGGCCTCGACCGATCGGTAGCGGGAGCGCTCGTAGACGACGGCGATCAGGATCGCCGCGCCGATGAGGATCGTGACCAGGCCGGTCGAGCGATCGCCGTCGGTCACGATCAGGCCGAGCCCGACGAGGATCGTCACACCGCCCACGAAGGCGAGGATCACCCGGGCCGCGGCGATCATCACCGGGCTACTCGGCTGCGGCGGGAGCGCCGGCATCAGGGACGACGACGACCGCCGTTCCGTAGGCCACGATCTCGGACATCGTCTGGCCGATCTCGGAGCTGTCGAAGCGCATCGACAGGACCGCGTTGGCGCCCATCAGCGTCGCGTTCTGGACCATCCGGTCGATCGCCTGGCGGCGGGTGTCCTCGAGCAGGCTCGTGTATTCATGGATCTCGCCACCCACGAGCGAGCGGAGGCCTGCGGCGAGGTTGCCGGCCAGTCCGCGGCTGCGGACGACGAGGCCGAAGACGTGGCCCTTGGTCTCGGTGACCCGGTAGCCGCCGACCGAGGGGGTGGTCGCGATGATCATTGCCTACCTCCAACATCCGATCCCGGCTCGGTGGCCGGGGCGGGTTCGTGACTGGCGTGGCTGGGCGTGCCCAGGGTTGGACGACCGGCCGCGATCCGGCTGCCGGTGCACTCGGCACAGGGGCACATCTCGCGGAGCGCCGTGAACGTGTAGAACCCGGTGTGGTGGCCGTCGCCCCACGTCGGCGCAACGGCGTACTGGCCGACGAGCGCGATGTCGACAAGACGGACCTGGTCCGGGGTGAGCGTCGGCGCCGAGTCGAGCCAGCCGGGCATGCCGGCCTCGCCCCGACAGTACGCGCAGGGGCACAGCCAGCGCAACGTGGTCGTGGGATACGTGGTGACATGGCCGTCGCGCCACTCGATCGTCAGGGTCCCGGCGGCCCGGTCCGCGTGGATCCGGGCCGGATCCGTTGAAGTCGGCATGACCTGATGGTACGCGCACGGGGCGGCGCGGCCCGGGCTGGGACATCCGTACTGCGGTGGCACCGGCCATGCATGTGCGATGCTCGACCGGATGACCCTCGTGATCGATCGCCTCTCGAAGCGCTACGGCGACGTCGTGGCCCTCGATGAAGTTGGATTCTCTGTGGCACCCGGCGAGATCTTCGGATTCCTGGGGGCCAACGGCGCGGGCAAGACGACGACCATGCGGATCGTCCTCGACATCCTCAGGGCGGACAGCGGGACGGTGACGTGGCGCGGCCGGCCGAGCACCGAGCTGCCCCGGCGGACGTTCGGCTACCTCCCCGAGGAGCGCGGCCTGTATCCCCGGATGCGGGTCCTCGACCAGCTCGTCTTCTTCGCCGGCCTGTACGGCGTGCCCCAGTTGGAGGCCCGTCGCGACGCGCTCGACTGGCTCGAGCGGTTCCGGGTCACCGACCTGGCCGGCCGGCGGGCCGACGAGCTCAGCAAGGGCAACCAGCAGAAGATCCAGTTCATCGCGGCCGTCCTCCACGACCCCGAGGTGGTCCTGATGGACGAGCCCTTCACCGGCCTCGATCCGGTCAACGTCGCCCTCCTGCGGGCGGCCTTCCTCGAGCTGGCCGCCAGGGGGCGGACCCTGATCTTCTCGACCCACCAGATGGAGGTGGTCGAGTCGCTGGCCGCCTCGATCGCGATCATCGACCACGGCCGCCTGGTGACCGGCGGCTCGACCCGCGAGGTGCGCCGGCGAGCGGGCCGGCCGGTCGTCCGCCTGGCCGTCGACGGTGACGTCGAGCTCGCCTGGGCGGTGGACCTGCCGGGCGTCCGGGCAAGCCGGCGGAGCGCCGATGTCACCGAGCTGACGGTCTCGCCGGGCACCGATCCGCAGTCGATCCTCCACGCCGCGCTCGCCCGGGGCGCGGTCGTGACCTGCTTCGAGATCGCCGACGCGTCGCTCGAGGATGTCTTCATCGAGCTCGTGGGCCGGCCCTCCACGAGTGCGCCGGCGGCGTCGCGCCAAGCGGTCGAGCCCGCCGCATGACCGCGGGACCCGCGCGATGAGTGGCCATCCGGACAGCGGCCTGCTGCCGAACGCCCGGCTGATCGCCCGGCGCGAGTACGTCGAGAAGATCCGCAGCCGGGCTTTCGCCGTGGCCACGGCGATCCTCATGGCGGTCGCCGTCGGCGCGGCCCTGGTCCCGATCGGCCTCCGCGCGCTGGACCGCGAGCAGACGACCCGGATCGGCGTGACATCGCCGAGCGCGGGGGTCACGGGCCGGGTGATCGACCTGGTCTCGCAGTACCTCAACCCGATGCCGCCGGGGGCCGACCCGGCCACGGTCCGGCCGCACTACATCCTGCGTTCCGAGCCGAACCTTGCGACCGGCCTGGTCGACGTCGACGCCGGCCGGCTCGACAGCGTCCTCGAGGTGTCCATCGGCTCGACTGGCGCCCTCGACTTCACCTTCCACGGCAATGACGGCCCGACGAGCGCGACGATCCAGCGCCTCCAGGTGGCCACGTTCGGTGCGGCGGTCGTCGAGTACTCGCAGAACCTCCAGGGCTCGGGAGGTCCCGCCTTCCACGTGCCGAGCTTCGTCCTCCAGCCCACCGACCTCGGATCGAGTGTCGCGCCGGTTGATCCGGCCGTCGCCGGGAGCCGGACGCTCCTCGCCTCGATCCTCGTCGTCCTCATCTTCATCACCCTGACCGTCTATGGCATGTGGGTCGCGACGAGTGTTGCGTCCGAGAAGGCCAGCCGGGTGATGGAGCTGCTGATCAGCGCCGGCACGCCCCGCCAGCTGCTCGTCGGCAAGGTCGTCGGCGTCGGTGCGGCAGGGTTGACCCAGTACCTCGCGATTCTCCTGCCGGCCACGCTCGTGCTCGCCCTCCAGGATCCGCTGGCCACCGCGCTCATCGGCCCTGCCGACCCGGGCGAGGCCCCGCTGATCGGCCTGACCCTGCCGATCCTGCTGGCGTTCGGCGCGTTCTTCGTCCTCGGCTTCCTGCTCTATGCGTTCGTGTACGCCGCGGCAGGCTCGCTCGTCAGCCGCCCGGAGGACATCCAGCAGCTGGCAATGCCCCTGAGCTTCGTGTCGATGGCCGGCTATTTCGCGGCCATCTTCGGAATGACCGCGATCAACTCGCGGGTCGTCGAGGTCCTGTCGTTCGTGCCCTTCTTCAGCCCGTACGTGATGCTGGCCAGGGTGATGCTCGGCCACGTCGATGCCTGGGAGATCGCGCTGTCGCTGGGCCTGCTCGTGGCGGCGATCGGCGCGTCGATGTGGATCGCTGCCCGAATCTACGGTGCGGGCGTGCTCCTCTATGGCCAGCGCCCGGGCTTCCGGACCTTCCTGCGCGTCGCGATCCGGCCGGGCGGCGGCTGAGCTAGCCGGCCGGATCCTCCAGCGGCAGTCGTCGGATCAGGGCCAGGATCGGGCTGGTCGACGTTTCACCGGCGGCCGGCGCCCGGCCGGCCTCCGCACCGAGCCCAGCATTCGCCGCCTCGGGATGGACGGCGATGAGCTTCCAGAGGCTGCTCCGGACGCCGGCGAGATAGGGGCTGCGCCGATCCCGGGCGAGGACCCACCCGACGCCCTGCCCGGCCGCCGCCGCGCACAGGGCCCGGCCCTCGCCGGGGATCATCGGCACCGGCACGATCGAGGGCGACGGGCTGAGGAGCCGAGCCAGGCGCGAGCGACGGCGTTCGAGCGGTTCGGCAACGAGCGCCCGGCCGTCGAGGACCAGCAGGTCGTAGACGAGGTAGGCGAGCCCGGGGCCGGCGGCGCCGTCGAGGCGGGCCGCCAGGCCGGCCTCGTCGAGGCGCCCGGAGGCGTCGACCGCGACCAGGGTGCCGTCGAGGACGGCGGGCCGGTTGTCCAGGCGCCCGGGCAGGTCGGCGATCTCCGGGACGCGCTCGGTCAGGACAACGCCGTCGGCGCTCACCAGGCGGAGTCCGAGCGACCCGCCGCCGACGTAGGCGAGGACGCGCTCGCCTCCCCACCAGGGCTCGAAGAGGTCGTTCGGGTCGTCGAACGGCCCGTCGGCCGGCTGGGCGAGCATCGGTCGGATCTGAGCCGGCCAGCCGGCGGCTTCGGGCTCCAGGCGCAGCGAGAGCTGATCGGCCATCGCCTCGATGGTAGCGGTAGACTCGGCGGATGGCGCGAATCCCTCGACCCGACGACTACTACCGCTTCCGAATCCCGACTGATCCCCAGATAGCTCCAGGAGGCGAGCGGATCGCGTTCACCGTCCAGACCGTGTCGGTCGGGCGAGACGGGTATCGCCACGCGATCTGGTCCGCGCCATTCGACGGCAGCGGCCCGGCGGCACCCCTGACGATCGGCAGCAAGCACGACTTGCGGCCGCGGTTTGCGCCGGACGGTCGGACGCTCGCCTTCGTCTCGGACCGCCGGCTGGGCTTCGAGGAGGAGCCGGCCGCTGACAAGGACCGCGAGGACGGCGTCCAGGTCCACCTGCTGCCGCTCGACCGGCCGGGCGAGGCGCACCGGCTCACGAACCTGCCCCGCGGCGTCGAGGACCTTGCCTGGTCGCCCGACGGCCGGCGACTCGCGGTCGTGAGCTCGTCCCACGCGGCGACGGTCGCCGATGACTCCCGGCGCCGGGGCCGGCCGGCGAAGCCGCCCCGACCGGGTGAGGCGCCACGCTCCGACTTCCACTTCGTCGACCGGTTGCGATCCCAGGCGAACGGCGCCGGCTGGGTGTACCACCGGGTGACCCGGCTGTGGGTGGTCGATGCGACGAGCGGCGAGGCGACCCTCGTCCATTCGGGGCGCGCCCCGATCGGCGAGCCGGCCTGGTCGCCCGACGGCAGCCGCATCGCGTTCAGCGCTGACCGCGGACGGGACGACGACCTGGGCTTCCACAGCGACGTGTGGGTTGTCGACGCGAACGGCGGACGGGCTGTCCGGATCACGGGCGGCAGCGGCCGGCTCGGCGGCCGGGGTGTCTTCTCCTCGCCGTCCTGGCTGCCCGACAACGCGACGCTCGCCGTGCTCGGCCATCGCTGGCCGGCGGGCGCAGGGAGTCGGGCCGACGTCTGGCTGATGGCAGCGGATGGCTCCGATTCCGGTCCACGCGACGGCATCAACCTGACGGCGGCCGCGGATCTCGTCATCGATTCGGGCATGAACAGCGACGTGACGGTCGGCGAGGGCAACCGGATCGTCGCCGCACCGGACGGCCGGTCGGTCTACTTCAGCGCCCCGATCGACGGCTCGTTCGAGCTCTGGCGAGTGCCGGTCGATGGCGGCGCCGTCGAGCGACTGACTCGCGGCGAGCACTATTTCTCGTCGTTCTCGATCGCGGCCGGCGCGCGCGGGGCCGTGCGCGTGGCGGCGATCCTGTCCGACCCGACGAGCCTGCCCGATGTGGTGGCGCTCGACGTGCCCGCCGGGAGGGTCCGCGGCGCGATCGCCCAGCGGGCCGTGACCGAGCTCAACCGCGAGGTCCGGGAGGAGATCGAGCTGGTGGCTCCCGAGACCCGCTGGACCGAGGTCGACGGTCGCCGGATCCAGGGCTGGTACTACCCGCCCAACCCGCTTGCGGGCCGGGACCCGAAGCGCGGCCGGCGGGCGCCGCTCGTCGTCGAGATCCATGGCGGCCCGCATACCCTCTACGGCTGGAGCCCGATGTGGGAGTGGCAGGTCCTGGCGGCGGCCGGAATCGGCGTCTGGGCGGCCAACCCACGCGGCTCGCAGGGCTACGGCGAAGCGTTCAACGGGGCGAACTTCCGGGATTGGGGACCAGGCCCGATGCGCGACATCATGGCCGGCGTCGACAGCCTGATCGCCGAGGATTGCGCCGATCCGGAGCGGCTCGGCGTGACCGGGGGGTCGTACGGCGGCTACCTGACGAGCTGGATCGTCGGCCACACCGATCGCTTCCGGGCGGCGATCACCTGCCGGTCGGTCAATGACCTGGCGAGCCAGATGTCGACCGGGGACATCGCCGGGCCGAGCTTCGGGCGGCTGGAGTTCGGGGCCGCCCCCTGGGAGGACCCCGACCTGTATCGCGAGCACTCCCCGCTGACCTACGCCAGCCAGATCAGGACACCGCTCCTGATCCAGCATGCCGAGCACGACCTGCGCACGCCGATCGGCCAGGCCGAGGAGCTGTTCACGGTCCTTCGCTCGCTTCGCCGGCCGGTCCGGATGATGCGCGTGCCCGACGAGACGCACGAGCTGACCCGCTCGGGTACGCCGTTCCGGCGGGTCGAGAACGTGGTCCAGATCCGGTCCTGGTTCGAGCACTTCCTGGTTCGTGGCGGGCGGAAGCTGCCGCCGCTGCCCCGCAACCGGGCCGGCCTGTAGCCGGTGGGCGCCCCTTCGTGACAACCGTCCGGCCGGCCCGTGACACCGCGGCCCGCGAGAAGGCGACGGAGCTGATCCGCTCGTTCGATGAACGCGCCGGCTCCCTGGGCAGCCTCCTCGGCCGGGTCACCCCGGTCGACCAGGTCGGGGTCGAGGAGCGCGTCGATTCGCTGAAGCGCCGCTCGATCAAGACGGCATCCAAGCTGTGGGCGCTCGACCTGGCGATCCGGATGATCGACCTGACCACCCTCGAGGGGAAGGACACGCCGGGCAAGATCCGGGCCCTGTGCGCGAAGGCCATCCAGCCGCTGCCGGGCGATCCGACGATTCCCCATGTCGCCGCGATCTGCGTATACCCGGCGCTCGTTGCCGACGCCAGGGAGGCCCTGCGGACCTCCGGCGTGCGGGTGGCCAGCGTGGCTACCGGCTTTCCGTCCGGCCAGACGTTCCTCGAGTTGAAGCTGGCCGAGACGCGCCAGGCGATCGAGGCCGGCGCGGACGAGATCGACATGGTTATCGACCGAGGCGCCTTCCTCGCCGGCGATTACGCGGCCGTCTTCGACGAGATCGTCGCGGTCAAGGAGGCCTGCGGCGAGACCCACCTCAAGGTGATCCTCGAGACCGGTGAGCTCGAGACGTACGACAACGTCCGCCGGGCGAGCGTCCTGGCCATGGCCGCCGGCGCCGACTTCATCAAGACGTCCACGGGCAAGGTGACGCCGGCCGCGACGCTGCCGGTCACCCTGGTGATGCTCGAGGCGATCCGCGACTTCGAGCGGGCGACGGGCCGGGCCGTGGGCATGAAGCCGGCCGGCGGGATCCGTACGGCCAAGGAGGCGATCCAGTACCTGGTCGTCCTCTACGAGACGCTCGGCCCGCGCTGGATGACGCCTGACCGATTTCGGTTCGGGGCCTCGAGCCTGCTCAACGACCTCCTGATGCAGATCGAGAAGCAGCGCACCGGCCGCTACCAGGGCCCCGACCACTTCAGCCTGGACTGATCGCCGGTCCCGGCCCGGCCTCCGGCGGCATCCCCTTGCTCGGCGCGTTGCGTCGCCCCAGGCGAACAAAACGCGCGAATCGCCCAGCTTTCAGGCTCGCCTGGCCGTCGCCACCGGCGATTCGTTCGCCGCAGGGCGACAAATCCCGGGAATCGTGCCCGGCGGCTCCCAACGGACCCCTCGTTGACGGCGTTTTGTTCGCCCCAGGCGACACACCGGGCTGACCGGCCGCCCGCGTTCGGCGAATCGCCGCGTTGTCGCCCCAAGGGATCAAAACCGCGCAATCGACGCCCGCCGGACCATCACCCGGAGCCGATTTCCGCGATTTGATCGCCGGGGCGATGGAATCGACGGAATGGCCGCCAGCGTGGGCCGTTGGGGCGCGCATTTAGGCGTTTTGATCGCCACCGGCCATAACTGGCAACCCGCGGACGGCTCCACGGGGCATTCCTCTCGGCCTAGGGGCTTGCCGGTTGCGGCACGTCGACCCGGCCTCGCCCCGGGCGGACAGAGCTGGCCCTATCGCCCAAGGAGATG
>JANWLH010000031.1 GCA_025450915.1 Candidatus Limnocylindrales bacterium | reverse complement strand
GGTTACGCCGAGCTGCCAGTCGGACGGGTGCCGCTCTCCAGCCGCCAGGCGCCCGACCTGATCGCCGAGGAGGCCCGCCGCCGACCGGGCGAGCTGACCCTGCTGTGCATCGGGCCCTTGACCAACCTGGCGGTCGCGCTCGAGCGGGAGCCGGCACTTCCCGGGCTGCTGCGCCGACTGGTGCTCATGGGCGGCGCGTTCCGTGTGCCCGGGAACACCACCCCGGTCTCCGAGTGGAACATCCACTGCGACCCGGACGCAGCTCGGGCCGTCATGCGCGCCTGGACGGCGGCGATCGAGACAGACCCGACGGTGACCCGGATCCTGGCCCTCGGCCTCGACGTGACCGAACAGGCCGTCATCCAGCCTGATCATGTCGTGGCACTTGCCCGCCGGGCGGGCAGCCGTCCGGACGATTCGATCGCCCTGAGCCGGGGCGAGGACCCGATGCGCGCGACCCGCTCGGTCGCGAGCAATCCCGTCGTCCGGTTCGTGGCCGATGCGCTGCGCTTCTACATGGAGTTCCACGCGACGTACGACGGCTTCTACGGCGCCTTCATCCACGATCCACTCGCTGCGGCGACCGCGCTCGACGAATCGCTCGTCAGCACACAGGCGCTGGCGGTCGATGTCGAGACCGAAGGCATGCTGGGCGCCGGCCAGACGATCGCCGACTTCCGCGGTCTCTGGCATCGCCCGCCGAACGTCGACGTGGCGATCTCGGCCGACACCCAGGCGTTCCTGGGGCGATTGATCGAGCGCGTGGGGGCCCTCGCCGAGCGGCTGGGAGTAGCCGCCGACCCCTCGAACGTGGCACCCTAGGAGCGAGGGAGCCCCGAGACCGGCGAACGTCCGGATCTCGCGAGCAGGCAGGTTCGGAGGGCCAACTGATGGGCTGGATCTCGCGTCAGTTCTCGACGCGGACGATCGTGCTGATGCCGATCGCGATCGCGATCAACATCGTGCTGGGCGTCGCCGTCCAGCAGGTCCTGAAGCTGCCCATCTACCTCGATTCGATCGGCACGATCCTGGTTGGCGTGCTCGCCGGCCCGTTGGCCGGGGCGCTGACGGGGATCCTGTCGAACTTGATCTGGCAGTACGCACCGGGCATCGGCGGCGGCACGATCGGTCCCTTCGCGATTACGGCGGGAGTCATCGGGCTGCTGGCCGGCATCTGGGGCCAGCTCGGGATCTATCGGACGAGGCCGGCTTCGCAGCTCGTGCTGGTCCTGGCCGCAATCACCGCGGCTGTGATCATCGGCGTCGTTGCCTACCCGATCCTGAACAATCCGGCGTATACGGATCCCAACATCGGCGGCTACCCGAGCTGGGTGTTCGGCGCAATCACGGTCATCGCCATCGTCGCGGCGATCATGGTCGGCGGGTTCATCCTGCTTTCGAAGGACCTTGCCGGGTTCTGGGTGGCCCTGGCCGGGGTCCTTACCGGGATCGTGGCGGCCTTTGTGTCGGCGCCGATCTCGGCATACGTGTTCGGTGGCGTGACAGGTTCGGGGGTCGACGTCCTGGTGGCCGCGCTCCGCCAGGGGGGCTCGGACGTCATCCACGCATCCCTCGGGCAGGGCCTGTTCAGCGACCCGATCGACAAGACGATCACGAGCTTCGTCGTCTTCATCATCCTGGCCCGCATGTCGCGCCGGATCATCGCCCGCTTCCCGAACGGCGAGCACCTGGTTGGACCCAACGTCGAGTAATCAGGCAGGATCGTTCGCCCGGGCACGGAGACCGACCTGACTGCAGTTCCGGACTTCGTCCTGCGGCCGCCCGCCGGGTTCTACCGCAGCCTGAATCCGACAACCAAGCTCGTGATCGCGCTGTGCACGGCAGCGCTGGCGTTCGTCCTGCGCGGCTGGCTCGCTCCGCTCGTTGCGCTGGCCGTGGTGGGAGCCACTGTTGCCGGCGCACGACTCGGGCGTTCGTTCGTGCCCTTCGTCCTGGCGACGATCCCGCTGCTCATCTCGATCGTCCTCATCAACTCGTTCCTCTATCCGGGCGCCCATGACACCGTGTTCACGATCGGCCCGTTCCGGGCAACCGGGACCGGCCTGACCGTCGCCGGCCAGGCATCGCTGCGAATCCTCGCGTTTGCCTTGAGCGTCGCCGTATTCGCCCTGACGACGCCGACCGACGACCTGCTTGCCGACCTCGAGCAGCGTGGCCTGGGGCGGCGGGCCTCGTTCGTGGTCGGTGCCGCGATCCAGACGATCCCCCGTCTCGCCGCCAGGGCCGGTGAGATCGCCGATTCCCAACGAGCGCGAGGGCTGGACACGCAGGGGTCGCTGTGGCGCAGGGTTCGGGGAATCGTGCCGCTCGCGGCGCCGATGATCTCCGGCGCGCTCTCGGAGGTCGAGGAGCGGACGATGGCCCTCGAGGCGCGGGCCTTCTCTGCACCCAATCGTCGGGCCACGATTCGACCGATGCCGGACACCAAGCTGGAACGGGCACTCCGCTGGCTCCTGGGATTGGCGACAGTGGTCCTGATCGCGGCAACCGTGACGGGCCGGCTGGCGCTGCCATGACCGTCCTCGCGCTCGATGGTGTCCGCTACCGATACGCCGGCGCGACGGACTGGGCGATCGACGGGCTCAGTCTGGAGATCGCTGCCGGCGAGGTCGTCGGGATCTGCGGGGCCAATGACGCAGGCAAATCCACGTTGTGCCTCGTCGCCGCGGGACTGGCACCCGGCTCGATCGGCGGCCAGCTGGAGGGCTCCGTCCTCCTTGGCGGGAGCGAGTCGCGCGAGCTGACGCCCTACGCGGCTGCCGAGCGCTGCGGGATCCTCTTCCAGAACGCCGGCACTCAGCTGACCGGAACCACGGCCACTGTCTGGGAAGAGATCGCCTTCGGGCCTCGCAACGTAGGGCTCGACCTCGCGGCGATCGTCGAACGCGTGGAGTGGGCGATGAGCCTGGCCCAGGTCGGCCACCTCGTTGATCGCCAGCCCGATCGCCTGTCCGGCGGGCAGGCCCAGCTCGTGGCCCTGGCCTCCGTCCTCGCGATGCGCCCGGCGATCCTGGTGCTCGACGAACCGACAAGCCAGCTCGACCCTGCCGGAACCCGCCTGATCGGTCAGACCCTCGCGAACCTCGCCCGGGATTCGGGCACCGCCCTGCTCATCGTCGAGCACAAGACGGACCTCCTCGATGAGCTCTGCCAGCGGGTCGTCGTGGTCGACCGCGGTCGAATCGTCCTCGAAGGCCCGGGGCCGACGGTCCTCGAAGATGCGCGCCTCGAGGGTTGGGGTGTCGAGGCGCCGTCCCGCGTCCGATTGTCGGCGACGCTTCGGTCGCGGGACCTGGACCCGCGGGCAGTCCTCGCCGAGGCAGCCGGGCGATGATCGAGATCCATGGCCTTGTCCATGTCTATCCCGACGGGACGCGGGCGATCGACGGCGTCGACCTCCGCGTCGAGGATGGCGAACGCATCGCCATCATTGGCCAGAATGGGAGCGGCAAATCGACGCTCGTCCGCCACCTCAACGGCCTGCTCCGGCCCACGTCGGGCGATGTCCTGATCGACGGCGAGTCGGCGGCCGACCAACGCGTCGCAGCGCTCGCGGCCAAGGTGGGCCTGGTATTCCAGGACCCGGACCGGCAGATCTTCGCCGGCCGGGTCCAGGTGGAGGTGGGGTTCGGGCCACGCAATCTCGGGCTGCGCGGGGCTGCGCTCGACGCATCCGTGGCGCAGGCCCTGGCAGCCGTTGGTTTGGCCAGCGAGGCCAATCGCAACCCGTATGACCTGGGATTCTCGAAGCGCAAGTTGCTCGCGCTTGCTTCGATCCTCGCCATGGGTACGCCTACCGTGGTCCTCGACGAGCCGACAACCGGCCAGGACCTGCGCGGCGTCGAGCGAATCCAGGGTGTCGTGGCCGACCTCCACGCAGCGGGTCGAACGGTGATTGCGGTCAGCCACGACATGCGCTTCGTGGCCGAGACATTTGCGCGGGTCGTGGTCATGGAGGCGGGCCGGGTGACGCTCGACGGGACCCCGGCCGAGGTCTTCGCCGCGGCCAACTGGGAGGCGCTGGCCCGGACCTATGTCGAGCCGCCGCTCGCAAGCAGGATCGGCGACCGCCTTGGCCTGGGCTCGACCCCCACGGACGGCGCCCTCGTCGGGGCCCTTGTCGCGAAGGGCGCCTGACCGACTCGCGAGGCGCTCCAGGGCCCGGCGGAGCATCTCGATTCCCAGCCAGGCCGCCGCGCCAACGAGCGCGGCTCGCACGAGGGCAGGTGGCGTGACCAGGCCCTGGAGCAGGCCCGCATTCCAGCCGAACGCGGTGCCGATCGCCAGCGCCGCGAGGCCCGCGGCCAGCGGCCAGGCCAATCGCCAGGCCGGGCGCCCCCCGGCGCGGTCGATCATCGGCTCAGCTCGACCTCGAAGACCTCGCCGTCGACGATCCGCCACGCCCGGATCCCGGGCTCACCGGTCGCGGGATCCGCCTCGGACTGGGCCAGTGAGACGAGCAGGTAGAGCGAATCCGGGTAGAACGCGAGGCCGATGTCGGTCGGCGACGGCCGGGCGGGCGACATGGTGTGCGAGTGGACGATCGCCCAGATCTCCTCGTCGTTGCGCTCGACCTCGAGAATCACGGCGAGGAGCTCGATGGAATCGATCTCGTAGCGATACGGCGAGTTCGCCGCGTTCTGGGTGGGCACGAAGCGGAGCGCGAGGCCGCCGTCGGCGGGCGTTGCCGAGCCGACGATGATCCCGCACGCCTCGTTCGGCTCCTCGCGCCGGGCATGCTCGATGATCTCGGCGCGAAGCTCTATCGGGAGGACGGCCGAGGCGGGGCCCGGGTGGCTCACCACCAGTTGACGCCACCTTCGAGGTCGGCTTCCATCTCGTCGAGGTCGCGGTTGAAGGTGCCCGCCGATAGATATTTCCAGCCGCCATCGGGCAACAGGGCGACGATGGTGCCCGAGGTCATCTTGCGGGCCTCGCGCGCCGCGGCGACGAGGACGGCGCCGCACGACGGGCCGGCGAAGATCCCTTCGCGGTCGACCAGGTCGCGCAGGGCGGCGATCGCCTCGCGATTGCTCACGAGGTACTTTGCGTCGAGCAGGTCAGGGTCGAGGATCTCGGGCACGAACCCGTCATCGAGCGAGCGCAGGCCCTGGACGTTCTCGCCGGGCAACGGCTCGGCGGCCACGATCCGCACGCCGGGCTTCGCCTGGGCGAAGTAGCGCGCCACGCCCATCAGCGTTCCGCCCGTCCCGAGACCCGCCACGAAGACGTCGATCTCCGGGCAGTCGGCCAGGATCTCGGGGCCGGTGGTCGTCTCGTGGGCGAGCGGATTCGCCGGATTGCCGTACTGGTAGGGCATCACGAAGCGGGGATCCTTGGCCACGAGGTGCTTGGCCAGGGCGATCGCGCCGTTGCTCCCGAGATGGCCCGGTGAGTCGATCACCTCGGCGCCGAAGAGGGCCGCGAGCTGGCGGCGCTCCTGGGTGACGTTGTCGGGCATGACGAGCGCGACGCGGTAGCCCTTCCGCCGGCCGATCATCGCCAGGGCGATCCCGGTGTTGCCCGAGGTCGGCTCGAGAATGATCGAGTCGGGCTGGAGCCGGTGGGATTCCTCGAGGTCGGCGATGAGCGCCCGGGCGACCCGGTCCTTCACCGAACCGGTCGGGTTCATCATCTCGAGCTTGGCGAAGATCCGGACGTCGGGGTTCGGCGACATCCGGGGAATCTCGACGAGCGGCGTATGGCCGATCGCGTCGAGGATGCTGTCGTAGCGGCCGCCGTGGGGGCTCAGTGCCTCGTGGGCGTGCTCGTGGTCGTGGTCGTGCCCCTGTGCGTGGCCCGGGGGCTCGCTCAGCGTGACCATCGGCTCGAGACCGTCGAACCGCCAGTCGATCCGCCCGCCATCGCCGGCAGCAGGCGCACCTCGTCAGCCGCGGCGACCGCGGCCGACTCCCCGCCGAGGTAGCGGATATCCTGGCCGTTCAGGTACACGTTGACGAACCGGTTCAGCCCGCCATCGGGCGTCCGAATCTGCGACTCGAGCGACGGATGGGCCGTGATCAGGGCATTGATGACTTCGCCGACCGTGCCGCCGGCAACGTCGAGCTGCTTCGCCCCGCCGGCCGAGGCACGCAGGACCGGCGGGATCCAGACCGTGCTCATCGGGCAGCCGGGTTGATCGACGTAGCGCCGACCGCTGCGCCGAGGGCGAACGGGACGTCGTGGCCGACGGGCAACGCGACTGACTCGCCCTTGGCCCGGGCGGCAACGGCCGCGTCGGAGCAGACCGGGCACTCCGGGTCGCGGCGCAGCTTCAGCTCGGTGAACGAGCCCTCGAGGGCGTCGAACAGGAGCAGCCGGCCGGCGAGCGACTCGCCGATCCCGAGGAGGAGCTTCAGGACCTCGTTGGCCTGGAGCAGGCCCATGATCCCCGGGACGACGCCGAGGACGCCGGCGACCGAGCAGCCCGGCGCGAGCTCGGGCGGCGGCGGGGTGGGATAGAGGCAGCGGTAGCACGGGCCGTCATACGGCTTGAAGACCGTCAGCTGGCCCTCGAAGCGGAAGACGCTCGCGTGCACCACGGGGATCCCGGCAATCACCGCGGCGTCATTGAGCAGGTAGCGGGTCTCGAAGGTGTCCGTCCCGTCGAGGATCACGTCGTAGCCCGAGATGATCCGCTCGACGTTATCGGCGACCAGCATCTCGTCGTGGCCGATCACGTTGATCCCCGGGTTCAGGGCAAGCAGCGACTTGCGCGCCGAGTCGACCTTCTTCTCGCCGATTCGGTCGGTCGTATGGACGATCTGGCGCTGGAGGTTCGAGAGGTCGACGACGTCGAAGTCGATGATCCCGATCGTGCCCACGCCGGCCGCGGCCAGGTAGAGCGAGGCTGGCGAGCCGAGGCCGCCGGCGCCGATCAGGAGGACCTTCGAATCGAGGAGCTTGGCCTGGCCGGCGGCACCGACCTCGGGGATCAGCAGGTGCCGGCTGTAGCGGACCTTCTGCTCGGGCGAGAGGACCGTCGGGGTGACCCACGGCAGGCCCTGCGACTTCCAGCCCTGGAAGCCGCCGGTCATCGAGACGACATCGGTGTAGCCCATCTCGGCGAGCGTCCGCGAGGCGAACACCGAGCGGATCCCGGACGCGCAATAGATGACGATCGGGCGCGAGCGATCGGGCGCCTCGCCCTCGATCTTGCTCTCGAGATGGCCGCGCGGGACGTGGACCGCGCCGGGCAGGTGGCCGGCCTCCCACTCGTGCGTCTCGCGGACGTCGACGAGCAACGGCGGTGCCTTCGATTCGCGCTGGACGTCCACCTCTAGGGCGGACACTTCGCGGACCTCGGCGCGCGCTTCGCGCAGGATGTCGGAATAGGACTTGGTCATGGGATCGGAGGTGCTCCGGAAACGACGGGCTGGCGCGGTTCTTCGTGCCAGGGCGGGTCAGGCTCGATGCGAATGCACCGGGCGGTGATGACGGCCGGCCTCAGGCCGGCGTGAGACACCTGCAGCGGCCGAGATGATCGGTCAGGAGATCGGTCATGGCTGGGTCGCTCATGGCTTCGCGGCCGCGTCGGCCGCAGCCGGCGCCTCGACGGCCGTCGCCGAGTCGGGCTTCTCGGCCAGGGCATGCTCGAGGGTCTCGAGGCTGAGCATCGCGCACTTCAGGCGGGCCGGGCTGATGTCGATCCCGAGCAGGTCGAGCAGGTCGTCAGCGCGGAACGCCTCGGCCTTCTCGACGGGCATGCCCATGATCTCGTCGGTCAGCAGCGAGGCGCTCGCCTGGCTGATCGCGCAGCCACGACCCGTGAAGGCGATCTCGGCGACGACCCCATCGCGGATCCCGATCTGCATCGTGATCCGGTCGCCGCACAGCGGGTTGGCACCCTCGAAGCTGGCCGTGGGTGCGTCGAGCACGCCGAAGTTATGCGGCCGGCGGTAGTGCTCAAGGATGTAGTCGCGGTACAGGTCGTCCATCTGGTCCGGGAGTGTAGCGGTTCGTCGCCCGAACTCAATTCCGAGCGATCTGATCAGGATTAAATCCTAGCCCGATCGGGGAGATCCCGTCAACGAGGTAGGCGCGGTCGGCGCACCTCTGTGATGATCGGGCCTGAATGGACGATCCCGCAGGCGCCGGCCGGGCCGACCTCCACATTCATCCCAGCGGTGGCGGCGGCGACCCTGGGTTGCCGATGGCGATCTACGCCGCGATTCGGGCGAGCGGCCTCCAGGTCGCCGTCCTCACCGACCACGACCGGATCTCCGTGGCCCGCGAGTTGGTGGCTCGAGCCCGTGACGACGGGCTCGCGACCGAGCTCGTCGTCGGCGAGGAGATCAGCACTCGCGACGGCCATCTGCTTGGGATCGGACTCTCGAGCCGCGTGTCGTATGGCCTGACTCTTGGGGAGTCCGTGGCCATCGTCCACGACCAGGGCGGAGTGGCCGTGGTTGCCCACCCGCTGCTGCCGACCTCGATATCGGCCTCAGGACGACTGCTCCTCGAGCTCGCCGAGGGCGATCCGGCCCGGCGCCCCGACGCCCTGGAGGCGATGCATCCGACGGCGATGTGGCTGCCCGGCTGGCGCCGCCGCGTCGAGCGGCTCGCTGAACGCTGCGAGTATGCGGTGGTCGGTGGATCCGATGCCCATGGCGCCCGCTCAGTCGGCCGCGTCCGGACCACGTTCCCGGGAACCACCACGGCCGAATTGGTTGCCTCGATCCGCGGCCGCGAGACCCGGACGGAAGGCCAGGCTCACTCCCTCCGGGACATCTTCCGCGGGCACCAGCGCCGCCAATCCAACGAGGACCCCGACCCCCCGGATTGATGGCTGCCAGGCCGAGTGCGTTTGTCACGCCCCGTGGGACAAACGGGCCCGTTCAGGTGCGCGGGATCCTGCGCGCCGCCGCTGATCGGACGATTTCATCCCGGGTCACGCTCAGTTGGTGCAGGTTCCGGCGACCTGGCCGATCGCGACGGGGTTCAAAGGCTGCGAAACGGCCGTCTTGTCGCGCTGGGTGATACAACTCCCGCGGCCGGGACCCGAGCCGCGGAGCGCCGCAGGACCCACGAGAGGCAGCCGGTCGGTGATGCCGGCGGGGATGAGCCCGGGCTGACCGAGCGCGACCGGCAGTGGGCCGAGGGTGAGCTTGCCGGTTGGCGACGGCCGCCCCGGACGTCGAGGTTGGTTTCGGC
>JANWLH010000030.1 GCA_025450915.1 Candidatus Limnocylindrales bacterium | reverse complement strand
GTTCGGGCTGCCGGGCAATCCCGTGTCGAGCTTCGTGACCTTCGAGATCTTCGTCCGTCCGGCGCTCCGGCGGCTCGCCGGTCACACGGAGCTGCTGCGGCCATCGGAGGCCGGGGTTCTCCTCGATCCGGTGACCAAGAGCCTCGGCCGGCGGGCCTACCTGCGGGTCGAGGTCGAGCGCCGCCCGGGCGGTGCCCCGGCGCGCGATCGGGCTGGCCGGCTCCAGGTTCCTCTCGCCGGTGCGCGGGCGGGTGCGGGGCAGGGGAGCCATGTCCTGAGTACGCTGGCATCGGCGGATGCCCTGGCAGCGGTTCCCGAGTCGTTCGGCGAGGTTCCAGCGGGGACCGCCGTCGAGGTCTTCTGGCTCGATCGCTGAATCACTGCAGCCGACCCGTCACCCGCTCGATCGGAGAACCGCCATGGATCGCAAACCGCCGCTGCGCACCGAGCGGCGCCGCCTGACCCACGTCGACCGGACCGGCCGGCCGCGGATGGTCGACGTCAGCGCCAAGCCCGCCACGGCCCGGCGCGCTGTCGCCGAGGCGCTCGTTGCCCTGAGCCAGGGGACGCTCAGCCTGGTGATCGACGGACGCGCGGCCAAGGGCGACGTCCTGACCGTGGCCGAGCTGGCGGGGGTGATGGGCGCCAAGCGGACCTCGGACCTGATCCCGCTGTGCCATCCGCTCGCCCTCACGGACCTGCTCGTCCAGGTGGTCCCCGACCGGGCACTGGGCGTCCTCCGGATCCGAGCCGAGGCCGCGACGATCGGCCCGACCGGCGTCGAGATGGAGGCCCTGACGGCCGCCTCCGTGGCCGCACTGACCGTCTACGATATGGTCAAGGGCGTCGAACGGGGGGTCGAGATCCGCTCGATCCGCCTCCTCTCGAAGACCGGCGGGAAGAGCGGCGACTGGATTCGGAGCGTGGCCACGGAGCCCCCGCCGAGCGGTCCCGGCCGGCGACCCGGGGACCGGTCCGCGGGCAGGATCAGGAAGTAGGAGGGCGCGTGACTGGCCGCTCGGCTCTCGTCCTGACGGCGAGCGATCGGAGTGCCGAAGGGAGCCGTGAGGATACGTCCGGCCAGATCATCGCCGAGCGCCTCGCCGCCCTCGAGTTCACCGTCGAGCGCAGGGTGGTGGCTGACGAGCAGTGGCTGATCGAGGAGGCCCTCGTCGAGGCGGCCGGCCGCCACCAGCTCATCGTGACGACCGGCGGGACCGGCCTGACGCCACGCGACGTCACGCCCCAGGCGACGACGGCGGTCATCGACTACGAGGTTCCCGGCCTGGCCGAGGCGATGCGTGCGGAAGGCCGCCGGTCCACACCCTTGGCCAGCCTGTCGCGAGCCGTCGTCGGGGTTCGCGGGCGAACCCTGATCGTCAACCTGCCCGGCAGCCCGCGCGGTGCCGCGGAGAGCCTCGAGGCGATCGTCGGCGTCCTGCCCCACGCGCTGGAGACCCTCGCCGGACCGTTCGAGCACGTCGAGGCGCCGGGCGGATGAGCGGTTTCGAGGGGATCTTCGGCCACGTCCCGGGCTACCTGCTGGTCTTCCCGCTCTTCTGGGGATCCGTCGTCTTCTTCGCCCTCGTGATGGCTCGCCACCTGCGGATCTTCGCCGCCGTGCGAGCAGCGGGCCCGAGTCCGTTCGCCGACGTTCCCCGGCGGGTTGGCGGTCTCGTCCGCTACACCCTCCTCCAGACGAAGATGTTCAAGGACCCGCGCGCCGGAATCATGCACTTCACGATCTTCTGGGGCTTCGTGCTCCTGACGATCGGCACCGCCAACGTCGTCACCGGCGGGGCGATCCAGGCGGTCATCCAGGTGCCCGCCGGCGGCGTCCTGTGGACGGCCGTCTCGGCGATGCAGAACACGGTCGCCGTGCTGGTCCTGCTTGCGGTCGGCTACGCGTTCGTCCGCCGTCTGGTCACCCGACCGCGGCGGCTGGCGTTCACCCGGGGCGCCCTGATCATCCTGGTCCTGATCGGCGGGGTCGTGGCGAGCGAGCTGCTGGCCCAGGCGTTCGAGGCGGCCCGCTACGGCTCGATTGCCGGGGCCTTCGTCGCCGACGCCCTCGCCGTGCCCCTTGCGAATCTCGCCCCGGACGTCCTCTACGCGGTCTTCACGGTCCTGTGGTGGGCGCACATCGCGATCGTGGCGATCTTCCTGGGCTACCTGCCGTTCAGCAAGCACCTCCACATCGCGACCGCATTCTTCAACGTCTACTTCCGCAAGCTGGCGCCGCGCGGCGAGCTGCCGGCGATGGACCTCGAGGCCGAGGATGCGACGTTCGGCCTGCGGACCCTCCAGGACCTGGGCTGGAAGGATCTCCTCGATGGCTTCACCTGCACGGAATGCGGCCGGTGCACCGCTGCCTGCCCGGCGAACATGACCGGCAAGCCGCTGAACCCGCGCGAGATGATCATGGGCCTGCGGCACATGGCGGTCGACGCCGAGAGCGGGCTCGACCTGATCCCGAACTCGCCGATCCTGCGCGCCCAGGCAGGCCTGGACGACGCGACGCCCAGCCCGACGCTCCTCGCGACCGCGATCGTCGACGAGGCCATCCCGTTCGACGCGGTCTGGGACTGCGTCACGTGCGGGGCCTGCGTCGAGGCCTGCCCCGTCCTGATCGAGCACGTCGACAAGATCGTCGGCTTCCGGCGCAACCTCGTCCTCGAGGATTCGCGCTTCCCGAGCGAGCTGACCGGCGCATTCCGGAACATGGAGACCGCCGGCAATCCCTGGGGCCAGCCGCGGGCGACGCGGACCGACTGGACGAAGGGGCTCAACTTCGAGGTCCCGACGGTCGCCGAGCTCGCCGCGGCGGGACGCCTGGCCGAGGTCGAGGTCCTCTACTGGGTCGGCTGCGCGGCCGCGTTCGACGAGCGCAACCGGAAGGTCGCCCGGGCGTTTGCCCGCTGCCTGAACGCGGCGGGGGTCAGCTTCGCGATCCTCGGCCAGGAGGAGTCGTGCACCGGCGACCCGGCCCGGCGGATGGGCAACGAGTACGTCTACCAGATCCTCGCGACCGGCAACATCGAGACGCTCAACCGCTACGGGATGGCCGAGCGGACGATCGTGACGGCCTGCCCGCACTGCTTCAACTCGATCGCCAACGAGTACGGCCAGCTGGGCGGCACGTTCCAGATCGTCCACCACAGCGTCTATCTCCAGGGCCTCCTCGCGTCCGGTCGCCTGCGGACGGCCGACGCCGACGCCGACGGCAATCCGGCGCGCTCGGTGACGTTCCATGACAGCTGCTACATGGCCCGCTACAACAACGTCGTCGCCGCGCCGCGCGATGTCCTCGGCTCGATGGCCGGGATCGAGCTGCGCGAGATGGAGCGCAACGGCAAGGGCTCGTTCTGCTGTGGAGCGGGTGGCGGCCGGATGTGGATGGAGGAGACCCGCGGCACGCGGATCAATGCCGAGCGGACCCGCCAGGCGCTGGCGACGGGCGCCGAGGTGGTCGCGACCAACTGCCCGTTCTGCATGACGATGATGAAGGACGGCCTGGCCGAGGCCGAATCGAACGCCGGTGGGGTCGTGAGCGCCGCCGACATTGCCGAGCTCCTGGCGGACAGCCTCGCCCCGGCGATCCCCGCCGGGCGGCAGCTGCCCGTGCTCCAGTAGGCGGCAGGGGAGGGTCAGCCATGGCCGAGCAGCGGTCGTACCGCCTGTCCACCGAGCAGATCGAGCTGCGCGACGCCGTCGCCACCCTCGCTCGCGAGCGGATTGCCCCGCGTGCCGCCGAGGTCGACCGGACCGCCGAATTTCCCTGGGACAACACGAAGCTGCTGGCGAGCCAGGACATCCTCGCGCTGCCGTTTCCCGAGGAGTACGGCGGCCTCGGAGCGGACCTGCTCACCGTGTGCCTGGCGATCGAGGCCCTGTCGTCGGCGTGCGCGACGACCGGCCTGATCCTGGCGGTCCACGAGCTCGCCTCGCTGCCAATCGTCACGAAGGGCACGAAGGAGCAGCGCGCCCAATGGCTGCCCGACCTGGCCGCGGGCAAGTCGCTCATCTCGTTCGCGATCACCGAGTCCGGAGCCGGCAGCGATGCGGGCTCCATTGCGATGCGCGCCACCCGCGACGGCGACGACTACGTCCTCGACGGCGCGAAGCGCTTCATCACCCACGGCAGCGTCGCCGACCTGGTCGTGGTCTTCGCGGTCAGCGATCCGGCGGCCAAGCGCCATCGCAACCTGTCGTGCTTCGTCGTCGAGACGAACCGGCCGGGCTTCTCGATCGGCCGCCTCGAGCACAAGATGGGGATCCGCGGCTCGCCCACGGCCGAGCTGCTCTTCGACGGGGTGCGGATCCCGGCGACGAACCGGATCGGGGCCGAAGGTGAGGGCTTCGCGATCGCGATGAGCACCTTCGAGCGCTCGCGCCCGGGGATCGCGGCCCAGGCCGTGGGGATCGCCCAGGGCGCCCTTGAGTTCGCCGCTCGCTACGCCAAGGAGCGGGTCCAGTTCGGCAAGCCGATCGCCGAGCAGCAGATGGTCCAGGCACTCCTCGCCGACATGGACGCCTCGACCGAGGCGGCCCGCCAGCTCCTCTACGCGGCCTGCGCGGCGATCGATTCAGGCGACGGCGACGGCGCCCGGTGGGCCGCCGTGTGTAAACTCGTCGCCGGTGACGCGGCGATGCGGGTCACCACCGATGCCGTCCAGGTGCTGGGTGGATACGGCTACATCGAGGACTTTCCCGTCGAGCGGATGATGCGCGACGCGAAGATCACCCAGCTGTACGAGGGGACTCAGCAGATCCAGCGGCTTGTCGTCGCCCGATCACTGCTCGCCCGGTCCTGACGCGTCGGGGCCGGATCGAAGCCTGCATCACGGCAGCATTGCCCAGCGGAGAACGCATTGCGGATCGTCGTCCTCGTGAAGCCCGTGCCGGATACGACCGGCCAGGAGCGGCTCGGGCCGGACCTGCGCGTCGACAGGGTCGGCGTGCCGGCTGTCGTCAACGCCAACGACGAGTACGCCCTCGAGGCAGCCCTCAAGCTCGTCGAGGCCGCCGGCGAAGGCGAGGTCACCCTCCTCGCGATGGCACCCGCGGGTGCGCCCGAGACCCTCCGCAAGGCCCTCGCGATGGGCGCTCACCGGGCGGTCCTGGTCACGGACCCCGCCCTCGGAGGGTCGGACACGCTGACCACGGTGCGGGTCCTGGCGGCCGCCCTGCGCCGGCTCGAATACGACCTGGTCCTGGCCGGAGCCGACACCTCGGACGGCGGTGGCGGCGTCGTCGCCGCCGGGATTGCCGTCACCCTCGGCCTGCCGTATCTGTCCTACGCCGCGAAGATCGAGCCGTCTGCCGATCGCGTCGTCGTCCACCGCCTGAGTGCCGTCGGCTACGACCAGCTCGAAGCAGGCCTGCCCGCGCTCGTGGTCGCGACGCAGGCGCTCGGCGAGCCGCGCTACCCCTCACTGAAGGGAATCATGGCGGCCCGCTCGAAGGAGATCCTCAGCTGGTCGCTGGCCGATCTCGAGCTGGGCGATGCACCGGTCGGCGGCGCGGTCACGACGACAGCGGTCGTCGAGACCCATGCGCCGCCCGCCCGGGCCGCGACGCGCGTCGTCCGGGGGCCGGCCGGCGAGGCAGCCGCCGAAGTCGTGGCGTTCCTCGCCGAACGCCGCCTGATCTGATGAGGCACACCTGATGGCCGGCGCGATCTGGGCGGTCGGCGAGGTTGCCGATGGTCACCTCGCGCGGATCGGCGCCGAGCTCGCGACGCTTGGCCGGAGCCTCGCCGCCGCGGCCGGCACCGAGGTCGTCGGGATCGTGGTGGCCGCCGAGCCGGCGGACGCCGCCAGGGAGCTTGCCGGGTACCTGCCGGCCACGATCGCCATGACCGCGCCCGAGGCGGCCGGCCGGGCCGCCGCCGGGGTGATCGCCGAAGCCCTCGCGACGCTGGCGCGCAGCGAGGCACCGAGCCACATCCTCCTCGGCGCGACACCCGATGGGCGGGACGTCGCCGGGATCCTCTCGGCATTGCTCGGCTGGGGCGTGTTGGTCAATGCCACCGCTGTCACCTGGGCGGAGGGCTCGCCGCTCGTGGAGATGAGCACGTTCGGCGGTCGCCTGATCACGACAAGCCGGTTCACGACCGAGCACGGCATCGTCACCGTCCGGCCGAATGCCGTAACCGCCGAGGCGGCCGCCGCGCCCGGCAGCGTGGCGACCAGGACGGCCGAGCCCTCGACGCTGGCCGTGGTCAACGTGACCGACCGGGTCAGCCAGGCTGGTGCGACGGCGTCGATCGAGGAGGCCCGGGTGATCGTCTCGGGCGGCCGGGGTGTCGCCGGTCCGGCGGGCTTCGCCACCGTCCAGGCCCTCGCCGACGCGCTCGGCGGCGCCGTTGGAGCCACCCGAGCGGCGGTCGATGCAGGCTGGATCTCCTATAGCCACCAGATCGGCCAGACCGGCAAGATCGTGAAACCGGCGCTGTACGTGGCGCTGGGGATCTCGGGCGCCATCCAGCACAAGGTGGGCATGCAGACCGCGGAGACGATCGTGGCGATCAATCGCGACCCGGACGCGCCGATTGCCGACTTCGCCGATCTCGTCGTCGTGGGCGACCTGTTCGAGGTCGTTCCAGCGCTCATTGCCGCGCTTGCCGCCGCCCGAGCCGGGGCCAGCTGAGGCGTCCATGCCGTCCTGGCTGTCGCTCGTCCTGCCGATCGCGGCCTTCGTCCTGCTCGTCGTGGTCTTCGCGATCGTCCTGCGCCGAACCGGCCGAATCGTCAGCCTGACCCGCGAGGGCGATCGCTTCCGGCGCTCGGTTGAGGATCTCTCGGGCCGGATCGACACGTCGCTCGGCGGGGTGATCGATCGGATCGACGCGGTGCGCCGCCACCAGGTCCCGCCCGAGTCGATCAGCGACAACCTGGCGGCAGCCCGGGACGCGGTCGAGAAGTACGAGGCGGAGGCGGCCAGGCTCCATGGCCCCGTGCCTGCCGAGGATGTCCGGGCGGCGCTGCTGTTCGAGCTCGAACGGGCCGGACGGGCGCTCGAGATGGTGGCCCACGGGTGCGAGCTCCTGGCCACGTCGCGGAGCGGCTATCGGGAGCTCGAGGCCCAGACGGCGGTCAAGCGTGGCTACCTCAATGCCCTCCACGCCCGCGAGGCGATCGCTCGCCATGCCGACGACCTCGCGTCGGGCCGGACGATGGACGAGCGGCGCTGGCTGTCGAGCCGCCTGAACGACTGACCAGGGCACCAGAACCACCCCGGAACCACCGTATCTGGTGGTATCGTTAGGTCGGTACCACAAGTGGTTGTGGCCGCAGGCGTGGAGAAGGATGCGCTGTCCACAATGTGGCGACCGCGAGACGCGGGTCGTCGACTCCCGGGATCTCGATGACGCCGCCACGATTCGCCGCCGCCGCGAATGCGGCGCGTGCAGCATGCGGTTCACGACCTACGAGCGGATCGAGGCCGCCCGGCTGATCATCATCAAGCGTGACGGGAGCCGCCAGGAGTTCGATCGCGACAAGCTCGCGAGCGGCCTGCGCAAGGCACTGACCCGGCGGCCCGTGCCGGACCAGGCGGCCGAGCATGCTGCCGACGCGATCGAGCTCGAGCTGCGCTCGGCCGGCGTGACCGAAGTTCCTTCCCAACGGATCGGCACCCTGGCGATGGAGGCCCTGCGCGGCCTCGACCAGATCGGCTACATCCGCTTCGCCAGCGTCTACCAGTCGTTCGAGGACCTGGCCGACCTGAAGCGCGAGGTCGACAGCCTCTACGCCACGCGGGACGACGGCAGCATCGCCCGATGAGCGTCCTCTCCGACCGGGACATCCGGGCGGCGATCGCCTCCGGCGAGGTCCGGGTCGACCCCTACGATCCGCGCGACCTCCAGCCCTCGTCCGTCGACCTCCACCTCGACCGGAGCTTCCGGGTCTTCCGGAACAACCGCTACGCGTTCATTGATGTCCGGACGCCGCAACCCGACCTGACCGAGCTCCTGCGAGTCGACGATGACGAGCCCTTCATCCTCCATCCCGGTGAGTTCGTCCTCGGCCAGACGGTCGAATGGGTCGAGCTGCCCAACGACCTCGTCGCGCGGCTCGAGGGCAAGAGCTCGCTCGGCCGCCTCGGGCTGTTGATCCACTCGACGGCCGGCTACGTCGACCCGGGCTGGAAGGGCAACCTGACCCTCGAGCTGTCGAACGTCGCGAACCTGCCGATCGCCCTGTACTTCGGGATGCGGATCGGCCAGATCAGCTTCTTCCGGATGAGCTCGCCGGTCGACCGGCCGTACGGCTCGGCCGAGCTCGGCTCGAAGTACCAGGGCCAGTCGGAGCCGACCGCGTCCGCCTTCCATCGCGACTTCGACGCCCGGGCGCACGACGGAGACAAGCCACGGGCCTGAACGATGCGGTGGCCTGGTCCGCCGATCTCGGCGCGGGCTACCGGGTCGCGCTCATCCAGGCGGGCACGTTCTGGTCGGACGCCGGGGCCCTGTTCGGTCCGGTACCGCGAATCCTCTGGGACCGCCTGGTGAGCGACGAGCTGACGACGGACTGGCGCCTGGGCCAGGCGCTCAACTGCCTGCTGATCGAGACACCGGCTGGCCGCGTCCTCGTCGAAACGGGAATCGGCGAGCGTCTGAACGAGAAGGCCCGCGAGATGCGCCGGTACACCGGCGAGCCGATCCTGCCCGCGTTGCGCACAGCGGGCTTCGATCCGGCGACCGTCGACATCGTGGCCATGAGCCACCTCCACTTCGATCATGCCGGCGGCCTCCTCGACGCGACTGGATCGCGGGCCTTCCTCCGGGCGGTCATCGTCGCCCAGCGCGCCGAGTGGGAGGTGGCCCTGGGCACGAACAGCCGGCTGGTCGCGAGCTACGACCAGCCTGAGCTCCGGCTGGTCCGCGACTGGGGTGCGGCCGGCTGGGCGGACGGCGAGCGCGAGATCCTGCCGGGCGTCAGCGTCGTCCCGACCGGCGGCCATTCGGCTGGCCACCAGGCCGTGATCGTGCGGCCGACGGGTCCTCGCCCCGGGCGTCCACTGGCGTTCTTCGGCGACCTGGCGATGCGACCCTGGAGCGCCAATCCGCGCTGGGTCACGGCATTCGACGACTTCCCGCTCGACTCCGTCCAGGTCAAGGGGGAGCTCTTTCGGCAGGCCGTCGCCGAGGACTGGACGATCGTCCTGAGCCACGAGCCGCGGACGCCGATCGGGCGGATGGTCCCGGATCGCGACCGGTTCATGTTCGAGCCGGTGAGGGCAGCGGGCGGCTGACCGACCCGCCCTCGGCGCTCGGCTGGCCGGGCGAGGCGGCCGGGCTAGCCGGGGCCCCGCTCGCGGTCGGGCCGCCGGGCAGGATCGCCTTCACGTAGGCCGTCGCCTGGGCGACCGTCAGCGGCCCGTTGACGACCGCGGTGATGATCCCGTTCGGGTTGATGAAGACGTGGGTCGGCAGGGCATAGATGCCGTACAGGTTGAAGACGTCTCCGGTCAGGTCCGCGGCGATCGTGTACGTCAGGTTGTAGCTTCGGGCATAGGCGCCGACGTCCACGGCGGTCGTCTCCTTGACGCTGATTCCGATCACGTCGAGGCCCTGGCTGCGGTACTGCTGGTCCATCGCCCGCAGGGTCGGCGTCTCTGCCTGGCACGGCGCGCACCAGCTCGCCCAGAAGTTGATCCACACGCCGCGGCCGCGATGGTCGGCGAGCCGGACCGGCCTGCCGTTGACGTCGAGCTGCTGCCAGGCCGTGCCGTCGGCGCGCACACCGGCCAGCTCCGGGGCCAGCGAGCCGGGCCGGAGACCGACCGTCGCCGGTCCCAGGAGATACGCCGTTGCCTGCGGATTGACCTGCGTCGAGACGTCGGTCGAGCCGAGTGGCGTCGTGACGGCGACGAGGAGGATGCCGGCGATGACGATCACCAGGACGACCGAGCCCAGCTGGCGCCCGCTGAAGGGTCCGATCAGGCCGCGCTTCTCGGGCCGATGCTCGAACGTTGGCCGGGGCGGCCCGCTCGGCCCTGCGTCGGTCACTCAGATGGCCGTCAGGAACGTCAGGTAGCGGGGCACGATGATCAGCAGGTCGAAGAGCATCGCCAGGCCGATCGCGACGACGAGCAGGCCGCCGATCATCGCGACCGCCCGGCCGTGGCGGACGAGGGGCCGGAGGATCCGCGGCGAGCGGTCGTAGAGGACACCCAGGACGAGGAACGGGATCCCCAGCCCGAGGGTGTAGCCGACGAGCAGGATCCCGCCGCGCAGGACGCCATCCGAGGTGGCCGCGAGGGTCAGGATGCCGCCGAGGATCGTGCCGATGCAGGGCGTCCAGCCGATCGCGAAGATCACCCCGAGCCCGAACGTCGCGAGCCACGCGTTGCCCGAGCCGGTGAGGCGCGCCCCGGCCCGGTCGCCGAAGCTGACCCGGTCCGGGCCCCCGCCGCGGGCGGGCTCGAGCCGGCCGACGACGCCGCCACCGGCGCTGGTTGCCAGCGACGACGTGCCGCCGGCCAGGAGTGGCTGCCAGGTGCGCTGGAGGCGGCCGATCGTGAGGATCCCGGCGAGGTTCAGGCCCATGACCACGAGGACGACGCCGCCGAACTGGCGGAGCGCCGGCAGGTAGGCGCCCAGCGCCCCTCCGGCGAATGTTGCCGTCACGCCGAGGGCGGTGAACACGAGGCCGAAGCCGGCCACGTAGGCGACCGCGTGGCGCAGTGCGATCCAGCGCGACGGCAGCGCGCCGTCACCACGCTCGGCGGCCGAGCGCACGGCCACCCGGGTCAGCTGGCCGATGTAGGCCGGGACGAGCGGCAGGACACAGGGCGACAGGAAGCTGAGGAGCCCCGCGGCGACCGCGACGAGCAGGGTCAGGTCGCTGCCGCTCATGGTCGATTCAGCCGGCGAGGACAGGCCCGAGAACGTCGTCGAGGAAGCGTCGCAGGCCGCGCGGGCTGACGGCCATCGTCAACCGGCGATCGCCGACCTCGACGACGGGGATCTCCGCAAAGAACGCTCGCTCCCAGGCGGCGTCGGTGCTGATGTCACGCTCGACGACGTCCGGTGCTTCGAGCCCGCGCCGGCGGCGCTCGGCGAGCAGGGCGTCGATCGTCGTCCGCGCCTGGGCGCACAGGTGGCAGCCGGGCCGGGCGTACAGGATGATCTCCAGCATGCCCCGATTGTAGTCGAGGGCCGCTTACAGCCCGATCTTGTAGATCGTCCCCGACAGCGAGACCACGTACTCGTTGTTCGAGTCGTCCACCCCGAACGAGCTGATCGCGAGGCCGGTGTCGGCCACCTGGACGCCGGTCTGGTTGCCCGGCTTGGCGACGAGCCGCCAGATCCGGCCGCTGCAGTCGTCACCGTAGAAGTAGTTGCCGCGCAGGGCCGCCACGGGTCCCCGATACACATAGCCGCCGACCACGACACAGCCGAGGCCGTGACCGTAGACGGCGACCGGCATCGTCACGCCGTGGGCACTGCAGCTGGTCCCGGACGGGTAGCAGGCGCGACCCTCCCAGACGTTCCAGCCGAAGTTGATCCGGGTGCTGCTGAGGACCTGCGACCGACTGACATGGTCGATCTCCTCGTAGCGATCCTGGCCGGCATCACCGATCCACATGTCGCCGGTTGCCGAGTCGAACGACCAGCGCCACGGATTGCGCAGGCCGTAGGCCCAGATGGTGGGCTTGATCGGGGTCGCGCTGGTGACGTTGATCCGGAGCATCTTGCCGAGGTACGAGCTCAGGCTCTG
>JANWLH010000029.1 GCA_025450915.1 Candidatus Limnocylindrales bacterium | reverse complement strand
CGGTGATCGGATGGCCATTGCCGGACGCGGCGTGCCAGCTCACCGCCACGGTCGAATCGCCGGCCACGCCGGTGACGGTCGTCGGGGCCCCGGGGAGCAGCGGGCTGATGAACGCCCCGATGCCGTTAGGCGAGCCCAGGCCGGTCGGGCCGTCATAGCCGGCGCCGGCGGTGCACAGGTAGGCCGGCGAGCAGCTCCCGTTCGAGCCGCTCGTCACGTCGTTCAACTGGGCCACCTGGGCGTAGGCATATGTGACGGGATAGGTCCCGGTCGTGGGCTTGCCGGCGAGGGCGTAGACACCGGCGATGATCGGCGCCGCCACGCTCGTGCCGCCGACCTCCATCCAGCTGCCGCCGACGTACATCGCGACGGGCGTGTTCGTGTCGGCCACCGCCGAGACGTCCGCGACGGTTCGGTTCGAACAACCCGCGTCGTGCTGGAACGAGGGCTTGGCCTCGAACCCCGAGCAGCCGCTGCCCGCCCCGTCCCAGGCCGTCTCGGTCCAGCCCCGGGCGTTGCCGGCAGGGGCCAGGCTCGTGCCGCCGACCGACGTCACGTGGGGCGAAGCGGCCGGGAACTGGACGCCGAAGCCGTTGTCACCGGTGCTTGCTGTGATCGCGATCCCCGGGTGGTTGTAGTAGGCGCTGTCCCATGAGGCCTCGCCCAATTGGTCAGCGCCGCCGTAGCTGTTCGAGATGACCGTGGCGCCCTTGCTCACGGCCGTATTGACGGCCGTGCCCATGTCGGTCACTTGCGTGCTGGAGGCCTCGACGAGGAGGATGTGGCACTTCGGGCAGATCGCCGAGACCATCTCGATGTCGAGGGCGATCTCGACGCCCCAGTTGTCATCCGTCGCGGGATAGTTCGTCCCGCCGTGTTCGTCGATCTTCTTGAAGCAGCCGTTGGCCGTCGTGCACGCGCCGAGGCCGAACTGGCTCCGGTAGGCGGCCAGGTCTGATTCGGCCGTGAGCAGGTTGGAGAAGTCGATGATCGCGACCGTGATCCCGCCGCCGTTGCTCGCCGCCGCCGCCGTCAGGGCGTAGGCCGAGCGAAGGTCGGCCGGCGAGTAGCCGCCGGGCGCGGAGCCGGGGCCGACCGCCGCCCGGGCCATCGGCGCCACGTCAGTCCGGACGAGCGCGAAGCAGGTCACCCTGCCCGGCGCCGCGGTCGGCGGACAGACGGCCCGGAATGCAGGCGTGGCGACCGGCGCCTGGATGGGCAGATTCGCCGCCGAAGCGCCCGTGCCCGTCTCGGCGCTGGCCAGGCCCGGAGACGTCGCGGCAAGGACCGCGAACAGCACGAACGGGACGACAGCGCCCCACCCGGTAAGGCGACGGCCCCCGCGGGAGATGCGGGCGGCCCGGCGGGAACCCATGTTCGGTGACTCCGGCTGGTCGTGGGCAGTGACCGCATGAGATTGGCAGATCGCGGGCCAAAGGGCCACTGGCCATCAGTCCTACGGACCGCGTGCCCATCGCGGTTTCACCCCAGAATGGCAGATGGCCGACCGGTAGATGGCCGGCGGACGGGGACGGGACGCGACGAGGAGGAGGTGGGCGCTGGAGCTCGTGCGCCTGAACCTGGGGGTCCTGGCGGGATACGGCCTGATCACCCTCGGGCTGGTCATCCTGCTCATCGGCCTGATCTGGAGCGCCGGGCGGCGCTTGCGCAACCTGTCCGATGATCCGCCGGCGATTCGGGCAATGATCGCTGGCGGCCTCCTGCTCGCCGCCGTCGGCGTCCTGGTCGGCGCCCTGGCGACGATCGTGAACGGGGCCTGACGGGCCCAACCCCCGGGTACGGTCTCCGGCGATGTCACTGGCGACGGTCGGCGCGGGCGTGGGTTTGGGGCGGCTGGCGGCCCAGCGGGTCCGCGCCGAGACGGCCAGGCTCCAGATCCTGGGCCTCTCGGCCCCGGCCTCGGGCTGCCCGCGGTTCTTGGTGTCGGGGCCCTGGAGCCCGCCGCGGCCGACCTGGGCCGGCTCCTGGGAATCGCGGCCCTGACGCTGGCGCTGATCCTTGCTGCGACGTTACTCTCGACCGTGCTCGAGCGGCAGACGCAGCTGGCAACGGCAGTCCGGGATTGAATCGAGTGATCGTGACGGCTCTCCGACCCGATGGCGACATCGTCGCCTGCGACAACCTCGTCCGCATCTACAGCGTGGCCGACGTCGAGGTCGTCGCTCTCCAGGGCGTCCGCTCCGAGCACGTCACCGCGATCGTCGCGACACACGATCCAGCGATGCTCGACGTTGCCGATCGGGTCGTCGAGCTGCGCGACGGCCGACTGGTCAGCGGCTAGGTCCCGTGTACATCCCCGCCCACTTCAAGCCGGACGAGGCGACACTCCGCGAGCTCCTCGAACATCAAGGAGCGGCGGACCTGATCACGAACACGGCGGACGGCCTGATCGCGACGATGCTGCCCTTCCTGTACGACCCACCCGGCAGCCGGCCGGACGTTGGCGAGCTGGGTGCCCTGGTCGGCCATGTCGCCCGCAACAACGATCAGTGGCGGAAACCGGCGCTGGGCACGTCGATGGTCATCGTTCGCGGTCCTGATGCGTACATCTCGCCGGCCTGGTATGCGACGAAGCGCGAGCACGGCCGGGTCGTCCCGACCTGGAACTACGTCACGGCGCACGTCTACGGCCGGCTGGTGATTCACGATGACGTGACCTGGCTCGAGGCCCTCGTTCGGCGGCTGACCGTCCGCCACGAGGCGTTCCGCGCCGAGCCCTGGTCGGTCGACGACGCCCCGCCGGAGTACTTCGCGGGCCAGCTTCGAGCGATCGTCGGAGTCGAGCTGCTGATCGAGCGGATCGAGGCGAAGGCCAAGCTGAGCCAGAACCGCTCGGAGGCCGACCAGGCCGGGGCGATCGCCGGACTCGACGAGGCGGGCAAGGCCGACCTCGCGGAGGCCATGCGCAGGCTTCGGCGCTGAGAGTCACGGCCCCGGAAACGAAGGACCCGCACCAAGGTGCGGGTCGCTTCGTCAGGGTGTCCGCGTAGAGTGGAGGGTTAGCGGACGTCCTTGGGCCATACGATGTCGGCTCGGTATCGGGCCGTCATTACGGCCCGTCATGCGGCTTCGCCAGGCAGCTTCGTCAGGCGGGCGCCGGCTCGCTCGCGTCGGCCGCGTCCCAACCGGCGTTGGTGAAGGTCGGGACGAAGCGGTAGCCCTCGCCAGCCACGGTGGCAATGAAGCGCGGATGGCGGTAATCGTTCTGGAGCTTGATCCGCAGACTTCGGATGTGGCGATCGACGATGTTGCTCTCGGCGACGAAGTCGGCACCCCAGACCGCGTCCAGGATCTCCTCGCGGGACACGGCCCGGCCGCTGCGGCTGGCGAGCAGGTACAGCAGGCTCTGCTCGATGCTGCTGAGGTGGATGACGGAGCTCCCGGCGCGGACCTCGCGATGAACGATGTCGATCTCCATCTCGCCAAGCCGGATCGTGGGCACGATCATCCGATCGATGCCGGACGATCGCCGGGTGATCACGATCGAGCGCGCCAGGAGCTCCTCGGGCGAGAACGGCACGGTCAGGATGTCGTCGACGCCGAGATCGAATGCCCGGAGCTTCGTGCGCAGGTCGCCCCGCCGGGTGAGTCCGAGAACCGGCGTCACGCTCTTGCGCAACGTGTTCGTGGCCCCCAGCCGGGCGAGCAGGGCCGTCGCGTCGTCGTGCTCCATGTCGATGATCGCGAGATCGGGCGTCCAGCTGGCGAGGACGTCCTCCGCCTGCTCGAGGCCGTTGACCGCACGCACGATGAACAAGCCATGATTGAGGGTCAGCTCGATCAGGCTGACGACGAGGGGTCGATCTACGAGGAGCAGGGCTCGGCGCGCCTCGTTCGATTCAGCGGTCATTGATCAGAAATATATCGTCCCGTGATCACGTCGTCATCGGGGCGTCAGGCGTCCCCACCTCGTCGCGCGCGCCGATCGACCCGGAGAGGACCACGACCGTCCAGACCCCGCCGATGATCGCGGCCGCGGCGGCCCCGAGGAAGAAGCTGGCTGCCCCGAAGCCGCCGTAGGCGACGCCGCCGATCGCCGTGCCGAGGACGGTGCCGATCCCCATCGTGGCCGCCTGGACCAGGCCCTGCCCGGTGGCCTGGAGAGAGGACGGCAGCAGGCGCGCGACGAGCAGGACCCGGGCCGCGGTGAACGACCCATAGCACAGCCCGGTGAGCACCCGGGTGGCGTTGATCGCGTCCGGCGAGGGCAGAAAGGCCCACGATGCGATACACAACCCGAAGCCGATCAGCGAGCCTGCCGAGAGGGCGCGCAGGCCGATTCGCCGGCCGAGCCAGCTGGCGAGGACGAGGCCGGGTACCTCGGCGAGGGCCGAGATCCCGAACGTGAGGGCGACGTCGGACGGATGGCCGCCGAGCTCGACGATCCGGATCGAGACGAACGTCACCGCGCCCTGGACCCCGCCCCAGGCGAGGGTGAACGCGGCCAGCACGCCGAGCAGCCGCGGCTGGGTCGCGAACGCCCGGCCGACCGAGCCGAATCGACTGGCGACCCGGCCGTCACCGAGCGCCGACGACCGCCGGAACGCCGAGTCGTGGGTCCGGTCGGCGACCTGGCCGACGAGCACGAAGAGGACGATCGTCCAGGCGAGCCCGACGAACGAGGCCGCACCGTAGCCGGCCCAGTTGTAGACGAACCCGACCGCCACGACGCCGATCGCGAACGACAGGCTCGCGAGCGCCCGCAACGCGCCGTATTGCCGGTCGGGCACCGTCAGCGCATCGACGGCCAGGGCGTCGCTGAGCGAGTTGAACAGGCCCACGAAGATCGCGAAGCTGGCCAGGCTGGCCACGATGACGATCGCCGGCAACGGCAGGAGCAGGGCGACCGCCGCGCCGCCGGCCAGGAGGAGAGCGATCCGGAATGCCCGCGCCCGGCCGACGAGGACGTCGGCGAGGTGGCCCCAGCCCGGGATGATCGCGATGACCGCGATCGCACTGATCGCCGAGACGAGGCCGATTGCCGCCGGATCGAAGCCCCGCTCGCGCAGGATCACCGAGATGAACGGGGCGATCGCGGCGGTCCACAAACCGATCGCGAAGTAGAGGGCACGCAGCGACCAGGCCGCCCGCACGGTCACCGGGAAGGGGCTTGCACCCTCGGAGTATGACCCGCGCCGGTCACCGGAGGCAGGCGGGGCCGATCAGGGCGTGGCCTCAGGCGGGAGCTGGACTGACGACCGGCGGACCCGATCCGCGGCGCGGACGGGCATTCCACGGGACGCCCAGCCGGGGCAGCAGGTAGCGGTCCACGCCGTAGTACCCGGCGACCTTCCAGGCCAGGATCAGACCGATCGCGAACGCGAACATCACCGGGTTCGTGGAGGTCGAGCCGGCCAGCAGGTAGGACATGTTCATCGTGGCCCCGAAGAAGGCGGCGATTCCGGTCAGGACACCCAGGAGCAGGCCCAGGCCGATCGCCATCTCGCCGATGGTGATCAACCATCCGAACCAGGTTTGGGCGTTGTTGTTGATCAGCAGCTGCAGGAAGCTGCGGTACCACTCGAAGGTGATGGCCGCATGACCTGTGGCTGGGACCGCGACGGCGCTCTTCCAGTAGCCGAGCAAGGAGGCACCGCCGTCGACCCAGCCCGTGCCGGTCAGCTTGTCCCAGCCGGCGATCAGCCATTCGAAGCCGAGGAACAGGCGGATCGGCAGCCAGATGAGCCCAGCCCGGGTATTGCTGAACAGGTAGTGCGCGAAGTCGGGACCTTCAACCTCGATCGACTCAGCAGGGGCGCCTTGCGGTCCTCGAACAGGAGCACGAGGACGCCGATCATCAGGATCCAGAAGGCTACCGAGGCCATCCCCCGCTCGGTCGAGCCGACGGCTGGGTAGAACCACGGATTGACCATGTAGAACAGGACGACGGCTGCGACCACTGCCAATGGGACCGCTGCGCTTCGATAGCGGGCAAGCATGAGCGACACGTCCTTCAGGGCTGGGGCGCGATGTGCGCGGAGTGTGGCTCCCGGACGGGCCGAATTTCATGACGAATCGTCATGTCGCGTAAGCGGCGATGAAGAACAGCGGCCTATCGTCAGATTCCTCCCCGCCGGCCGGCCCGCCACTTGGCCGTCGCATGCCGCCGGATGCTCGCCGGGGAAGAGAGATCTGGTGTGAGGACGAAGGCACGTCTCGTGTCCGCCGGGGCCGCCGTGGTCATGGCCGTTGGGGCGGTGGCGCCGGCGAACGCCGGGGCACCACCCGCGGGCCTGATCGCGCTCGTCGGCAGGACGCCCGGCCTCGCGCCGGTCGGCGAGGTCGCGACGGGCCACGGAACGATCGTGGCGACGTTCCGGGGCAGCCTCGGGACGGTCCGCGTCGCCGGGCTGCCCGGCGCGGCCGCCGCGATCCAGGTGCTGCCGCCCGATGCGCGCGGTCGCGGCGCCATCCTGATCGGCCTGAGCGCCGGCGCGCCGAAGTCGCATCGTGCCGGGCCGAGCCAGGCCGTGGTTCTTGCCGACCTCGGTCTCGCTCCGGGCAGCGCTTCCGGGACCGCGACCATCCTGACGGCCGGGGCCAGCGCCGCGCCGGTCCCGGCAGGAGGGATCCCGTGGGCCTCGACGTGCATCAACGTCAACGTTCTCGGAGGGGCCATCCAGGGCGCGGGCTGCAACAACGTCTACAAGAAGCATGCCTCCGGCGGCGATTGGTACCTGTCCAATGAGTACTGGGCGAGTGCCTCGCTGACCTCGTGGCAAGGACCGCTCGGCCTCCACCTCCAGGGCGTGGCCTTCGAGACCACCTGGCACCCGGGCAACACGATCTACAGCATCGCGCCGACCACCACCCAGCCGTTCGGCGCCTGCACGCCGTGGACGGTGACGGCGAGCGGCACGAACAACGGGATCACGATCGGAGGGAGCATCACCGGCCAGATCTGCCCGAGCACCCTCGGTCCCTGGAATCTGCGCCTCGCGTCGACCTATCCGAACTCAGGCGCCCTGTGGACCGGCAACGTCCAGGGCGTCGCCAACTACCAGGGCGCGGAGGGCGTCCAGCTCGTCCACAGCCCGCCCGGGGTCGAGGCGAACTGGGACGACTACTACCTGATCAACTACTGCAATGGGATCTGCTTCTGAGAACCGGGCCTGACCCCTGCGACGTACGATCATTGCGCACCTGCGTCTCGTTGCCTGCACTGCATGGAGGGTCCCGGATGCCCGCTCGACGCTCATTGATCGGCCTCTTCATGGGTGCCGTCCTCTTCGCCGCCTGCACCGGCACCGGCGCCACCGCGGCGCCGCCGAGCCAGCCGCCCGCGGCGAGCACCCCGCCGGCCTCTGCGCCTGCCTCCGCCGCAGCCAGCGTCGTCGTCGGCTCGGCCACAGACCCGAGCCTGGGCTCCTACCTCACCGCTCCGAGCGGCCTGACGCTCTACACCCACACCGGTGACAGCGCGACCTCGTCGACCTGCACCGGCCAATGCGCCGTGGCCTGGCCGCCACTGACCGTGGCTGCCGGGGGTCAGGCAACTGCCGGGACGGGGGTCACCGGGACATTCGCAACCCTGACCCGGGCCGACGGCACGGTCCAAGTCACCTATCTGGGCCTGCCCCTGTACGGCTGGAAGGGCGATACGAAGCCCGGCGACGTCACCGGCGAAGGCGTGAACGGCTTCCTCGTCGCCACGATGGGCGGACCGGTCCCGGTCCCGAGCTCGACCGGCAAGCCCGGCTACTAGGCAAGCGCTGACGAGCCGGTCGCCAGGCCCTCACGCGGCGCAGCCGGGAGCGCTAGCCCAACTCGACGTGCCGATCGGGCGGCGTCAGGGTTTTGGCGTTCGCGCCCGGAGCAGGGTCTCGTTGATGAACGGGGAAGGCTTGCCGAAGAGGCGACGCAAGAGGAAGTACTCAGGCAGCGGGCGGTCGTCGGTGACCATCGGCCCGACACCGGCGAACTTCTTGACCTGATCGCCCTGGAGCCAGATCAGCGACGGGATCTCGGCCTCCCAGCCGGCCAGGTCGTGGGCCGGCGAGTCGTACGCCGACGAGAGGTCCTCGACGACACCCGGCCTGCCCAGGACCGCTGCGATCGACGCGGGATCGAACGAGATCGGATCGTTGGAGCCGAGCATGTACAGGCCGTTGCCGCCCGGTCCGAAGGCGAGGATCACGTGGGGAAAGACCGATGCGTACGTCCGGACGTGGTCCTTGAACTCGGCCAGCGTCTGGCCGTACGGGATCCACTGCATCATCACGCCGCCCGGATTGAGCCGGGCCTTGGCGGCCTGGTAGTACTCGAGCGATGAGATCACCGAGACCCCGGCGGTCTCGATCGGCGGCGGCGGGTCGGTCACGATGATGTCGTAGGTGTCGGTGGTCAGCTCCACGTGGTTCCGGCCGTCGGCAATGATGATGTTGCCCTTGGGATTGGCGAGCACCTCTGGCGCGTCCGGGTAGAAGACCCCGAACATCCCGGGCACGGACGGGACCAGCTCGACGGCGGTGGCGGTGAGCCCGGCGTTCAGGGCCGCCCGCCAGGCCGAGCCCATCCCGAAGGCAACGGTCAGGTCCTTCGACGAATTCGGTCGGAGGATCAGCGGCAGGATTGGCATGAGCTTGACGTCGACCGTGAGCAGCGTCATCGACGTCCCCGTCACCCACAGCTGCTGATGCCCTCCGAGTGAACCGGCCTGGACGGAGGCGATGTCATCCTCCTCCGAAGCGACGATGGTGCCGCCCGCACGCTCCACGCGGGAGATGTTGGGATCGACAAAGAGGTTGCCCGCGGCCAGGCCAACGACAAGCACAGCGGCCATGACGATCCCGGCGCCACCGGTCACGAGGCGCGGCAGCTGCGCCTGAATCCGCCCGCCAAAGGCAAGGGCAATGCCCATGCCTGCGTTAAGGCAGGCGATGAACCCAAGGGCCACGGGCGAGCCAACCAGCGGGATGACGAAGAACGGGATGAGGAACGTGCCGGTGATCGCGCCCAGCGTGTTTGCGGAGAGGAGGAGACCAGAGTTCGAGCCAACGTGGCCGTCGGGATCGGCGATCAGGGCCGACGCGGCCGGAAACGTCAGGCCCATCACGAAGGTCGCAGGCAGGACCACGAGGATGACCGGGATCGCGAAGTCGGTGAACAGGTTGCTGAAATCCCGGGACAGGCCCAGTAGCCCCGTGACGCCGCGACCCACTCCGCCGACCATCCCGAGAAGCACGAGGAACGCAATTACGACCTGGCCGAGCGCCAGGAGGTTGATTGTTTGGATGCGCGTCCGAAAGAGGTTGAACGCGACCGCGCCGAGCGCGAGGCCGATCAGGAAGATCGTCAGGATCGTCGTGAAGACGTACGTCGAATCACCGGTCCCGGAGGCGAGAAGTCGCGTCCACAGGACCTGGTAGCCGAGCGAGGTCAGTCCTGAGACATAGGCCACGATCAGGGCCAGCCGAACGCGGGGACGAGGAGTGGAGGTCGTCGGTGCCCCAGCTTCGGAGGCCGGGGCCGAGAGGGGCGGCAGCTCGCCCAGACGCCAGTCGAGGATCAATGCAGCAATCCCGGCCACGGCCGAGCACGCCGCCCCGACCAACAGCGTCCCGGTCAGTCCGAGCAGCTCGATCAGGACGAAGCCTGCGGCAATCGTGCCCACGATCGCGCCGGCCGTGTTGGCGGCGTACAGCCGGCCGAACGAGG
>JANWLH010000028.1 GCA_025450915.1 Candidatus Limnocylindrales bacterium | reverse complement strand
GCTGCGCGTCAACGATCTCGACGATCAGCGCGCCGGATCCGGGGATCGGGGTGACGTACAACCAGGACGATCCTCCATCGGTCGTTCGGTAGATCCTCGTGACGCTCTGGCTGGCGCTCTGGAGGCGGACCGCGACAAGCCCATTGCGCGAGTCGAAGAACACAGGCTTGCTGAAGAGCCGGATGTCGCCACCGAAGCTCGCCAGGGCCGCAATCGACGCGTCCGCCCAGGTCTTGCCACCGTCCTGCGTTACGGAGATCCCGGATCCTCCCGGAGTCCCCGCGATGACGCCGTCGTTGGCTGTGGCGAAGGAGATCGACGAACCTTCCACGCCGGCAGAGCGCGGGCCCGTCGGGCGGTCGGCCGACCAGGTCTGACCACCGTCCGCCGTGTAGTAGAGGTCGCTGTCGCCATCGGAGTGCACGTAGTTGCCCGACAGGAAGGCGAAGCCGTGGGTCGCGTCGAGGAAGTCGAAGCTGAATGGCCCGAGGACGTCGCCGTCGTTGTTGATCTTGGCCTTGGGCAACTCGGCCTTCGCCCAGGTCTGGCCGCCGTTCGTCGTCCGCCATACGTCGATCCGGCCAAAGCCCGGGTCGGTGGCCGATTTGAACGGCTCGGCAAATGCCACCCAGCCGTGATCCGGGTCGACGAAGTGAGCGTTCAGGAGATTCGCAGGGAAGCCACCCTGGGTGGGGGCCGGCGGGTTCGCATCACGCCAGGTTGAGCCGCCATCAGCGGTCAGCAGCAGACGCTGGTCGCCGACGGCCCAGCCGTGCTCAAGGTCAATCATCTCGGCGGGTCCTGCGTTGGCCGCGGGCGTCGGCGTCGGTGGCGGGGCGGTCGCCACGAGCGTGGGCGTCGGCGTGGGAGCCGCTGAAGGGGGCGGCGAAACCGGCGCGGCCGACGAGGGCACGACCGACGTGGACGGCTCGACGGACGGCTCGATGACCGCCGGCTGCGAGGGTCCCGGCGACCCTGCCGGTGGCAGCGAATGCGAGCCGATGCTCACGGCGACCGCGGCCACGATGAGGACGGCGAGCGTCGCCGCCAGGCCAAGGACCAGCCGGAAGGCGCCCGATCCGGGTCGCGCCTGGCGACGCGGCAAGGTGTCGAGCGAGCTGAGCAGGCTCGCAGGCGCTGCGGGCAGCTGCCGTCCGTGGAATGCGTCGCGGATGTCGCGATCGAGATCGTCCATGTCAGCCTCGTTTCCCGTCGGCCGATCGAACGGCTGACGTGCGCAGGTGCTCGCGGCCTTCGGACAGCCGGGATTTGACCGTGCCCAGGGGCAGGCCCAGGCGGGCAGCGACGTCCGCCAGCGGCAGGTCGGCCCAGTAGTGGAGGACGACGACCCGGCGGCACTCATCGCGCATGCCCGTCATCGCCTGGAGGATCGCGTCGCGCTCGATGAACGCGGCGAAGGGGTCGTAGGGCGAGCCCCGATCTTCGGAGCCCTCGAGGTCGATGAACTGGATCCGGCTCCGGCGGCGCATCCGGTCACGGCAGACGTTCACCAGGATTCGATCGAACCAGGCCTGGAAGCCGGCCGGGTCGCGGAGCGACGCCAGCGACGACCACGCCCGCAGAAGGGCCTCCTGGGTCGCATCCTCCGCATCGGCCGCATTGCCCATCAGGAGCCCGGCCAGGCGATACGAGCGATCGAGCTCACCCGAAGCGAGCGAGCGGAAGCGCGCCTCGGCGGTCTGGGCACCCCGCAGCGGAACGACCGGCCTGGGGCCCGAGCTCAACGCATCCTCGCCAATGACCTTCATCCCCCATACAGACGAACGACCCGGCGAGAAGGTTCGCTCAGTTTGCGAATTGGCACCGCCCATGCGTAAGGCCGGCGCCCATGGACCAGCCCGCCGCCAGAACGCGAGCCAAGTCGCGCTTCATGGCGCCAACGGCTGCAACCAGCCATCCGCTCGATCCAGGTCGTGTTCTGGCTTCGAGGGCGAGCTCGCGGTCCGCGACTCCGACCGAACTTGCCGAATATCGGCCGGCGTGCTGCTGAGCGAGGAATCCGGGTCGCCGCGGTCGATTCGACCGGCTTGCTTGCGCGATCCGTGCACGGCCCGCGAGGTTCAGCCTGTCGGGCCGCCCGAGATTCGCCCAGGTTCGCGCACAACAGCATGGGCAGCGCTATCCGGCAGGAATCCAGGGTTGCCGGGCAAGATCGGCGCCATCACCTCGCCGACCAGATCGTTCGCAGGCGCGCGGAGGGAGTCATCCGCAGGGTCCCGTCGGCCTCGACCCACCAGGCGGCGAGGCCGCGCCGCCGGGCCTCGTCGCCGATCCGTCGCGCACCCTCGAGGAACAGGGCTTTCGACCAGACCTCGGCCCACGCCGGGTCACTCGTGGCGACCGTGACGGCCGCGAGTCCGTCACCGCCGGGCTCGCCGGTCAGGGGATCGATCAGGTGGTGGGCCGGCCGGCCGTCCGGTGCGACCCAGTGCTGGCGGGCGATCGATGACGTGCTGATCGCCCCATCCCCGAGGCTGACCACGGCGAGCGGCTCATCGGTTCCGCCGGGATCCTCGACCCCGACCTGCCACGGGTGACCGTCCGGCGCGGAGCCCCAGGCGGCGATGTCACCGCCGGCCTCGAGCAGCGCCCCGCGCCCGGCGAGCTGCGGGGCCAATCGCCGGCCTGCCCAGCGCAAGGCGAGGCCCTTGCCCAGCCCGCCCGAATCCACCGCGCTGCGCAGCCTCACGCGACGACGACGGGGATCCCGGAAGAGCCAGGTGGTTCTTGAACCTGGTCCGCCGGACTCGCCGGTCGCTGGCCGCTCGGCCGGCGCGATGAGGCCGGGGTGGCCCAGGCGGACGAGAGCCGGCAGGACTCGCGGATCGAAGCGGCCACGGGTCTGCCGCCGGGCCCGATCGGCGAGCGCGAGGAATCCGTAGAGGCGGTCCGAGGCGACAAACCAGGTATCGCTGCCGGCTGATCCATTGAGGCGGCCGAGGAGGCTGTCGGAGCGATAGCACGACAACTCGGCGTCAACGACCCTGAACTCGTCGACCGCCTGGGCCCACAAGCCGTCCGCGGGCGCGACGCCGGCCATCGTGGAGCCGGTCACCTGGAGTCGCAGCGGCGAGCCCATGCTCCGCGTGCTGAACGAGCTCGCCTCGCTCACGGCTTGGCGCCCGAAGCACCGGTCGTCGCGTGGATCACGGGGGCCTTGAGCGAACCGCTGCTCACGCTGGGCAACGCGGGCAGCGCCTGGAGCGCGCTGGCCGACTTGCCGAGGCCCGCCAGGCGGGCCTCGAGGCTGATCAGTGCCTGCGTCGCATCGAGATACAACGAATTCGTCGTCCTGAGATTGCCGGTCGCTGCCTGTACTTCGCCGGCAACCCGGGCGTTGGTCACGCGCAGGACGTCGAGGGCGGTCCGGTTGCCGGCCTGTGCAGCCGTGACCTGGCTGTCACCGGCCGCCTGGAGCTCGGTGATGACGGCGAGGTTGACGGCGTAGATCGCGGCGCTGAGGCCGACGATCCCCAGGAGATGAACGGGTCGCCGCTCAGTCGCCACCATCGTCCCCACCGCCGGACCCGCCCGACGCGCCGGTCGTGGAGTGCGTCGGCGGCGGCGTGGCGGCCGGTCGTTGGGCTGCAGCCTTGGCGGCCGCCGCCTTCAGGGCCGCGAGCTTCTTCTCCTCGGCAGCGAGCTGGGCGCGCAGGCCTGCTGCCTGCTGGACGTCGCCGGCAATCCGGTCGCTGGCCGCGCCGAGCGCGGCATGGAACTGGCCGGCCTGGGCGAGCAGGGCGTCGACCTGCGCCTGGAGGGCCGCGGACCGGGCCTCCTCGGCCGCGAGCTGATTCTGGATGTCGGCGGCGCTGAGACTGGGGGCACTCGTGGGAACCGTCGTCCTGACCCACGCGGCGGCCGTCTCGACCGCAACCCCGCCCATCACGACGCTGGCGCCCGCCGCGGCGACGACCAGGCTGCGCCGGATCTGGATCTTCATGGCTCGATGCCTCCGCTGGAAGGGTGGAGTGGTGCCCGGAGCGCCCCGCGCGCCCGGCGGACCACCCAGTAGCGATAGCCCGCGGTACCGATGAGGGCGACGCCGATCGCCACGTAGATCGGCAGGAAGGATTGGGTATCGGTCCCGGAGAGGACGCCGTGCAGCCACGCCGCGACCAGCACGACGAGCGAGAAGCGGTGGATCTTCAGCCACCACCCGGTCGGCAGCCGCTTCGGATAGCGCGCGGTCAGCCCGGTGAAGACCAGGGCGTACAAGGCCACGACGCCAACGGCCACGGGCACGGTCCGGTAGCTCGAGAGGCCCGGTACGAGGGCGCCGCCGATGCCCACCCCGGCGTACGGATCGAGCACCAGGAAGACGACGTGGACGGCCACGAACGAGACCGTGAAGACGAACAGGTTCTCGTGCCATGGGAAGAGGCGCTTCGAGAGCTTCCACGTCGACTGGTTCGTCGGGTGGCTCAGGACCAGGCCCAGGACGACCTGGGCCGTCAGCAGCACGAGGGCGGTGATCCCGCAGGCCCGGGCGGCGAGCCAGATTCGAAGCTGCGCCTCGCGAGCAGATGAGGCCGGCACGACCTGGTCCGTCGCGTAGAGGATCGCCAGGATGACAATCGCCGCCAGCGCGATGAGGGTATGGCCCTTCAGACGCAAAGGATTCTCCATAGCTCGGTCCCTACAGAGGTAGAGACACCCAGCGTCGGAAAGGTTTCAGCCCGTCGCCGAAGGCATCCTCGGCGCCCGCGCCTCCGAGTTGGTGGGTCGGCGATCCGGCCGTCGGCGGTCCGGCTCGAGTGCCCGAACTTGCCGAATATCGGCCGACATGCTCGTATGCGACGAACCGACTCCGAGCAGGCCGGATCGAGCGCCGTCTGCGGTCCGGTCGTGGGTGGCTTGCCCGGCTCGCTGTCCCGAATCATCCGAATCTCGCCCGAGATTGTGCATAGCAGCACGGGCGTCGGTATCCGGCAAGAATCGAAGGCCAAGTCCTGACTGGGCGAGCGTCGAGCCGCCCGGGCGTGGACTCGGCACCTGGTCGTGTCCCGTGGAGTGGTGGAAATTGAGCGATCGGTCGTGATCCTCAGCGCGGTTGTCGGTGCCGTCGCTTCAGGACGCCAGTAGAGCCGTCGTCGCTCGTCCCACCTCCTTTGGCAGACCATCATCGATGGGGTGGTCAAGGAGGGCCATCGAGGCCTGCGAGAGGTAGCGCCGGTCGGCG
>JANWLH010000027.1 GCA_025450915.1 Candidatus Limnocylindrales bacterium | reverse complement strand
TGATCGCGCTCGCGTTGGCCGGGATCTCGACGACGTGGCTGGTCGGGTCGGCGAAGCCGGCGACGGTGAACGTCCGGGCGACGTTGGCCGCGAACGCGCCGGACAGCCCGATCGGGGTCGGCCCGCGAGTGTCGAGGACGCGGACCGGGGTGATCGGCGTGTAGCCCTCGCCGGCGCCGCCGACGACGAGCTCGTGGATCGTCGTCGCCCAGGTGCCATCGCCGGCGGCGTATTGGTCACCGACCCAGGAGGCGTTGGGATCCTGGGGGTCGGTGGCGAGAATCGTGTAGTCGCCCCAGCGCGTGCCCGTGTACTGCGCCGCGCCGGCTGTCAGCAGTTGCGGACTGCTCCACGAGATCGGGGTATCCGCGGGCAGGTTGTACTGGGCGAATGAGGACGCATCCGACGTCGATGAGGACCGGGTGTACACGGCATCGAGCACCCCGTTGCCGGACCAGGCGATCCCACCGAACGAGATGTCGAACCCGTTCGATCCGAGCAGCGTGTCACCGAGCCTCGTCGGCTCGACGGCTGGGTTCGCGTTGGAGAGCGTGACGACTCGCATGCAGTCTCGAGTCACGGTATCGCCCGTCGGGGTGCACGGGTACGTCGAGGTAAAGGCGAGTTTGCCGGCCTGGAAGATCACGTCATCCGGCCCGCCGTCGATCACACTCGTCAGGTCGCCGCCGGGCTGCTGGGGGTTGGGCGGATCGAGGAATTCGGGAACGACCAAGTCCGTTGTCAGGTCGAATTCGTTGCCGGTTAGCGTCGCGTGGGCCGCCGATCCGGAAAACTCGAGGTAATCGATGTCGCTCGCGGTCGTGGCACTGAGCGATGCGATCAAACGCAGGTCGGACGAGCTGACGGGCTCCTGCACGGCCACCCGCAGGTCGAACGTCAATGGATCGATGAACGACCTCGGGTCGACATTCGCAGGGTTGAAATGCGGCACGAGCTGGGCCCAGTCCATGATACTCAGCTCATTCCCACGATAGACGCCACTCGCGCAGCCCGGGTCAAAGGGCCCGCCGCCCGAGCCCATGGCGAAGCTGTTCGTGGTGAAGGCCAGCTTGTCCGTGGACGTCCCGAAGCTCGGCTGATCGGGCAAGGCATCGGTCGATTCGAAGGAGGCTAGTTGCCACGATCCGAGGGGATCCGCAGTGTCTGAGATTGCAAAGTCGAGGTAGCCGTGGCCGAAGCTCGGCGTGACCCCATCGAACGGATACAACGCGCAGTCCCAGCTCACCTCGGAGGCGATCCAGCGCTGCCGAAGCGTGTCGAAATGGATCCTGGGATCGGAGTCAAACGTCTCGAACCCGAAGGTTTCAGGGAGCGCGAAGAAGTCAGGCATCGAGACTGGGGCAATGGAACCGCTGGCGGCCCGATCGTCGAATCGGAACGAGATATTGTCCGACTGGATCAACATATCCGGTCCCACCGCGATTCCTGGATCCGGCGGCTCAACGGAGCCCGCCTCCGTCTGGCCCGTTGCGGCCACGGGGATCGTTGCAGCAGGCGCGCCGGAGTCGGTGACCGGGTCGGGCGGAGGTGAACCGATGACCGCCGGCTTCGCGTTTGCGTTGCCCGCCGCGGCCTTGCGGGCAGCACGGGCGTTGGCCTCGAGCCGGCCCAGAACGGCACTCGCCGCGGCCGGACTGAACGGGATCTTGGCCGCCGGGCGGGCCAAGAGTGCCCTGACGTCAATCGTTCCGCGACTCCCAGGGTGGGTCGCCAGCACGTGCAGACTCGAGGTGAGCGGCGAGGCATGACCCCGTGTCGCAGCCAGGACCGGGGCCGCCTGGGCGAACAACCCGGCGACGAGGAGCGTCGCAACTCCAATGGTGGCGAGGCGCGCGCCGACAGACGACCGGACCATTGCAACTCCTCAGTCGGGCTCCAGGAGTTCTGGCGCGGTCGATGGCCGCGTCGCGGCCGGTCCCCCCGGGCGCTTCGGTAGGGTACGTCGTCGGGCAACCGAATGCCACTCGACGACTACACCGCGTAGCCGGGTTGGCGCACCTACGGATCGGCAGTCGGGCCTACAGCCTGCCCGGTCGGGTCGGGTGCGGCCTTCAGGGACGCCCGGGAGCGACCTGAGACCGCCGGGAGGGCGGCACCGACGAGGACTGTCAACACGATCAGGATCGCCCCGTTGAGGGACTGGGCGAACGGAGCGCCCAGGAGTCCGCCAAGGAGGCCCGTCTCGATGTGCCCGGCCAGGCCGAGTCCGAGGCAGAACATCCAGATGCCCATGGCGGCGCCGCGCTGCTCTTCGGCCACGGCGTGCTGGAGCTGGGCCTGGCCGATGGCGTCCACCGCGGCCCCCGCGGCTCCGATGACGCCCGCGAGCACGAGCGCGATCGCCAGCACTGGCGTCACGGCAAACGCGATGAGGGCAACACCGAATGCCCCTGCGAGCAACGCGAACGAGCCGACCGTGCGCCAGCGCGACGCGGTCGTCGCAATCGCCAGGAGCCCGATCGTGCCGCCAAGGGCGCGTGCGCTCAGGAACCAGCCCAGCCCTGCGGCACCGATCCCGAATACGTCGCGGGCGAAGCTCGGCAGAAGCGTCATGTTCGAGAACGCGAACACCTCGGCTCCGGCAACGACGATCGCGATCAGCGCGACCTGGCGATTCCGCACGATCGCGATGGCGGCCCGTCCAAGGGCCACCGGGGCTCCGCTTACCCTGGCCACGGGAGCCAGGACGCCCCGCGGCACGAGTCCTGCGCCGCCCAGGTAGGCAACGGCAGCAACGAGCAGGGTGGGCGCCGAGCCAAACTCGGCCAGGCCAACCCCACCGACGATTCCAGCGAAGATCCCGGCGACCTGGACGGCGAGATTGCTCAGGGCGATGGCATTCGTCGCGGATCGCGGGCCGACCAGGTCGAACGCCATCGCCGATCCGGCCGTCACTCGAACGGCGTCAAAGGCGCTGACCAGGAACGCACCGGCGGCGAGGATCGGCAGGCCGACTGCGCCGGCCAGCGATGCGAGGCCGAGCACTCCGATGACCGCGCCTGAGCCGACATTCGCCAGGAGCACCAGGTGCGAACGGGAGAATCGGTCCGCCAAGGCGCCCGCGGGAATGCCAAAGAGCAGCTGGGGCAGCACACGAGCGGCGAGGAGCACGCCGACGGCAAGGGTCGAGCCCTGGGTGCCCAGGGCCAGCCAGCTGAGCACGAGCACGCTGGAGTACATCGCGAAGCCGCTGAGGAGCCCTGATGCCCACAGCCAGCGAAATGATCCAACGTGGAGGGAGGCGAACATCCCCTCGTTCGCCCGGGAGACGTCCATTGCCCGATGACTCCCCGGAGTGCGCAAACGATTGCAACGACACTAGCCGCAGGCAAGTGGTCGCGTCAAGGAACCTGTGGCGAACATCGCCATCATGATCGTGCCAGATCACGGATCACGAGTGGAAACGAGGCAGCCCGAATGACGAGCTCGGTCTTCGAAACGACATCGCTTCTCAAGCGCACTCCGGGTGTCCTGCGCAGCCTGCTGGTCGATCTGCCCGAGGTCTGGACCGACACTCCCGACGTGGCCCGCGGTTGGCGCCCGCGGGACGTGGTGGGCCACTTGATCACCGGCGAGCAGACCGACTGGATGACCCGGACTCGCCTGATCCTCGAGGAAGGAACCGCCCGACCATTTCAACGCTTTGATCGGCTGGCCATGCTGGAACGGGATGCCGGTACCTCGCTCGGTGAGCTCGTCGAGCGCTTTGGCGCGCTCCGGGAGACCAACCTGGCGGCCCTCGACGCGCTCGTCACCGACGCGGACCTCGATCGCCGGGGCCTCCATCCGACGCTCGGCGAGGTGACGCTGGGCGAGCTCCTCGCATCGTGGGCAGTCCACGATCTCGACCACATCGGCCAGATCTTCGCCGGTCTCGCCGGCTCGCACGATGCCGCGGTCGGGCCCTGGAGGGACTACCTCGGGATCCTGCTCCGCCGCGACGATCCGTCGGCGGTCGCTGGCTAAGCCTCCGCGAGCACGTACCGCAGCGGCTCGAGATTGCGGAAGCGAAACTCAATATCGCCGCGTTCGACCACTCGCAGGCCGAGGTGGTCGAAGAACATCTCGAGGCCGTCAAGCGTGAATCTCGCCCCGCCCGACGCTGGCGTGCCGTGCGAGTGGACGGTCCGCTTGCCCGCCTCGGGCGTCCCGAGATCGACGACGAAGAGCCGGCCTCCGGGCCTGAGCACGCGCCGGACCTGGACCATCGTCCCGTGCAGCGCGTCCGACGGGAGCTGATGGAGCACGAGCGAGATCAGGACGACGTCGAATCCCGCGTCCGGAAACGGCAGCGCCTCGCCGGCGGTTGCCACGAAGGTCGCGTCGACTCGGGCCCGGCGCGCCTTCGAGCGCGCTCGCGCCAGCATCTCATTGCTCGGATCGATCGCGGTGACCGTGCCGGCCCGGCCAACAGCTCGGGCAGCGGCGATGGCCAGGGAACCCGTCCCACAACCGAGATCGAGGACGCGTTCACCCGGCCGGATGCGAGCGAGACGGATCTCCTCATCGCGAAACCGGCCTTCTCGGCCGCGCGACCCGAGCCACAGTCGGAGGTCGTAGCGCCGGGGGGTCCGGATCACGAGCCCGCTCGTCCGTGTCGAGGGCTCGGGCGGCTGGGCAAGGGTCATTGGTCGCTCCGCGTAGCCATTGGGCCGATCCCGGACAGTGGACGGCGCGCCGAGGTTCGTCAAGTGCTCCCACAGCGACGGTACCTTCAGGGGGTCGATGGGGCAGCCACGCTCGCCTACGGTCGGCGCATGATCATCGGACGACTGCCTCGCCGACTCCAGCTCGCTCTCGGAGTCGACTCTGACGTGCCCTCGGAGCCATTGTCGGGCGGGGTGGCGCCGGCCCAGGGCGACTTCGTCGCCTACGCCGCGGACTGTCGGATCTTCGGCAGGGTCGAGCTCGTCCCCGGTCGATTGAGCGACCTCCTCAATGCGAACGACGAGTTCGCGCTGACCGACGTCCAGCTCGAGAGCCTCGCCGACGGTCACGTCGTCAGCTCGCCGGTCGTCCTCGTCGCCCGCGATGAGCTGATCGCCGTCCACGCTTCAGGCCCGAACAGCTCTCGGGCAAAGCGGACGAACACGCGCGCCTGGCCGATCCTGGTCCAGTCGCAGCCCTACCTGATCCGGGGCTACCTCCACTCGTTGCCAGGTTCGGATCCGATCGCCAGCTTCCGCCATCGCAAGCCGATGATCCCGCTCACCGATGCCTGGATCGAATACATCTCGGCGGGCAAGCCCCAGCGGGTCGCGCTCGGGACGGTGGTCGTGAACCGCGAGCTCGCGGACTGGTTCCGCCTCACGGTTTCCGAGGAAGTCGAGCCGCCGGCCATCCCCGCCGGCGAGATCGGGCCGCTGACCAAGGACTTCACGGGCTCGGTTCTCGGCTAGGTCGTACCGATCCCGGGAACTCTGGCTACCCGGTTGCCTCGCCTCAGCGCCGGGTCGAGAGGACGAAGAGGACGCCGGCAATGACGAGGAGGGCGATGCCGGCGGCAACGACCCAGGTGCCCCACCAGTCGTGGTTGTTGATCCGGCCGACCAGGATGAGGACCGCGGAGACGACCGCCATCAGGGTCAGGTATGGATGGGCCCTCACGCGAGGTGGCATCTGATTCCTCCTTCGATCGGTGCGGCGTCACCCACGGAACGCCTTCATGAACTTCACCCGTGTGCCGAGGTGGAGCGCGGCGTTGCTGTAGATGCGGCCCGCCAGCCAGGTCAGGCCGGCGATGCTGGCGAGGGTCAGCGCAATGGCCAGGGCCACCTGCCACAACGGCACGTCGCTCGCCGCCATCCGCACCGCCATGACGATCGGGCTGAACGGCGGAAGCAGGGAGCACACCGTGGCGAGGGGGCCACTCGGATTCGGGATCGCGGCGTACATGAGCAGGTACCCCGCGATCTGGAGGACCGAGATCGGGGCGACCGTGCTCTGGACCTCCTCCTGGCGCGATACGAGGGACGCGACCGCGGCGTAGGCCGTGGCGTAGAAGAGGAAGCCGAGCAGGAACCAGAAGATGTCGGCCAGGATCGAGCCCACGCCGAGGGCCGGAATCGAGGCGACATTCGTCACCCGGACCGCGACAAGCGCAGCCGCCCCGACGATCGTGAGCTGGAGGAGACCGACGAGGCCGATCCCGATGACCTTGCCCGCGAGCAGGCGGCTCGGCCGGATCGTGGCGAGCATGATCTCCATGATCCGGGTCGCCTTCTCCTCGACGACGCCCTGGGCCACCATGTTCCCGTACTGGCCGAGCGCGATCCAGAGCACGATGCCCAGCGCCAGGCTGGCGAACAGGTTCTCGTTGTCCTTGGCACTCGGCGGCTGTAGCAGCTGGACCGGGACAAGAGCCATGGCCGAGGCGATGGCCGCCGGTGAGAGGCCGGCGTCGGAAAGGCGCGCCGCCTCCGCAGCCAGGGACAAGGCCGACTCGATGTTCGCGGGGATCGCGGTCTTGGCCACGGCCGTCGGCGCGCTCGACGAACCGGTCACGAGCACGTCGAGCGTGCCGGCCGTTACCTGTGCCGTCCCGGCCGTGACGTCGGAAATGTCGCTCAGCGAGACGTTGACACCCAGGGCCTTGGCCGTTGCCGAGAACGACCGTTCGAGCGCCTGGGAATCGCCGCTGAAACCGACCCGGACCGGCGTGGTCCTGCCGGCGAGGAGTGACGCCGCAACGATGCCGATCACGACCAGGACCGTCATCACGATCGTGCCGCCAACGAACACCCGCGAGCGCATGCGCATGCGGACCTCGTGGCGGGCGACGAGGACGATCGTCGGCAGGCCGCGCGCTCCAACCGGACCAGCGGACCGGGCAGTCATCCCGCGGCCCCGTCGATCACCGACCTGAAGATTTCGCCGAGGGTAGGCTCGACACGCTCGAACTCGCGGACGGGTCCCGTGGCCAGCGCCGCCTTGAGCAGCGCCTGGTCGTCGATGCCGGCATCCAGCTCGAACAGCCGTCGCGTGCCGTCGGCCTGTTCCAACCGCACGCCCGGCACGCCGGGATCCCAGTTGGCTCGTGCCCCCGGGACGTCGACCCAGCGGCGCTCCTGCCCCCCGGCTCGGAGTTCGCCGACGGTCCCGCAGGCGAGCAGCTTGCCCCGATCGATGATCCCCACCCGATCGCACAGCCGCTCGACCAGCTCGAGCTCGTGGCTCGAGAAGATGACCGGGACGCCGGCGTCGGCCCGTTCGCGGAGGACGCCCGCCATCACGTCGACGGCGACCGGATCGAGCCCGGCAAATGGTTCGTCGAGCACGAGCACGTCCGGCCCGAAGACGAGCGCCGCGGCCAGCTGGACCCGCTGCTGGTTGCCCAGGCTGAGCGCCTGGAGCTCGGCATCGCGCCGATCGGCGAGGCCGAACCGGTCGAGCCAGCCGAGAGCGGAGTCGCGGGCCTCGCCGCCCGTCATCCCGTGCAGCTCACCGAGGTAGGCGAGCTGCTCCGCCACGTGCATCTTGGGATACAGGCCGCGCTCCTCGGGCATGTAGCCGATGCGCCGCCGGGCCTCGAACGTCAGGGGGACGCCGAGCCAGCGCACCACGCCGGCATCGGGCGCGAGGACGCCCAGGGCGATCCGCATGGTCGTGGTCTTGCCGGCGCCGTTGCGGCCGACGAACCCGAACAGCTCGCCGGCATGGACCTCGAAGGCGAGGTTGTCGAGGGCGACGAGGTCGCCGTAGCGCTTCGAGATGCCCGCAACTTCAAGGACTCGCGCGCCGCCGTTCGTATCGGCACCTTCGCCGGATTCCTCGGTCGCTCCGCGTTCGGCGGGCTTGCCCTTCTCGACCACGCCCATCATTGTCGCCCCAGGGGCGCAGGCCAGCAGGAGCCGGCGTCGGCATGCTGAACTGTATGGGCGAGCAGTTACACCGGAGGACATCGATGGCGGTGCGCGTTGACCTGAACATCTCCCTGGACGGCTTCGCGACAACGACCGACCAGACGCCCGAGAACCCGTTCGGGCCTGACTGGTCGCGCCTCGTCGAGGCTTACGTCGCGACCCGCACGTTCCGGGCGCGGGTCCTGCACGATCCCTCCGGCGAGGGGACCACCGGCGTCGACGACGCATACGCGCAGGCGTACTTCGCCGAGATGGGTGCCGAGATCATGGGCGCCGGCATGTTCGGGCTCCACGCCAACCCGGACGATCCGGGCTGGCGGGGCTGGTGGGGCGACGAGCCGCCGTTCCGGGTCCCGGTGTTCGTGCTCACCCACACGCCGCGCCCGGCGATCGAGATGGCGGGTGGCACGACCTTCCACTTCCTCTCGGCGACGCCGCGCGAGACGCTCGACCACGCACTCGAGGCGGGCGGCGGCAAGGACGTGCGGATCGGCGGCGGCCCGACCGTGGTGCGGGAGTTCCTCAAGGCGGGCCTCGTCGACCGGCTCCACGTGGCCATCGTCCCGATCCTGCTCGGCCGGGGCATCCGCCTCTGGGACGACCTGCGCGGGTTCGAGGACGGCTACCGCGTGACGTCGGAAGTCGCCCCGAGCGGGATCACCCACCTCACCTTCTCGCGCTGATCGTCAAGAAGGCCAAGGTCGGGGCGGAGACGACGGCGCAGCTGGTGTTGATCCTGGCCGAGCGCCTGCCCGAGCCTGGGGCTCCCCTGCGGATTACTTGAGCGGGTCCGAAGCCTCGCAGTAACGCTGGTCCGAGTCGGTGCGTCCCGAATCTGGGCAAGCGGCTGGTCTCACGGCAGAATGCGCGGGTGGTAGCGCAACCGCCCCAGGACCTCGGTGACCTCGACCCCGCGGCGATCGTCCAAAGGGCGCGCGCGTCGTACGACGAGGGGCACCTGGCAGCCGCCGCGGATCTCGCCCTGCTGGCGTCCGACGCTGGCGTGGCCCACGGAGATCG
>JANWLH010000026.1 GCA_025450915.1 Candidatus Limnocylindrales bacterium | reverse complement strand
GGCAAGCGCCTGACCGTCGTCGACGACTCGATCGTCCGGGGCACGACGACCAAGCAGATCGTCAGCCTGCTGCGCAAGGCCGGCGCGACCGAGATCCACGTCCGGATCAGCGCACCACCGATCTTCCATCCCTGCTTCTACGGGATCGACACGCAGATCGAGACCGAGCTGATCGCGGCGACCCACTCGCTCGAGGAGATCCGCTCGTTCATCGGCGCCGATTCCCTCGGCTACCTGTCGATCCCGGGCGTCCTCGCGGCCCTCGAGCTGCCCTACGAGCAGTTCTGCTTCGCCTGCTTCGACGGGCGCTATCCCGAGCCGGTCCCATACGACGCCGCCAGCCGCAAGTTCATGCTCGAGGAAGACCCGCTCGAGTCGGCGGCGGGGCTGGTCCTGCCGGTCGTCCGGGGCTGAGCGGCCGAAGAAGCGTGGCCAAGGAAGCCGGACCCCGAACGGCGTATGCCCGGGCGGGCGTCGACGTCGCTGCCGGTGAACGGGCTGTCGCCCTGATGCGCCAGGCCGTCGAGTCCACCCACGGGGCGGGCATCATCGGCGGGCTGGGCGGCTTCGCCGGTGCCGTGGCAGTGCCGGCGGGCTACCGCGAGCCGGTCCTGGTCAGCTCGACCGACGGGGTCGGCACCAAGACGGCGATCGCCGCGGCGCTGGGACGCTTCGACACGCTCGGGCGCGACCTCGTGGCGATGTGCGCGGACGATGTCGTCTGCAGCGGGGCAGCCCCGCAGTTCTTCCTAGAAAACGTGGACTTCGGGCGGCACGATCAGGCGAACGACGCCGAGCTGGTCGGCTCGGTCGCCGCGGGCTGCCGCGAGGCCCGTTGTGCGCTGATCGGTGGCGAAACGGCCGAGCATCCGGGCTTGCTGGATCCGGACGCGTTCGACCTGGCCGGCGCGTGCACCGGGATCGTCGAGCGCGATCGGCTGATCGACGGCGGGCAGGTCCGGGCCGGTGACGTCGTCGTGGGCCTGCCCTCGAGCGGCCTCCACGCGAACGGCTTCTCGCTGATCCGTTCGCTCCTCGCGGAGCACGACCTCGACCTTGCCGAGCCATACCAGCAGCGCCTCCGGCTGACCCTCGGCGAGCGCGCCACGAGGGCTGCCCTGCGGGCGGCACCCGGCGAGGCCCTGATGACCCTCGGCGAGGTCCTCCTGACGCCGACCCAGATCTATACCGCGGCGATCCTCGACCTGCGCACGGCCCTCGAGGCCGCCGGCCACGACCTTCACGGGGTTGCCCACATCACCGGCGGCGGCCTGCCCGGCAATGCCGCCCGGATGCTCCCGGAATCGCTCGGCATCCGGCTCGACCCGCGGCGCTGGCCGATGCCCTCGGTGATGCGCTTCTTCGGAGCGCTCGGCGGCCTCGAGGACGATGAGCTCCGGGCGACATTCAACGGCGGGCTCGGGATGCTCGTCGCCCTCGAGCCGGCCGCGACGGCCACGGCGATCGCGTCCCTCGCACGCTCCGGGATCGCCGGCCTCGTCGTCGGGCAGGTCGTCGATGCGGGCGAGCTCGACGGGCGGCGCTACGTGGAGGAGCCCTTCGCCAGCGCCAGCGCCAGCGTCTCCAGCGGCCGATGAGCGGCCGGATCGCGGTGGGCGTGTCGGGCGCCGGGTCGAACCTGCGCGCGGTGGCGGCGGCCGCCGGCCGGGGCGAGCTGGGCGGGACGATCGTCCTCGTGTTCGCCGATCGGCCATGTCCGGCGATCGACTGGGCCGTCGAGGCGGGCCTGGAGACGGCGATCGTTCCGGCCCCGGTCCTCTCGGACGCGCCCGGCCGAGCCGCCTGGGATCAGACCCTGGCCGAGACCCTGCGGGCCGTGGCGCCCGACGTGATCGTCCTGGCGGGCTTCATGCGCGTCCTCGGGCCCGCGGTCCTGGCCGCCTTTCCCGGCCGGATCCTCAACACCCACCCGGCCCTCGCACCGGCGTTTCCCGGTGGCCACGCCGTCGCTGACGCACTGGCGGCGGGGGCCGTGCTCGGCGGCGCCACCGTCCATCTCGTCGATGCCACGCTCGACGGCGGGCCGATCGTCCTCCAGGAGGCCGTGCCGATCCTGCCCGGCGACGACGTCGCGGCGGTCCAGGCGCGAATCCAGGCGGTCGAGCATCGGCTCCTGCCGTGGGCCGCCGGCCTGCTCCTCGCGGGCGCGGTCCACCTCCAGCAGGGCCGGGTGACGATCGACGCCGACTGGGCCGAGTCGAACCTGCCCGTGCCCCGCCGGGCGCTGCTCTCCGTCTCGGACAAGGCCGGTCTCGAGGTGCTTGGCCGGGGCCTCGTCGCCCTCGGGTTCGAGCTGGTCTCGACCGGCGGCACCGCCGCCGCGCTGCGGGCCGCCGGCCTGCCCGTGACCGACGTGGCGGCCCTGACCGGCTTCCCCGAGATGCTCGACGGCCGGGTCAAGACGCTCCACCCCAGGGTCCACGCCGGGATCCTCGCCGATCGCCGGCGGCTCGACCATCGCCGCCAGCTCGTCGCGGCCGGGATTGCCCCGTTCGAGCTGGTCGTCGTCAACCTCTATCCGTTCGCGGCCGCGGCAGAGCGTCCCGGGATCTCGTTCGATGAGCTCGTCGAGGAGATCGACATCGGCGGCCCGAGCCTGGTCCGCGCCGCCGCCAAGAACCACGCGTCGGTGGCGGTCGTGACCTCGCCCGAGCGCTATCCGGCGATCCTCGAGGCAATCGCGCAGCCGGGCGGCATTCCCGCCGGGCTGCGGGCGGCACTCGCGGTCGAGGCCTTCCGGCACACGGCGGCCTACGACGCCCGGATCGCGGCGACCCTGCCCGAGCGGATGGTGGTCGCCGGCATCGAGCTGCCCGATGAGCCGGGCCTGCCGGGTGCGACCGATCCATATCCGCCGACGCTGACCGTCACCCTCGACAAGGTCGAGACGCTGCGCTACGGCGAGAACCCCCACCAGCCCGCCGCCCGCTATCGGATTCCCGGATCAAGCGCGGCGTCCGGCCCCTTTGCGAGCGGGGCGGCGCCGCTCCAGGGCAAGGCCCTCAGCTACAACAACGTCCTCGACGCCTCGGCCGCCGCGGCCCTTGCTCGTAGCCTCCACGGGCCGGCCTGCGTCATCGTCAAGCACACCAACCCGTGCGGCGCGGCGGAGCGCCCGTCCCTCCTCGAGGCCTGGCAGGCGGCCCTCTCGGGTGACCCGGTCTCCGCGTTCGGCGGCGTCGTGGCCCTGACCGGGCCGGTCGACGCGACCCTCGCCGGGGCGCTGGCCGCAATCTTCCTCGAGGTGGTGGTCGCCCCGGGTTTCGAGCCGGCGGCCCTCGAGATCCTCGCCGGCCGCCCGAACCTGCGCCTGATCGTCGATCCGGCGCTCGGCGGGGCGGGCGCGCCTGGGCTGCCCCCGGATCCCCGGGGAGCGTTCCGGATCGCCGGCGGAGCGGTCCTCGTGACCAGCCGCGACGATGCGATCGACGATCCCGGCAGCTGGCAGGTCACAACGAGCCGTCCCCCGACACCGGCCGAAGCCCTCGACCTCGATCTCGCCTGGCGGCTCGTCCGGGGGGCGACGAGCAATGCGATCGTCCTCGTCCATGACCGGCGCCAGATCGGGCTCGGCTCGGGCCAGACGAGCCGCGTCGATGCCGCTCGGCAGGCCGTGGCGAAGGCGCAGGCGATCTCCGGCCCGGAGTCGACGATCGGGGCGGCGTGCGCGTCCGATGCCTATTTCCCCTTTCCGGACGGAGCCGAGGTCTGCCTGGCGGCCGGCGTGGCGGCGTTCGTCCAGCCGGGTGGCTCGATCCGTGACCCCGATGTGCTCGCCGCCGTCGAGGCCGCCGGAGCCACGATGGTCCTGACCGGGGTGCGTCATTTCCGGCACTGACCCGCGGCGCAAGCTGGCGGTGATCCTGGTGATCGGCGGGCTGCTCGCCGGCTGCGCGCCGAGCCCGGTGCCCTCGACCGGCGTCCCATCGGCCGGCCAGTCGGCCGGGCCCGGGTCGTCGGCGTCGGGCGGCGACGGTGCCCTCGCGTCGTCGTCGCTGCCGCCGGCCACGCCCGTGGCGACTCCGGTCGCCGTTCATGCCGTCTGCCCGGCAACCGCCCAGCACGACGGCTACTCCAGCCATCAACGGGCGCTCCACGCCGCGACGACGAACTGGTCGGGCTACGTCGCCCGCTCGACCCGCGCCTTCAGCTGCATCCAGGCGTCATGGATCCAGCCAGGCGTGACCTGTCCCGCGAACGGCAGCGCGTCGCTGGCGATCTGGATCGGGTTCGACGGCGAGACCGGGCCGAGCCGCTCGACACTCGAGCAGATCGGCACGAACACCGACTGCCACAACGGCCGGGCCGAGAGCTTCGCCTGGTTCGAGATCCTGCCCCACGACAAGTTCGAGCAGCCGATCGATCTCGACATCGCCTCGGGCGACCGGATCGCGGCCTCGATCCGGCTCGTCGGCCACGCCTACCAGCTGTCGATCGAGGACCTGACGACCGGGCTCGAGCGGGACACGACCCAGAAGTCGCCCAATGCCAAGCGGCTCACGGCCGAATGGGTCGTCGAGGCGCCGACGGTGGGCTGCCCGGCGAACTGCCAGGTGTCCCTCCTGGCCTCGTTCGGGACGGTCTCGTTCAAGTCCGCGCGAGCGATCCTCGGCGGCGTCACAGGGCCGATCGGTGATGCCCGCTGGACGCGCGTCCAGCTGACCCTCGAATCGCGCAGCGCCGTGATCAAGGCCAAGCCGGGCGCGCTCGGCAAGGACGGGGCGAGCTTCGCCGTTGTCTGGCACCATCGCTGACCTGAAGATTCAAACGAAGCTGCGCCGAGTGGGTCCATCCGGTGCATGATCCTGTGTGGAGGTATCTGCCATGACCGAGCCAACCAGTCCCGATCCGAACCATCAACCCGCTCCAGGTGCCGAGCCCGGCACGCCGGGTGCGCCGGGCGAAGAGCCCGCCGGACGCGATCTCGGGGCGACGATCTCGGCGCTGGCCGAGGACATCAGCGAGCGCGTCACAGTCTTCGTCGACAAGGCGACGCCGGTCGTCCGCGACGCCGCCGCCCGGGCGTCGGAGCTCGTGGCGAAGGCCGGCGAGGCCGCCGGGCCGGCCGCCCATCGCGCCGCCGAAGCAACGGAGAGCCTCGGCGGGAAGGTGGCGGCGAAAGGCCGCGACATCGCCGCCGACCTGCGCCGCTCGAACGCGAGCGCCGATTCGCCGGCGGATGCCCCGGCCCCGGCGGATGCTCCGGCCGTCGACGCCGCTCCGGCCTCCGATACGGCTTCGACCGCCGATTCGGCGCCCGGTGCCGGAGATCCGCCCGCGAGCTGACAAGGTTCAGTCGCCGACGGCCCGGCGCTCGCCGTGCGGCTGCCGGCAGCGCGCATCATTGCTGCATGTCCCGTAGATCGAGCAGAGCCGGCGCCCGCACCTCGCGACGCGCCATCGCCGGGTCGATCGCGCTCGGCGCCATCGTGGCGCTCGGGCTCCTCTTCGTCCTCGCCCAGGGTGTCTTTGGCCCAATCACCATTCAGCTGGGGAGTTCGACCGGGCCACCCGTCGTCTCCGTTGCTGGTGGACCGCCGCAGGTCGTGGGCACCGTCACCGCGGGGCCGGTGTGTGCCGTCGAGACGGCGTCGCCCGACCCGTCGTGCGCGCCTCGCCCGGTGGTCGGCGCGGTGATCGTGGTGATCGATGCGGCGGGCCAGGAGCTGGGTCGGACGACCACCGGGCCAACCGGGACGTACGCCCTCTTCGTCGGACAGACCGGCACCGTGATCGTCAAGGCGCTCCCGGTCGATGGCCTGCCCGGCACGCCGGCGCCGGTTTCCATCACGCTGCCCGCCCCGAGCACGATCAATCGCGTCGACCTCGAGTTCGACACGGGGATCCGTTAGGGTGGCTGGTCTTTGACAAGTACGCACCTGCCTGGTGGACGCTGGCCGACGCCGCGGGCAACGAGGTCGACATCGCAACCACGATGAACCGCGACTGAGCCCGTCAGTCACGCGGATCGAAGGCGTGGCCTCGACGCCGTCGGGGATCGAGGCTCATGCGCTAATCTCGGGCGATGGCCGACAACCGACCCCGCTTCTATGTCACAACCGCGATTGCCTATGCCAACAACCAGCCGGGCCTGCACACCCTCTACGAGGTGATCGGCGCCGACGTGATCGCCCGCTGGCACCGGATGCTCGGGGATGACACCCGCTTCCTGACCGGCACCGACGAGCACTCGGTGAACATTGCCCAGCGCGCGGCCGAAGAGGGGATGACTCCGCGGGCCTTCGTCGACGAGAAGGTCGAGCTCTTCCGATCGTCCGAGAATCTGCTCGCCATCACGCCGGACCGCTTCATCCGGACCACCGACCCCGACCACTACCGGTCGGCCCAGGAGATGGTTCGCCGGTCTCATGCCAAGGGCGACATCTACCTCGGCACCTACGATGGCTGGTACTGCCCGAACGAGGGCTTTCGGACCACCTCGGAGGTCCTCGAGACGGCCCGCGGCACGATCTGCCCGAACCATCCCGAGGTTCCCCTCCAGTGGCTCACCGAGCGCAACTGGTTCTTCCGGCTCTCGGCGTACCAGGAGCGCCTGGAGCGCCATTTCGTCGATCATCCCGACTTCGTCCAGCCCGACTTCCGGCGCAACGAGATGCTCGGCTTCATTCGCTCCGGGCTCGAGGACCTCTCGATCAGCCGCGCGGGTGGTGGCTGGGGCATCCCGTTCCCGATTGCCGAAAACGGTGAGTCCGCCCTGCGCGAGGACGGCAGCTGGGATCCCGAGGCGGGCACGATCTACGTCTGGTACGACGCCCTGATCAACTACATCACCGGCGCCGGGTTTCCGGACGACCCCGCCTTGTTCGCGCACTGGTGGCCGGCCGACCTCCACGTGATCGGCAAGGACATCGCCCGATTCCACACGATCTTCTGGCCGGCGATGCTGTGGAGCGCCGACCTCGACGCCCCGCGTCATGTCTGGGTCCACGGCTGGCTGCTCGTCAAGGGCGGCGAGCGGATGAGCAAGAGCCGGGGCAACTTCTTCGATCCCAACGACGTCGTGGCCGCGCTCGGCTCCGATGGCGCTCGCTATGTGACCCTCGCCGAGGTGGCCTTCGACCGGGACACCGAGGTGAGCTGGGAGTCGTTCATCCGGCGCTACAACGCCGACCTGGCCAACGACTTCGGCAACCTCGTCAATCGGACCGTCTCGATGGCCAATCGCTACCTGGCAGGGGAGCGCCCGGGGGCCTCGGACGGGGGCACCCTGCGGACGGCCTGGGAAGCCACCCTGCCGGTTTACCGCGCGCAGCTCGAGGGTTGCCTCCTGCACGCCGCCCTGGCGACGCTCTGGGAGTTCGTCGGCGCGGCGAACCGCCTCGTCGATGCCGAGAAGCCCTGGGAGCTGGCGAAGACGATCAAGCTCGGCGGAGCCGACGGTGAGTCTGCGGCGCTGCGCCTCTCGGCCGTCCTTGGGGATCTCGTCGAAGCCTGCCGGCTGATTGCCCTCGCGGGTGCGCCGTTCCTGCCGGCGAGCGCGCCGCGGATCCTCGCCCAGCTGGGCTACCCCTATCCGTACGCGAGCGACGGGAACGCCGGTCCGCCTCTCCTCGGCGAGCTGGCCTGGGGCACCCATTCCGGGGAGGAGGGCCGCCTGGAGCAGGCGGAGCCACTCTTCCCGCGCCTCGACGTCGAGCCGGATCCGGGGCTCGCGCCCGGCTGATGGCGGTGGGCGTGGCGCTGGCGGCGGGCGTGGCGCTGGCGGCGTGCTGCCCATGCGCCTGATCGACTCTCACGGCCACGTCCAGGCGGACCGCTTCGAGGCGGATGTCGAGCTCGTCCTGGGTGGGGCGCGTCTGGCGGGGGTCGAGCGGATCCTCGTACCGGGCTGGGATCCCGATTCGAGCGCAGCGGCGATCGAGCTCGTGGAGCGCTACCCCTGGCTCGACGCGGCGGTCGGCGTCCATCCCCACGATGCGGCGTCGGTCGACGACCAGGCGTGGGCTGGGATCGTGGCCCTCGCGTCGGATCCGCGAGTGCGGGCGATTGGCGAGACTGGGCTCGACACCGATCGGGGCTTCTCGCCGTTCGCGGCCCAGCTCGTCAACCTGCGCCGGAACCTGGCCCTCGCCCTGGCGACCGGCAAGCCGGCGATCCTCCATTGCCGCTCGAAACCGGGCGAGCGCGACGCCCAGGATGCCCACGTCGCCGAGCTGCGCTCGGCAGGCTTCGACGGGGCAGAGGCACGGGCGGCGTTCGGGGGCCGGCCGCCTGCGATCATCCACTCGTACTCCGGCCCGCTCGACTACGGCGAGACGGTGAACGCCATGGGCCTCGCGATCAGCTTCTCGGGCCTGGTGTTCCGGGCGGGGGAGGAGGCCAGCGCGGCAGTCGCCCGGCTCGTACCGCGGGAGCGGCTGCTGGTCGAGACGGACGCGCCGTTCCTCTCGCCGCCGGGCGCGCCGCGCAAGCGCAACGAGCCGGAGTGGGTGCGAGTCACGGCCGATTGGCTCGCGGAGCAGCGCGCGGAGTCTGCCGCTGTGCTTGGCGACGGGCTGGTCGCGGCCTACGACTTCGTACTCAACCGGGGCTGAGGTGGCGATCCGCATCGCCTGCGATTCCTGGTGGATGGGTGCGACGAGCGCTCGGACGAGCTCGAGGGCAGTCCGTCCGCCGGCGGCCCAAAGGCGTTGGCCAATCCGATTCCGCCTGGATAGGCACTGCGTTCGCAACGGCGACCATTAGCCCGCGAATCCTGGGATTCAGGTTCGTGTCCGCGTCCGCTGAGCGGGTATCCGCGCACAAATGAGCCCTGGGCAAGGCTGCGTTGCGGGCCAACGACCATCGGTGCGCTCAAAGCGTCCATGCATGCGGAATCCCCTGCCTCAAGATCCGGTCCGGCCCGCGGTTCCCGCCTGGCCTCGGGGCGCCGCGACGAAGCCCTGCCCCACGACGGGGCCGCAGTTGACACGCAGTAACGCCCAGCGGTACTGTATTGGCACTCTCACATCGAGAGTGCTAAAGCGTGTGGAGTCGAACGGTTCGACCGGCCGCCCGAACGGGCGAGGTCCGTGGAAGGAAACCGGCTCGAGTCCCCGCCGGCACTCATCTTGGGACATCCGGGCCCGCCGGCGAACGTCGGTGTGCCCTTCAATCAGCCACGCCGGCGGACGCCGCCGACACAGGAGGGCTAGCACCTTGGCCAAGGCCACTGAGAACAAGGCAGCGGAGAAGAAGCTTCGACCGCTGGGCGATCGCGTCGTCATCAAGCCAACCGCCCGCGAGGACATGACCAAGAGCGGCATCGTCCTGCCGGACACCGCGAAGGAGAAGCCCCAGGAGGGCGTCATCCTGGCGGCCGGCCCGGGCAAGATCGACGACAACGGCAAGCGTGAGCCGATGGACGTCAAGGTCGGCGACAAGGTCCTGTACGCCAAGTACGCCGGGACCGAGTTCAAGATCGACGGTGATGAGCTCCTCATCGTCAGCCAGAAGGACATCCTGGCCATCGTCGCGGACTGATCTCACTCGTCCGCGGCACATCGACCCCGTAGGTTCCTGGAGGGACATTCGAAATTGGCTAAGCAACTCATCTTCGACGAGACGGCTCGTCGCTCGCTCAAGCGTGGCATCGACAAGCTCGCCGATGCCGTCAAGGTCACGATCGGTCCGAAGGGCCGCAACGTCGTCCTCGACAAGAAGTTCGGTTCGCCGACCATCACCAACGACGGCG
>JANWLH010000025.1 GCA_025450915.1 Candidatus Limnocylindrales bacterium | reverse complement strand
GTCGCGGCCGAGGTTGGGACGATTGTCGTTGGGGGACGCGTTACCTCAATCCTGGGCCTGCGATCCTGGGCCCGGACTGTCGAGGGGCCCCGGCCACGCACGAAGTTGGGTCCCACCCAGCTCGAGCGGTCGAATCTCGGCGGAATCCCGAGTTAGTGCGTCTGGTGGCGACAATCGTCCCAAGTCGGCGTGGCAGCGGCCGGAACCGGGCGCGACGGGGGCCATCGAGCCCAGGGCCCAGAGGCCGAGGCCCAACGGGGCCTCAGCAGCGTTAGTGTCGGCGGCGGCGGAGCTTGGCGAAGAGCTCCTTGGTTCGTTCCTTGTGGGCGAAGGCCCAGCCAATCAGGATCAGGAGGATGAAGTCGACCGTGCCGGCGCCCGCGGCGCTCAGGTAGCCGAGCTGCTGGCCGACGTCGCCATTGATCTTGAGCGCCGGGATCGTCGCTCCGATCAGGCCCAGCGCGAAGAATGGCGGCTGCGGCGCCAGGTTCGACCTGGCGCTCGCCGTGATGACGCCCGACGAAGTCGTGCCGCCGACCGCGAACGCCTCGGAGCCGCTGGCGATGCCCGACGACCCGGCCAGGCCGCCGGAGCTTGCCGGAAGGTCCGTCTGGCTCAGGTGCAGCCAGCCGTTGATGTTGCCGCTCGCGTCCGGGGTGGTCCAGTAGACCTCGGTCCGGGGGGTCTTGCCGTCGCTGCCGCCGACCAGGTAGATCACCCCGTTCGACGTGAAGCCGGCCGCCCTGGTCCGTGCCTCGGGCAGGTTCGAAGCGCCGGTTCCGGTCCCCCATCGCTGGACGAGCAGCGGGTTGGGTGCCGGCGTCGTGCCCGGCGCGGGAGACGCGGCCACGACGCCCGTGCCGAGGTCACCACGCAGGACGGTGGCCGTCGGCCCGGTCGCATCCCGGCCGCTGTAGAGGAAGAGCTCACTGCCGATCACGGTCCCGAGGGCCTCGCTCCGAGGTTGGGGCAGGGGCGCCTCGACGACCCACGGCCCGAGCTTGCCCGTCGAGTCGGCGGTGGCCTTCCAGACTGTCGTCGTGGGAGCCGAACCATCGGATCCGCCGAGGACGATGAGCCCGTCGGACGCGGCCACGACCGTGGCCGAGAGGCGGGGCGCCGGAAGCTTCAAGGCGGTGTTCTCGGTGTACGGGCTGAATGCGCCGCTGGCCGGATCCTGGGTGGAGACGTAGACCGTCGAGGTCGGCTTGCCGTCGGCACCCGCGCCGCCGATCACGTAGATCGAACTGTTCAGGAAGATCGTGGCGGCATCAGTTCGCGGCGCAGGCAGGCTCCCGGCGGCCTTCCACGGCCCGAAGTTGCCATTGAACAGCGGCGCCGTGTAGGTCTGGTCCGAGGCGGTCTTGCCATCCGTGCCACCGATGTAGATGAGGTTCGTGCCTGCCTGGACCACCGCTCCGTCAGTCCGCGGACCGGGCAGCGCCAGCTGGGTTGGGGACGGGGCCCAGGGCAGCGGGGCGCCGGCCGGTGCCGGGCAGGGCAGGGACAGGTTGCTGGGCGGGCAGAAGTTGATCGGCGAGATCACGTTGACCCCGACGTCGATCGTCGAGAAGACGGTGAAGTAGTAGGCCCGGTCGGGGATGTACCCGAGCAGCATGATGATCACGACGAACCAGAAGGCCGCCTTGAGGGTGGCCCAGGTCCAGCCGTCGCTGTCGAGCAGCCCGAAGAGGACCCGCTTGTGGCCCGCGCTGCCCGAGCTGATCGTCTGGCCCGCCATCGTCCTCCATCCCTTTGCGCGACCAATCCAGGCCGGCACACTGACTACTTGATCGTGAGCGTCCCGGTCATGTTCGTGTGGACCGCGCAATGGAATGAGTACGTCCCCGGCGCCAGGGCCGGAACGGCGTAGTCCTGGGTCGCCGGGCCATTGAAGATCGCCCCGGTGAAGACGGCCTTGCCGGTCGAGTCGGCGATCACGACGTTGTGGGGCACCGACGCATCCTGGTTGTTGAACTGGAGGTCGAACGCCGTGTTGGCCGGCCCCGACAGGGTGGTCTGGGTGAAGGCGATGTTCGAGGCGTCCAGCTTGACGACCGTCTCACCCGGTGCCGGCGTGGAGGCCGGTGCGCCGCTGGCCGCCGGCGAGCTCGTCAGGGCGGAGCTCCAGCAGTCGGGCACCGGGGTTGCCCCGGGCGCGGGCGTGTAGTTCGGATCACGCCAACCGACGGCGGTCTCCGGCTTGCCCGACGAATCGAGGATCGGCTCGTTCGTGCTGTTGTCGCGGATCGTGTAGGTCAGGGTATTGGGCGCGCGGATGAAGTCGATCAGGTTCTGGATCTGGACATAGTTGAGCGGCCCGCCGTTCGTGTCGGCCCAGACCGGCATGAGACTGGTCGGATTGCCGCAGACGTAGCGGCCGCCGACGGTCAGGACATTCATGATGTACTGCGGATTCAGGTGGACGTAGAGCTTGGCCTGGTCGTTGAGGACGGGGCCGATGCCGCCCTGCCCCGCCGCGCCGTGGCAGCGGGCGCAGTTGGCCTCGAACAGGTTGTAGCCGGCCTCGACCGAGGTCACCTGCTGGGCGGCGACCTCCTTGGCCTCCCGCGACGAGTTGGCGATCCCCGGAAAGCCCAGGTCGTAGAAGTAGTAGACGATCACGAACACGACCACGAACAGGACGGCGAGGAAGCCGACCCAGCGGGCGTTGGAGCTCTGGCGCACGATCGAGGCGGCCCGCTCCGGGGTCAGCGCGAGCTGATGGGCCGACGCCGGCGCCGCGAACCGCTCGACCGGCGCAGGCAGGCTCTCGGGCCGGGTGGCGGGCAGGCGCTCCTCGGGCTCCTGTCCGGGCGGGCGGCTCATGCGTCTCCTCGGGTTGACGAACGGAACACGATCACAGGCACCCGGTGGGCGACAGCGGCGGGATGAGGCCCGGCTGGCCGAGCGCGACGGGCAACGGCCCGAGGGTAATCTTCAGGGTATCCACCGAGAGGGCGCCGCTGCCGTCGACGACGACCGAGAAGCGGTCCATGCTCCGGGGCGCCGGCCCGTACTGGGCGCCGAGGGCCTTGATCCCCAGCCGGTCATAGCGCGAGCCATGGCAGGGGCATTCGAACCAGAAGTTCTTGAGGCACGGGTTCGGCTTGCAGCCGAGGTGCGGGCAGCGCTGGTACAGGGCTCGGACGTTGACGTCGGTGCCGTCGCCGGTCGTATCGGCCCCGGCCACGAATTCCTGGCGCGACGTGTCGATCAGCATCACGTAGGCCTTGGCGGCGCTGTAGTAGGCCGGGAAGCCCTTGTTGATCGGCAGGCTCGAGTTCTGGGCCTTGACGTCGGAGTAGGTGCCGATCAGGACCTTGCTCTTGTTGCCGGTGGCGATCGCCGGCCAGATGAAGCCGATCGTGCCGGCCGTAAGCTCGGCGATGAACAGGGTCAGGCCCACGCCCAGCGCGGTGCGCAGCACCTGGCGGCGGGAGACGCCCTGGACCTGCTCCTTGCGGAGGGCCTTGATCGCCTCCTTGGACAGCGCTTGTGGCCGGGCGGCCGGTTCGACCTGGTAGTTGCTCATGAACGTGCCTCGGAACAGGTGCTCACAGGCTGAAGTGCAGCCCGTCGGTGTTGAGGTAGGGGATGACGAAGGCGTAGCCCGGACCGCGGAAGAAGATCCCCACGAACGTGACGATCAGGCCCAGGGCGCAGAACATGCTGAACAGGACAACCGCGGTCTTGCGCTGCGACGGCCGGGTGGCGGTCACGTTGCCCCGGTCGACGTACGGGATGAGCGCCGCGCCAACGAGCACGAACGTGGGCACGAGGACGCCGGCCACCGTCGGGTGGAAGTACGACAGCAGCTCCTGGAGCCCGAGGAAGTACCACGGTGCCTTGGCCACTGCAGGCGTGACGTTGGAGTTGGCCAGGGCCTCGAGCGGCGCGTTCACGAAGAGGCCCATCATCAGCAGGAAGATGCTCATGAGGCCGCCGGCCAGGAACTCGATCGACAGCAGGTGCGGCCAGGTCATGACCGTGTCGTCCGGCTCCTTCTGAACCCGGACGACGGCGTCCTGCTTGACGAGGGCCAGCAAGCGGTACGGCCGGGCCGACATCGGCACGCGCTGCTTGTCGATCTCCGTCCGGCGGGCGGGATCGACCGGGACGACGGTGCGCGGCTCGGGCGGCGTCTTCACGTCGGTCATCGAACGGCCTCATGACCCGAGGGCTGCGATGACGAGTGCAGCCCCAGGCGGAGCCGGGTACGCGAGCGAGCACACGTGAAGGTGCGTGAGCGAGCGGCGGAGGCGACAACGACGGGATGTGCCGTCATAGGGGTCCCGAGATTCCTCCGTCTTTGCGGATTCTCCAGAAGTGGACCGCCAGGAAGATCGCCGCGACTAACGGGAACACCATGATGTGCAGGACATAGAACCGCAGCAGCGTGTTCTGTCCCACCTCCAGTCCACCCAGCAGGATCAGCTTGGCCGGCGTGTTGAACAGGGGCGCGTAGCCGCCCATGTTCGTGCCGATCGTGATGGCCCAGTACGCGATCTGGTCCCACGGCAGCAGGTAGCCCGTGAACGACAGCATCAGGGTCACGAAGAGCAGGACGACCCCGACGACCCAGTTGAACTCACGGGGCGGCTTGTAGGCCCCGTGATAGAAGACCCGCATCATGTGCAGGAAGACGAAGAACACCATCAGGTGGGCGGCCCAGCGATGGATGTTGCGGGTCAGCAGCCCGAACGCCACCTCGCTCTGGATCGACAGGATGTTTGAGTACGCCTGGGTCGCCGACGGGACATAGAAGAACATCAGGTAGACGCCGGTCACGGTCAGGACCAGGAAGAGGAAGAAGCTCAGCCCGCCCAGGCAGAACGTGTAGGCGAACTTCACCGCGTGCTGGCGGACGCGGACCGGGTGGATGTGCAGGAACACGTTGTTCATCACGGCGTACGCCCGCGAGCGTTCGTCGTTGGGGTAGGGCTGGCGGAAGAGGGAACGCCACACGACACTGCGGCGGATGCTCTGGTCCACCCGCTCGAGGAAGCTCACCGGGATCCTCCTGCCACGCCGGGCGTCCCGGCCAGTTGCGCATCACGGTACGACTCCTTGTAGAGCCGCCCGTCGCTCGACACCTCCTGGAGCTCGAACCGCTCCATCGTAATGGCGTCGAACGGGCATCGCTTGACGCACAGGGCGCAGCGGATGCAGCGCTCCTCGTCGAGGATCATCGCGGCCCCCTGGCTCCAGCCGTAGGCCTCCTCCATCTCGGGCAGGAGGCCCTCGCTCTTGAGCTGGTTGACGTCGACCATGTGGATGACGCCCTCGGGGCAGACGTCGGCGCAGGCGCCGCACAGGACGCAGCGGAACGGGTCGAACCAGATGTTGAAGTTGCACATCAGGCAGCGGGTCGACTCGGCGACTGCCTCGTTGGCGTTGTAGCCGAGCTCGACCGGGGTCGTGAAGTTGACCGAGGGGTCGGCCGACGGCATGCGCATCGCCACCGGCGCCATCGGGATGTGCTGGCGGGGCAGGACGTCGTAGAACTCGGGCATGTCGTGGCGCCAGGAGCTCGTGATCTTGACGTTGGCGGCGACAGTCACGTCGGTCCGGCCGGTCAGGTATCGATCGATCGCGTAGGCGCACTTCTTGCCGTGCCCGGCGGCCTCGATCAGGGTGGTTGGCCCGGTCACGAAGTCGCCGCAGGCGAAGACGCCCCGGACGTTCGTGGCGTAGGTGGCGGGGTCGACCTTGACCCGGCCGCGGTTGATCTCGAAGCTCGCCTCGACCGGCAGGAAGGTGAGGTCGGCCGACTGGGAGACGGCCGGGATGACGGTATCGGCCTTGATCTCGAACTCGGAGCCCTCGATCGGCACCGGCGAGCGGCGGCCCGAGGCATCCGGCTCGCCGAGGCGGTTACGGATGAACCGGACGGCAGTCACGTGGCCGTTCTCGCCGACGACCTCGATCGGGCTGGCGAGGAACTCCATGCGGACGCCTTCGCGTTCGGTCTCGCCGAGCTCCTCCTCGTCGACGACGAGCTCCGATCGGGTGCGCCGGTAGACGATCGCGACATTCTCGGCGCCGTGCCGGAGGCTGGTCCGTGAGCAGTCCATCGCCGTGTAGCCGCCGCCGATGACGACGACATCCCGGCCGACCTCGAGCTCCTGGCCAAGGTTGGCGATCTTCATGAAGTCGACGCCGTACTGGACACCCTCGAGATCCCCGCCGGGGACGTCGAGCGCGACGGCGTCCATCGCCCCGGCGGTGATCGAGATCGCGTCGAAGTCTCGCTGGAGCTGCTCGAACGGGATGTCCTTGCCGATCGTCGTGTTGAACACGAACTTCACGCCGAGCTGCTCGACGAGCCGGATGTCCATCTCGATCGCTTCGCGCGGCAGCCGGAAGGCCGGCACGCCGATCAGCATCGTTCCGCCGCCGTACGGCAGGCTGTCGAAGACGGTCACCTGGAAGCCCTTGAGGGCGAGCTCGCGGGCGACGGCGATGCCCGCCGGGCCGGCCCCGACCACGGCCACCCGCTCATCGCGCGGGGTGATGAGCGGGATCACGTCGGGGATCCCGGAAGCCTCGTGCCACTCGACGAGGAAGCGCTTCATCGCCCGGATCGCCAGTGGCCGGTCGATGTCGCCCCGGCGGCAGGCGCGCTCGCACGGGGCGGAGCACACGTACGAGCACATCGCGGCGACCGGGTTCGGGTCGCGGCTGAGGATGTAGCCCTCTTCGAAGCGGCCCTCGGCGGCAAGATTCAGGTAGCCCCGGCAGTTCGTCCCGACCGGGCACGCCTCCTGGCACTCGATGTTGCACTGGAGCCATGACGCGTCGACGGGCTGAACGAGGAATTCCTGGTTCGGGTCGATGGCCAAGTCGAGGTCGTACCTTTCCCTTGATCGGCTCGGGACAGGAGGAAGGGCCGGCAGATCACCGACCGCCCCGAATCTACCACCGAGGCCCGTTCGCCTGCACGGATCGAGTCACCCGGCGAACCGCCGATTCCCGGCACGCGAACGGGCCCCGGGCGGTCCGCCGAAGTTGACGCCCGCCGATGGGGCAGCTACCCTCGGGCGAAGGTCGGCACTGGTGACAAGCCTGGCGCGGCCGATCGAGGAGTGACCTGGGCCTGAGCGATTTCCTGGCACTGGCGTTTGCCCTGCTGATCGGCGCGGCCGGCGGCGCCGTGCTCGTCTCTGTCATGCACGTCCGACCCCGTGCCCCTCGTGAAATCCGGGTGACTGTCACCCCGAATGCCCTGCCCCAGCGGCGCGCCCCGACCCTGTCCGTCGACCACAATCGGGCGTTCGCCGCGCCACTCGGGCGGGGCGGGCCGGCCGACCCGGTCACGTTGGGCGTCGCTCGCGAGCTCGGCGCGCCGCCAGCGCTCCAAGCGGGCGGCTCCCGAACAGCCGTTCCATCCAGGCCCGGCGGCGCCCTCGTGGCGTTTCCGGTCGCCCGCCAGCGGGACGCGGAGCTCGATGCCCTCCGGCAGCGATTCGAGGCCGCGACGCCGCTGGCGGTCGCGGTTGCCGAGCGGCCACCCGAAGGCGCCGATCCGGCCCCTGCCACGGGCGATCCCGGCGGGCCGGCTCGGGCCGAGGCCGGCGGCGGGCCGGCGGCGGCTCGCGGACCGGCCCCGGCCGTCGTGTTGACGGGCCCCTGCGCCGACGAGCGGCGGATCGCGGTCGAGCGGTGTGACCTGGCCGACCGCCTCGGCGAGCAGGCGACGGCCGCCAACCAGCTGTTGCGCGAGCAGCAGCGCGCCTACGACGAGCTTGCCCTGCGCTCGGCGCAGGCGGCCCTCCTCGCCGACCCGCGCGAGATCCGCGCCGCCAAGGAGACCGCCCGGCTCGCGTTCCGCCATGCCCACGCGGCGGCAACGTCGCGGGAAGCGGTCGAGGACGCCGCGGGCAACTGGCTGACCGAGATCAACCGGATCAACCAGGCCGCCCGGGACGCGACGGCGGAGGGAGCCCGAGCCTCGGAAGCGGCGGCTCGGCTGGCCCTGGCGATCGAGCGCCTGGGCCTCGATGCCGACGTCGCCCGGATCAATGCCGAATCGGCCGCCGAGGCCTGCCATCTCGCCCGCGAGGTGCTGGCCGCCTGCGAGGAGGCCCAGGTCGACCGGAAGGCCGGACGCGTGCCGGTCGACCCTGACGCGGTGCCCGTCGAGGCGGCCCGGCCGAAGCTGATCGGCGGGCCGGAATTCGAGCCCGGGGGAGCCTCCGACTTCGTCGCCCCGTCCGAGCGCGCCTTCGGCGGCCGCCAGCCGCGCATCCTGCGGATGCTCCGCGGCGATCGCGACGCGATGCACGCGGTGGTCCATGAGCTTGCCGGCGACGATCCCGAGGAGATCCGGCGCTGGCAGCTCCTGCTGAGCAACCTGGTCGATGCCTGTGTCGCCCGGGCGATCGAGGCGTCATCGCTGGAGTTCCCGGTCGAGCACAGCTTCTGGGCACCGTTCAGCCAGGCCCAGGGCCGGGACATCGCCACGGCGTTGGCATCGCTGGGCTACCGGTTCGACGGGATGGGCGGCTTCGCGGACGGACGGGTTCCGAGCCAGCGCGACCTGTCGCTGGCCCTCGGCTACGCGGGGCTCGATCCGATGCGCATGCGGACGTGGCCGACCGAGGCGACGATGGGCCTGCTCTTCGAAGAGGTCCGCGTCGCGGCCGACGAATACGTGACCGCGATGGCCGGCGACCTGACCCTCGGTGAGATGGTTGCCCTGCTCCGGGGCCGGGCGGAGCCGCTCGCTGATCTCTGGAACAACTGGGGCACGATCCGGCCGCTGCTGCTAGAGGCTTGATTCGCGGCTACGCCTCGACCGTCGCCGCCTCTTCCTCGTCCTCGTCGATCACGACCACCTTGAAGTCTTCGGCCGCGGCCGTCCCGATCCTTGCGCCGTCTTCGGCGGCCCACTCGGCGATCCGCGCGTCGAGCTTGTCCGGCTCGTGGATCTGGCTGGCATGGGCCCGCAGCGCGGCGGACTTCCGCCCGATCGTCGCACTCACATCGACCCAGGCGGTCGGCGCCCGCGTCCAGAACAGGTAGAGGCGCCGGACGCGATGGGCGGCGAGGCCACCCCGGGCAAGGGCCGGGAAGGCCATGGGGTTGCGCGCGGCGGGATAGACGGCATCGATCGCCGCGAGCCCGGCGGCCCGGTGATCGGTGTGGTTGATGCCACCGCCGGGATAGATCACGACCTCGGGATCCTGGGCGAGCACGGCGTCCGGCCGGAACGTGCGAATCTCTCGAACGAGGAGCTCGCGCAGGGCGAGATCGTTGACGAGGCCGCCGTCGGGCTGGTGGAGGAAGCTGACGCCGGCATAGCCCACGATCTCGGCCGCCGCCCGCTGCTCCCGCTCCCGCAGCTGGCCGAGCTCGAGGGGGTCGGCGTCGGGATCCTCGCCGCCCTGGTCGCCGCTCGTGCAGCACACCAGCCAGCCGACCGAACCCGCGTCGATCCAGCGTGCGGCCGTCGCAGCCGGGCCGAAGTCGGCATCATCGGGGTGGGCGGCGATGACCATGAATCGTGCCGGGCGCCAGTCGTGGGCCTCGACGCGTTCAGCCGGACCCGGGGCGGGCGCGTCCGAGGTCAATGGATTGACGAACCGGGGAGGAGGTGCGCTATCATCGGGCCCGAGGCTTCGCTCGTATCCCCCCACGAGCGAGGCCTCTCTTGCTGCCCGCGATCAGCCGGCGGCCGGATGAGCCGCACGATCTGCCTTGGCTGCGGTCAGCTTCTCGAGCACATCCGCGGCGTGGCCATCGGCCTTGACCTTTGGCCACGCATGGGCGACGACGCCGTCGGGGTCGACCAGGAATGACGAGCGCTGGATGCCCATGTACTCGCGCCCGTAGTTCTGCTTCAGGGTCCACGCACCGTAGGCCGTCGCGACCGCGTGGTCCTCGTCCGATAGCAGGGTGAACGGGAGGCCGTACTTCTCGCGGAACCGGCGGTGGCTGTCGGCGCCGTCGGGGCTGATGCCCCACACGTCAGCACCCTCGACCGCCATCGTCTCGTCGATGTCCCGGAACTGGCAGGCCTCCATCGTGCAACCGGAGGTGTCGTCCTCGGGATAGAAATAGACGACCGTCCAGCGGCCACGCTGGTCGGCCAGCTTGTGGACCATGCCATGTTCATCGGGCAATGCGACCGATGGAGCCCGGTCGCCGGCTACAGGCGTGCTCATGGATCGGAGCCTAGCAGGGTCGACTCGATCACGATCAGCCGGCCACCACCCAGCTCCACGCGGGGCGCCCGCCCGTCGGCCGCCAGGATCTGGTTCGACAGGCCCCGCGAGAATCCCGCCGGCAACGTTGCCTCGACGAGCGGCCAGCGCAGGCCGCTCGTCGTGACGCCCGTGGCCGGGCCGTCGAACGGCAGCAGGGTGACGAGGTCGCCCGGGCGTTCGACCAGGTCGAGACCAGCGGGCGACGTCGAGCCGTCCACATCGGCCGCGGCCGCGGACAGGAGGCGGACGCGGGACCGGCCGTCGAGCAGGCTGACGGTCCGGCCGGCCAGTGCCGGATGAGCCAGGATCCAGACGTTGGCCAGGGCATGGTCGAGCCGGCCCCCGAATGCGCCGAGGACGATCACCTCGTCCACTGCCCGGCCGGCCGCGGCGATGAGCGCCAGCTCCGTATCGGACGAGTCCTTGTCGGCCGGCGAGCGCTCGACCGCGACTCCCTGCGCCTCGAAGCCGGCCAGGGCCGCCTCGCCGAGGGAATCGCCGTCGCCGACGATCAGGTCGAGGCGCACGCCGAGGGGCTCGGCGAGGAGCGCACCGGCGTCCGCCGCGACCACCAGGTCGATCGACTCGTCCCAGCCCGGCCAGGCGTCGTCGAGCTCGGACCGCCGGGGGCTGCTGCCGCCGGCCAGGACGAGCGCTCGGGTGACCATCGACGGATCGTACCCGACGCCCGATGCTAGACTTCCGGCCGTGCCCGAACCGGTTGATCACCCCGCCATCCAGCGCGTCCTGGACGCAGCGACCAGGAAGGGTGTCAGCCTCGAGATCCGGGTCTTCGACGAGTCGACGCACACCGCGGCCGAGGCGGCCGCCGCCGTCGGGGCCGAGCTCGGCCAGATCGTCAAGTCGCTCGTCTTCGTCACTCCGGCCGACGACGGCACGCTCGAACCCATCCTGTGCCTCGTGTCGGGTCCCAACCGGGTCGACCTTGCGCGGCTGGCGGCTGTGACCGGGGCGCGCGACGTCCGGCGGGCCACGGCCCGTGAGGCGAACGAGCTGTCGGGCTTCACGATCGGCGGGATCCCCCCGATCGGTCATGCCCGGACGATGCGGGTGATCATGGATCCCGACCTCGGCCGGTTCCAGGTGGTCTGGGCCGCTGCAGGGACGGCCACCGCGGTCTTTCCCGTTCCGCCGGCCACGCTGCGCTCGATCTCGAACGCCATCGTGGCCCCGATCGCCGAGGACCATCCGGCCGACCCACCGGCGTGACGGGCGAGCCGCGCCTGGCGGTCGCCAGCTATCCGGGCGGGATCCGGGTCCGTTCGACGTGGGGCGGCAGCGGCGATGGCCCGGCGGTCCTGGCCCTCTCGGAGTCCGGCGGGACGGTCGTCGAGCACGGCTCCCTCGTGTCGCCAAGCTTCGAGCGCCTGTGCCGTGCCGAGCTGCGCGTCGAGACGCCGGCCGGGCCGTGGACGGTCCGGCTGGCCTCGCCGATCTTCGACGACCCATCGGCCTTCCTGTGGGATGAGCCCGGCCTGCTCGTCGTCGGCTACGGCTTCTTCAGCTACGCCTTCGTCGCCCGCTCGGGCGAGCTGCGCTGGAGCCATCGCTCGCACACTCCGCTGGTTGCGATCCTCGGCTCGTCGCGCATCCCGCACGTGATCGTCCAGGCCGAGATCGAGACCTTCGCGATCGAGCCGGACGGCGAGGTCGCCTGGCGCATCGCCCACTCCGACGTCGTCACCGAAGCGGCCCTTGTCGGCGGACGGCTGGTCCTGACGAGCTTCTCGAACCAGCTCAGCGCGCTCGATCCACGGACGGGCCGGCCGACGGCCTGAACCGTGGACCGGCGGTGGACCGGCGCGACCTCCGCGGCCGAAAGATGTGGATAACCCGATTGACCCCGCGCCCGGTGGCCGCCTATGGTTGGTGCAGCCCGGAGGGGCCGAGCGAGCGCTAACGGTCGAGATGACATCAAGACCCACGCGCCGGGTAGGTTCCTTCGGGCCTTTCCGTGCCCTCCGGGTATCATCCCCAGACGTGGAACCGCCCCTCCTGATCGTCCTCGGCCTCGCGCTCGTTGCCGCCGGCGCCGTCGACCTGCGATCGATCGGACCGGGGCAGCGCGTCGGCCGGCTCCTCGCCTCGACACCCCGGATCAGCGTCGAGCAGGCGGTTGCGCTGAGCACCGAACCAGTCCCGCGCTATGTCCGGGTGGACGGCCGGTTGGACAGTGACGAGGACTTCCCCGACGAGCGTGACCAGCCCCTGATCTTTCGCCGCCGGCGGCTCGAGGCCTGGCGTGGGCGAAGCTGGCAGATCCTCAGCGAGGCTCGCGACCTCGTGCCGTTCCAGGTGAACGAAGGCCTGGCGTCGATCGGGATCGACGGCTCCGCCCTCGACGTCGGCCTCGTCGTCCTGCCGCGCGAGGCGGTCGGCGCGGCGGCCGAAGCACCAGGCATGCTGCCCGACGACCTCGACCCGGCGACCCGGGTCCGCCTGCGAGTCGAGCAGGTCTCGGCGGTCGAGCACGCGACCGTCCTGGGCACGCCGACGATCGGTCCCGCCGGCCAGCCGATCCTGACCGCCGGCCGGGGCCGGCCGCTGATCCTCTCGACGCTCGAGCCGGCCGAGGCGATGCAGCTCCTCTCGGGCGGCCGCAGCCGGGCGCTCGTCATCGCGATCCTCCTGGTCGGCGGACTGGCATTCCTCGCCCTCGGCCTCCTGTGGTCGATCGTCCGGGTGATCGGCGGATGAGCCGGTTGCGGCGCCGGCTCCGGCTGGGCCTCGCGAGCCTGGTCCTGGCGTGGCTCCTGGGCCTGTCGATCGGCCCCGTCCTGGCCGCATCGCCTGCTCCGAGCGCGGGCTCCGACTACGGTGGGGACACCCGCACATCGGGCCAGGGTCCGGGCCTCGTCGGCTCGCCGCTGTACGCGATCGGGGGCGTCCTCGTCGTCGCGCTGATCAGCATCGGGATCACCCTCGTCTACGTGCGCGCCACCAACCACCCGGAGACGCCCTGACCATGGCCGGACGATCGACCGGTCGGGCCCTGATCGTGGCCGCCGCCATCGTGGCGGTCGGTGCCGGTGCGGCCCTGGCGGCATTCACCTCGGGTCCAGCGGCAGCCGGGCCGGGCCCATCGGCTCCGGTCGCCCTGGGCAGCCCGGGCTCGTCGGTCACCTCGAGCTCCTCGCCCGGGCTCGTCGGCTCGCCGTCCCTGGGCGCCAGCCCGCCTGCGAGCGCATCCGCGACGAGCTCGCCGGCGCCCAGCCCGAGCGGTCCGAAGGCGGCGCCGACGAGCGCCGCGGGCTTCGTCCCCGGGAAGACGATCGTGCCGATGGGCTGGCCCTTCGCGGCGTCCGTGAAGGTCCACTACGGCCCGGGCTTCGGTGTCTACCGGGTCGGTCCGCTCGAGCCGTTCAACATGATCTCGGGCGTCTCGAAGTCCGGGGCGCTCCTGCGCGGCCACGACGGGATCGACCTCCAGGTGCCGGTCGGCACGCCAGTCCTTGCACCGTTCAGCGGCACGGTCATCGACCCGCGCAAGCACTGGATCCCGTGGGACCCGGCCCGCTACGGCAAGGTCGTGGCGATCCAGAGCGACGAGCCCACATCGGTCGGCTACACGGTGATCCTGGTCCACCTGTCGTCGATCGGGGCGCCGATCGGCGTCCACGTGACCCGCGGCCAGGTGGTCGGGCTCACCGGGATCACCGGCGACGCGGCGGGCACGATCCCGCACCTCCACCTGGAGCTGCGGGCGCCGTTCCTGATCCGCTACGTGGTCAAGGGCGTGGTCCGGCGGGTCGACGCCTTCGACGCCCGGCCCTCGCTCCTCGCGGTCGATCCCCACCGCAAGTAAGCCGAGCGGTGCGCCGGGTACGCCCGCGGTACGTTCGTCCTATTGGCAAGAACTGGTAGTTTCCCTACCCTCCGAGCGACTTACCAATTCCTCCAGCAAGACGATCGTGACCACAGCCCCAAGTGCCCGGCCGATGGATGCGACCCTTTCGGTGACGAAGGCGGCCCGCCTCCTCGGCGTCCATCCGAACACGATCCGTGCGTGGAGCGACCAGGGTCGCCTGCGCTACTACCGGATCAACCCGCGCGGCGACCGGCGCTACCGGCTCGGCGATCTTCAGCGATTCCTGGGCGCCGCGGCCAATGGAACGTCGAATCCGGCAGCCGGCCCGGGCGGCCGGCCAAGACGTGGTGCAGCCGCGAACCAGATCCCGGCGCTGACAGTCGTCGGCAATGGCCGGGCGGGCCGCGATTGGACGACGCGGCGCACGACGCCGGGACGGTCGGCGCTGGCCGCAACCCTCGGTCCGCCCGAGACCTCCGACGACCGCCGCCGCCACGCGCTCGACATGCAGGTGATTGCCGACCTGACCCAGCTCGGCTCGTCGGGCCGCGATCTCGACCTGACGCTGGGGCGGGCCGCCCACATCATCCGCTCGGCTTATGGCCACGCAGCCGTGGCGATGCTCCAATGGCACGAGACGGCTCTCGAGACGCGGGCCGTCGAAGGCTCCGCCCTGGCCCACGGCAGCACCCGGCCGGCCGCGATCGGTGCCGGCGGGCGGGCGCTCGACCAGAACCGGCCGATCCTGCTCGAACGGAGCCGGGGTATCGCCCGGCCGGACGGCCCGATCCTGCCCGAATCGCGGTCCGAGATCGTCGCCCCGATCCCCGGCGACCGCCGGTCATGGGGCCTGCTGGTCCTGGCCTCGGAGATGGCCGACGGGCTGACCGCGGCCGACCTGCCGACGGCCGCCTCGCTGGCCGGGGTGGTCGGCGGCCTCGTCTCGCGGGCCCTGCTTCTCGAAGAGACGAGCCAGCAGGTCCATCGCCTCGAGGCGCTCCACCGGGTCGCGGGTGACATCGGCAGCAAGCTCGACCTCGACCAGATCCTCGCCGGGATCGTCGATCACGCGATGGTCCTCTTCGCGGCGGAGCGGGCGGCCGTCTTCCTGCGCCGGCCGGACGGCACGATCGTGGCCGAAGTCGCCCGGGGCCTCTCGTCGACGTACCTCGCCTCCGTCCGGGATTTCCCGACTCCGTCGCTGCCGGCGGCGGCGATGGCCGCTCGCGAGCCGATGTTCGTGGTCCACTACGCCGATGACCCACTGGGCAGCGCAATGCGGGCGGCCGTGATCCAGGAAGGCTTCGACACGATGTGCGCGGCGCCATTCTTCGACGGCGACAACCTGCTGGGGCTGCTGTGCGTCTATCACGACCGGCCCCACCAGTGGGCGGCCGACGAGCTCGAGACGATCGGGGCGTTCGCCGCCCAGGGCAGCGTGGCGATCAAGACGGCCCAGAACTATGCGCAGATGGCGACCTGGGCCGCCCAGCTCCAGTCGATCCAGGCCCTCGGCACCCGGCTCAACCGGCTGGGCACCGTCGAGGAGATCGGCTCGGCGATCGCGATGGAGCTGCGCGACCTGATCGACTACCACAACGTCCGGGTCTACCGGATCAGCGACGAGGAGCTGATCCCGGTTGCCTTCCACGGCCAGGTCGGCGAGTACACCATCGAGACCGGCGACATGCTCCGGGTGCCGGTGGGGACCGGGATCACCGGCTGGGTCGCGGTCCACGGAGTCGCCCAGATGCTGCCCGACGCCTCGAACGATCCGCGGGCCACGACGATCCCCGGGACCGACGAGGACCTCGACGAATCGATGCTCCTCGCCCCGATGACCTTCGACGACCAGGTCCTTGGCGTGGTCGTCCTCTCGAAGCTCGGGCTCCACCAGTTCGACGAGGACGACCTGCGCCTCCTCGTGATCTACGCCAGCCTCGCGGCCCAGGCCATGGCCAACGCCGATACGACCAGCCGGCTGCGGTCCCAGACCGCCGCCCTCGAGCGCCAGCTCGAGAGCCAGCGGGCGCTTCTCCTGATCACCGAGTCGATCCTGACCACCCTCGACCCGACGGCCGTCCTCGACCAGGTCACCGACCGGCTCGCCGACCTCGTCCGCTACGACACCATCGCCGTCGAGATCGTTGATCCGCTGACCGGCCTGCTCACGCCATTCGTCGCCAAGGGCGTCCACGAAGCGAACTACATGGAACCGTGGGTCGAGGGTGAATACGGGATCGGCCCGTGGGTCATCGAGCACGGCGAGCCGGTGCTGATCGAGGACGAGCGGAACGACCCGAGGGTCAATCACTTCCGCGAAACGGGGCCGCTCGATGGCAGCCTGATCGTCGTACCGCTGCGCGACCGCGACGGCGCACACGGCGTGCTGACCCTCGAGCGGCTCGGCCGGGGCGACATCTATACGGCCGACGAGTTCGAGCTGGTCAAGCTGTTCGCGGCCCAGGTGTCGATCGCCCTCCAGAACGCGGAGGTCTACAAGAAGGTGGAGATCGCGGCGCGCTCGGATGCGCTCACCGGGCTGCTCAACCATGGGACGTTCCAGGAGGTCCTGGCCCAGAAGGTCCGCGACAACGAGGCGTGCAGTCTGATCATGCTCGACCTCGACGACTTCCGGACCGTCAACAACGCCCTCGGCCACCAGGCCGGCGACCGTCTCCTCAAGATGATCGCCGCCTCGCTCGTCAAGGCCGGCCGTGAGACTGACCAGGTCTTCCGCTATGGCGGCGACGAGTTCGCCTATCTCCTGCCAGGCACCGATGGCAGCGGGGCGATGCTGGTGGCCAACCGGGTGCGAACTGCCGTCAGCGAGGTCGGCCTCGATCCACGCTGGGCCGACAGCGGCGCGATGATCAGCGCGTCGATCGGCCTGGCGACCTTCCCGGTCGACGGCGACACGGCCGAATCCGTCCTCCTCGCCGCAGACCGAGCCTGCTATGTCGCGAAGCGCACCGGCCGGGCCCGGATCGCCACCGCCGCGGAGGGCCTGGCCCTCGCCGCCGAGTTCTCGCTCCAGGAGCCGACCCCGGTCGATACCCCGTCGCTCGCCCTCGACTAGACGGCGCCGTCACACTGGACGCGTGATGCCGAGTCTCAGGGGCATGCCTGGACATCCGGCGCGAACGACGTTCCAGCTCATGGGTGGGGCGGCGATCGCGATCCTGCTGGCCGGTTGCGGCCTCGGTGACCTGCCGACGCGGTCGGCGGCGGTGAGCGATGTTCCGTCGAGCGCCCCGGTCGCGAGCATCGTCGCGAGCCCCCCACCAAGCGAATCGGCGGGCCCAACCGCTGCTCCGACGCCCACCCCGCAGCCCACCGCGTTCATCTACGTCGTCAAGGCCGGCGACTCGCTGGTCATGCTCGGCCACCGGTTCAAGACGACCGGGCGGAGCATCGCCTACTGGAACCGGAAGACCTATCCCAGCCTCGATCCCGACAAGTCGACCTACGACCCGAACCACCTCGAGATCGGCTGGAAGCTGACGATCTACCCCGGCCTGATCGACAACGACGGGAACGGGACCCCGGACGCGACGCCGACCGTGTCACTGCCGCCGGCCGTTGCCCCGTCGATCCCGCCCGCTCCGAGCCCGCCGGCCGACGGCAGCGGGCTGCTGGTGACCCGCGGGGCGTCGGGCGGCAATGATGTCGCCCTGACCTTCGATCTCGACACGACCGGGACCGGGCTGGACATCGTCAACTGGCTGATCCAGAACAACGTGCACGCGTCGGTCTTCGTGACCGGCCAGCTGGCCGGGTCCGACCCGGTCAGCGAGCAGGCGCTCCAGGCGATGGGCTCGCACCCTGACCTCTTCACGATCGGCAACGAGGCGAACGACAACGTGGCCCTGGGCACGATGTCGACGAGCCAGGTCGTCGCCGAGCTCGCGAATGCCGAGACGACGATCGAGTCCGTCAGTGGGATCAGCTCGAAGCCGTTCTTCCGGCCACCGTTTGGCAAGCAGAGCACCCAGATCCGGGCAGCCGCTGCATCCGGCGGGTTCGCCTACACGGTTCTCTGGGATGTCGACACGAACGACGGGACGCCATCCGCCCAGGGCGGCCCGACGGCCCAGGACATCGTCAGCCGGGTTCTCTCGCGGGTCAGCGCCGGCTCGATCGTCCACCTCCACCTCGGCGGGGTCCACACGCTCGAGGC
>JANWLH010000024.1 GCA_025450915.1 Candidatus Limnocylindrales bacterium | reverse complement strand
GTCCTGATTCCGATCGCCTGGGTCGTCCTGACGGCCCGCGACGCCCGTCGCTTCGTGGCCGGCGTGGTTTCGGCGGCGACGGTCTTCTTCATCGTCTTCTACCCGAATATCGCGGCCCTGCCGATGCCCTCATCGGTGTTCAACGCCTACCAGGGCGTCCTGCCGACCTGGCTCTACCCCTTCCAGTTCCCCGTGAACATGGACGAGGCCGGCACGGCAGCCCAGCCGATCATTCCCACCCACCTCGACCCGACCTCGCTCATTCCGCTGGCGACGGGCCTGATGCTCGTGATCCTGTGCGTCGTCGTCGGCTACAGCGCCTGGTCCGCGCGGATCCCGCGGGGCGGCAGCCGGCCCGCCGGCGGCGACGGAGCCTGAGCCTCAGTCGGGATCGATCGCCGCGGCAAGCGGGCCCGGGATCTCCGAGTGGAAGTCGGGCGGCAGGCTGCCCGTGGCCGCGAGCCGGCGGATCACGAAGCCGTAGTACGCCTCGACCTTCGCCGAGACGCGCTCCCAGCTGAACTCCGCCGCCCGGAGCGGGCCGGCGCGGCGCATCGACTCGCGCAGGTCCGGATCGGCCAGGAGGCGGGCGATCGCCGCGGCGAGCTCCTTGGGCTCGTGGGGCTCGACGAGCAGCGCGTTCTGGCCGCGGCGGACGACGCCCTTGTAGCCGTGGATGTCGGAGCACACGATCGGGGCGCCGGCGGCCATCGCCTCGAGGAGGACGATCCCGAACGACTCGCGGCCGGTCGCCGGCGAGACGAAGACGTCGGCCGTCTTGTAGAGCTGGGCCTTCTCGGCGTCGCTGACCCGGCCGAGGAACTCGACGTCGAGGAGCCGGCGGGTCAGGACGTAGCGCCGGGCCTCGCGTTCCTGGGGGCCCGAGCCGACGATCAGCAGCCGGCAGTTGACGCCTTCCCGGCGCAGAAGCCGGTACGCCTTGAGCAGCTCGAGGAGGCCCTTGCGCGGCTCGTGGCGGCCGACGAACAGCAGGTTGGGCGGGCCGTCCTGCCAGCGCGACAGGGGCACCGCCCGCTCGAACCGGGCGAGGTCGACCCCGTTGGGGATCACCTTGTAGTCACCCGGGAAGTAGCGATCGATGAAGTGCCGGGCGGCGGCGCTGACGGCAATCCGGCCGTGCAGCCGCGAGGCATGGCCCTGCATGAAGCGCCGGCCGAACTCGTAGGACGGCGAGAAGCCGGCGTAGGCGTGGAACGTGGCGATGTTCACGCTGCGCGACTGGTGGAGGAGGATCAGCGACAGGAAGGGCACGAACGGCTCGTGGAAGTGGAGCACGTCGAACTGCTCACGCTCGAGCATCCGGCCGATCTGGCTGACGTAGCGCGGCGAGACCGTGATGGTCCCGACCGAGCCGTTCGTCGGCATGCTGAAGCCCTTGCCGAGGCGGATGACGTCGCCCTCGGATGCCCGCTGGAGGCCGTGGCTGCTGCTGATGATCCGGACGTCATGGCCCCGCAGGCGGAGGTTCTCGTAGAGATAGCGGACGTGCTCGTTCACGCCGCCCGGGACCGGGTAGACGTACGGAGTGACGAGGCCGATCTTCATCGCGGCTCATCCTCCCGCTCGGCGATCTCCGGCTCGAGCTCGAGGCGCGGCGGGCGGACGCGGCCGCCGGGATAGCCGTGGTCGCGGCCGGTGCCGTCCTTGCGGACGCGGCCGCGGGTCTCGTCGCGAATGTCCCGGCCGTACTTGCGCAGCTGCCTGCCGAACGTGCCGAGCTGGCCGGCCGTGGCGTGGAACGTGCCCTCCCAGCCGCTGGCCCTGGCCAGGATCGCGGTGCGCAGGTCGTCGGCCGAGCGCCCCGGGAAGGTCGTCGAGCCACGCCCGATCGCCTCGACGGCATGGGCGTCGCTGCTGCCGATCGCGCCCAGGCCATGGGTCGCCGCGAATCGGACGACCTGGCGGTGGACCGGGCGGCCGAACGTGGTCGGGTTGAACACCTCGACCGCATCGGGATGGAAGCGCGGATCGGCGTCGGCCAGCAACCGCCGCAGGATCACCGCCTGGGCGCACAGCGGGTAGGGGAAGAGGGGGTGGGCCGGAATGGCCAGGCCGCCCTGCTCGTGAACCGCGGCGATCGAGGCCCGCAGGGACTGCCACGGCTTGATCGGCTCGCTGAGCCACAGGCCGAGGAGGTGCCCGCCACGCGTCGAGATCTCCTCGCCGACGATGACCTCGAGGGTCATTCCCCGGCGGATCGCCAGGGCCCGTCCGGCGATCGCGGCGTCGATCCGATCGTGGTCGGTGATCGCGATCACCTGGAGGTCGTTCCTGATCGCCGCGGCCAGGATCTCCTCGATCCCGGCCGTGCCGTCCGAGGCGAGGCTGTGGAGGTGGAGGTCGGCCCGGCTGCGGGGCTGCTCGGTCTGGCCAGGTGCTTCGGTCATGCTCGTGCCTCGGCCGACCAGATCGGGAAGAAGACCGCCCACCACTGGTCGGGCGCCTTGGCGATGATCCGTTCGAAGGCGGCCACCTCGGCCGCCAGGAAGGCCGTCAGCTGCTCGCGACGGCTACCACCTGCCGGGACGTCAACGCGCTCGAGGCGCCCGCGGTAATAGCCGGGCCTGGTCCGCCACACCCCGGCGACGAAGGCCGGCACGTGCGACTGGATCGCGAGGAGCCCCGGGCCGGCGGGGATCGGAGCCGGGCTGCCGAAGAACGAGAGCTCGACGCCGCCGCCGGTGATGTCCCGGTCGGCGACCAGGCCGGCAATCTCGCCGCGCTCGAGGGCTCCAGCCAGCTCGCTGCGGGCCACCTTGAGCTCGACGAGCCGGATCCCGACCACGTTCCGGGTCCGAACGAACCAGGCCTGGACCGCCGGCTCGTCGATCGTCTCCATCGGCGTCGTAACCGGCCGGCCGGAGCGCTCGACCAGGTAGAAGCCGGGCAGCTCGAGCGAGCCGAAGTGGAGGCCGACGAAGATCACCGGTCCCTTCTCGGCAAAGGCGGCGTCGACCACCGAGGGATCCTCGATCGTGGTCCGCTCGGTCACGTAGGCGCCGCCCATTGTCGGTGCGCGCATCGTCTCGAGGTAGTTCCGGGCATAGTGGCGGAATGCGGACCGGACGAGCCGCTCGAGCTGTCGTGGGTCGCTTGCCGCCGGCCAGGCAGTCGGGTCACCCGCCTGGTTCGCCGCCATCCAGGTCACGACCCGCTCGAGATTTGCCCGGGCGAGGTCGCGCTTGGCCGGCGCGAGGCGATACCAGAGGTCACCGGCGAGCTCCGCCAGGCGGATCGCGAGGCGCTCGGGCAGGTGGCAGGCGCCCCACGAGGCGGACCCCAGGAGCCGTGCGGCAAGGCGGCCGCGCCAGGTGCCGGCCCGCTCGTGGCCGGTGGTCACTTGAGGTTGGCGGCCATGCGCTCGGCACGGGCCGCCAGTGCCTGGGCCTCGGCCGCGGTCGCCGGCCACATCGGCTTGAAGCTGTACCACTGGTCGGGGGCGGCTCCGATGATCCGCTCCAGCGCCGCCGCGACGGACTGTGACGCCGCCTGGAGTTCCGCCGGGCTGCTCGACGGGACGTTGATCGGCTCGTCGAGCTCGACGAGGAAATGGTCGTTCGGCTGGCGGCGAATCGCGATCGGCAGGATCGTCGCGCCGGTCTTCGCCGCGAGGGCCGCGGGACCCGCCGGCAGCGTCGTCCAGGCGCCGAACAGCTTCACCGGGATGCCGTCGTCGCGGTAGCCCCAGTCGACGAGCAGCGCGAGGAGCTCGTGCCGGCGCAGGACGCCATAGACCTCGCGGAGATTGCGCCAGGGGATCACGTGGGCGCCCCACGACTCGCGCTGGCGGCGGAGGATCTCGAACAGCTCGGGAAATGCCGAGTCGTCGGCGACCACCGAGATCGGCCAGCCCCGATTGGCCACGCCGGCCGCCACGACCTCGTTGTTGCCGACGTGGCAGATCACCAGGACGACGCCCTTCGACGACCGCCAGTAGCGTTCGACGCCGTCGAGGCCGTTGCCATCGACGAGCGTTGCGGCCTGGGCCTGGCTGAGGCGCGGCAGGCGCATCAGCTCGACGAGATAGCGGGCGTACGTCGCGTAGGCGCGCAGCGCCAGCCGGCGCACTGCCGGGCTGTCCGGCGGCTTGCCGAGGACGTGGCCGAAGTTCGTGTTCGACCAGCGCCGCTTCGTCGGCCAGAGCATGTACGAGGCCCTGGTGAACCAGCCGATCACCGTCCAGGCCGGACGCGCCGGGAGGCGGGCGAGGAGCCACGAGCCGCCGCGAAAGAGCAGGACGCTCGTTCGCTCGACGACCCGCGGGCCTTCGCTCGCCCGGCGGTGAGGTGCCTCGAGGCGGTCGGTCGCCGGCTCCGTGCCGGGTCGCGACCGCCCTTGTTCGGTCATCGCCTGCCTAGCTGGCAGACGCGGCGACCTTCGCCTTCGAGCCGCCCATCCGGCGATAGGTCTTCTTGACGGGCGCTTCCGTGCCCACCAGGGTCTCGTTGTCCTCGCCCCGGATGAACGCTTCGACCCGGTTAAAGGCGATGTCGTCGTGGATCTGGATCGGCGGGCTCTTCATGAAGTAGCTCGACGGTGCGACGAGCGTGCCCTTGAGGCCCCGGTCAAGGCCGAGCTTCAGGCAGCGGATCGCGTCGGTGATGACGCCTGCGCTGTTGGGGCTGTCCCAGACCTCGAGCTTGAGCTCGGCGTTGAGGGGCACGTCGCCGTAGGTCGTGCCCTCCATCCGGATGTAGCACCACTTGCGGTCGAGGAGCCACGGCACGTGATCGCTCGGCCCGACGTGGATGTCGCCCGGATCGAGCTCGTAGTCGAGCATCGAGGTGACTGCGTTGGTCTTGCTGATCTTCTTGGACTCGAGGCGCTCACGCTCGAGCATGTTCAGGAAGTCGGTGTTGCCGCCGAAGTTGAGCTGGTAGGTCCGGTCGAGGCGCACGCCACGATCCATGAACAGGCGGGTGAGCACCCGGTGGGTGATCGTCGCGCCGACCTGGCTCTTGATGTCGTCGCCGATGACCGGCAGGCCTTCCTCGGCGAAGCGGCGCTGCCAGTAGGGCTCGCGGCCGATGAACACCGGGATCGCGTTGACGAAGCCGACGCCGGCCTTCAGGGCCTGCTCGACGTACCACTTGGTCGCCTCTTCGGAGCCGACCGGCAGGTACGAGACGACGACGTCGACCTGGCGCTCCTTGAGGATCCCGACGACGTCGGCGGTCGGCCCGGGCGCCTTCTCGATGATCTGGCTGAGGTACTTGCCCAGGCCGTCGTGGGTCATCCCGCGCTCGACCTTCACGCCGATGTGGGGGACCTGCTTGAAGACGTACGTGTTGTTGGGCTTCGTGTAGATCGCCTCGGACAGGTCCTTGCCGACCTTGTTCTTGTCGATGTCGAAGGCGGCCACGAACTCGATGTCGCGGATGTGATACCCGCCGAGGTCGACGTGCATCAGGCCCGGGACGAAGTCGTCCTTCTTGGCGTTCTCGTAGTAGTAGCGGCCCTGGACCAGGCTGCTGGCGCAGTTGCCCACGCCGACGATCGCGACCCGGATCTTGCCGTCGTTGCGGCCGAACCCGGCCCGGGTCTTGGTCTGGCTGGCGGCCGGTGCGGCCGTCTTGCCGTTCGTCCCGGTATGACCGTTGCTGTCGTTCTTCGGCACTGTGTGCTCTCCTACTTGCCGTCGGTTGTGGCGGCCTGCTTCGTGACGTGGATGATGCGCTGGATCACGGTGATCGTGGCGAGGATGGCGATGGCTGCGAGGGCCACGGCGATGGCCGAGGCTCCGTTGCTCTGGGTGGCTGCGGCGGCCTGGACGCCGCCGAGGAGCCCGCTGATGAGCAGGCCCAGGGTGACGATGACGAGGCGGACCTCCCGTGGGGCGAGGCCTACCGCCGCCATGCCCCTGCCTGTGCTCAGGCCGAGGCTCTCGGCCCGCGCCCGGGCATAGCTGACGAGGAAGGCCTCGGACATCGCGACCGCGGCCAGCCCGGCGCCGAGCTGGAAGCCGCTGTTGAGGCAGCCGATGACGATGCCGATGTAGACGACCGATTCGCCCCAGCGGTCGAAGATCGAGTCGAGGAATGCGCCGATCCGGCTGGTCCGGCCGGTCGCCCGGGCGAGGGCTCCGTCGAACATGTCGAAGGCGCCGCCGAGGAAGACGACGATGCCGGCGACGAGCCACAGGCCGGCCGCCGCGAGCACGGCGCCGACGACCGTGATCAGGAAGCCGATCACGGTCAGCGCATTGGGCGAGAGGCCGAGGCGGCCGAAGAAGAGGGCGACCGGTTCACCGAGGTGGCGGACCCTGGCCCGGAAGCCCCCCTGGCTTGCCGCGGCGGCGGCGCCGGGCAATGGAGCGGTCATCGGCCGGCCGCCACGCCGAGGAGCTCGCGCTCGTGCGCCGCGGCCTCGGTGAAGGCGTCGGGCCGCAGGCTGCAGATCGTTTCCCGGCCGATCCGCCGGGTCGTGACGATTCCGGCGGCGCGCAGCTTGCCCAGGTGCCAGCTCACGAGGGGCTGGCTCAGCCCGACGTGGTCGATCAGCTCGGTGACGGTCGCCGAGGCATTCGCGAGGCGCTGGACGATCCGCAGCCGATTCACGTCGGCGAGTGCCTTGTGGAAGAGGCGGATCTGGCGAAGCTCATCCGGTTGATCGACCACCGAGGCGATCGTCGAGCGGATTCGAGCAGGTGACGGGCTCAGGTTCGGCTCCGGTCTGGCATTGCTCGTTTCAACGAGCATTTATATAAACCGTTGTTGATCCTAGGCCCGTCCCGGGCTTCGTGTCAAGGGTCCCGCTGCACGCGGACTTGGCCCGGGCGTCCCTCGCGCTCGGTCCCGCGGCCCGGTCGGCGCCGAAACCTGGCGCCCTGGCGCCCCGTGGGACCGCCAGGTCGCGCTGCAGCTCGTGCCAGAACGCGACCTGGATCGAGCGTATGGCGGATCCCCGGCGTTGGAGGGGCTCTGACGGCGATGATCCGGCCCGATCCGTGCACGAGTCCCGGCCGTCGGGCTCGGATTCAGCGTCGTCGCCGGCCGCAAGCTCGACTTGGCTCGCGTTTTGGCAGTGCGTGGCGGGCCGCGGCCGCAACGACCCGTCGCGGTTCGAGCCCAGGTGCCGGGTGGTGTCCCCCGGAGTGGTGGGAATTGAGTCCGGCTCTCGCTGGTGCAGACGGCACACAGCAGGGAGCCACCGGTGTGATTCTCAACGTGTTCCGACCAAGGATCACGAGGAGACACCGATGGCC
>JANWLH010000023.1 GCA_025450915.1 Candidatus Limnocylindrales bacterium | reverse complement strand
TCGGCAGCCTGGGCAGCCTGAACTTCGTCTACGTGGCCCATGCCGGCGCGACGACCGACGTCCTCCTGGACGTGACCGGCTACTTCGTGCCGGACGCGACGGGTGCCACCTACGTCGCCGTCACGCCGAATCGGATCGTGGACAGCCGTTCGCAGACCGGCGTGGGCACGGCCGTCAGCTCGGGCAACCCGGTCTCGTTCCTGGTCACCAACCAGCAGCTTGAGTCGAATGATCCAACTCTGAATATCCCGCCAGATGCGATCGCAGTGACCGGCAACCTGACCGTGACCGGTCAGACCGCGGCCGGCTACTTCTCGCTCACCGAGATTTCGACGGCGATCCCTTTGACCTCGACCCTGAACTTCCCACTCGGCGACAACCGGGCCAACGGCGTCACTGTCCCGCTGGGCACCAACGGTGATCTCGTCGATCCCGAGGGACTCCTCTGGATCACCTACGTCGGCCGGCCCGGCGCCACGGCCCATGTCGTCTTCGACGTGACCGGCTACTTCGTGCCGCCTCCAGGTTGACCCGGGGCGCTGCTACGATCGCGCCGATGGCAGCGGCACGATCGAACGAGCGGCTGCCCGAGGCGCCCTCGTCACGACCGGGGATGGGTGCCGTCGCCCATGCCGGCGGCGTGACGTTCCGCGTCTGGGCACCACACGCCGCGGCCGTCTTCGTCCACGGCACGTTCAACGAGTGGGCCGAGCCGGGCGTGGCGCTGGCTCCCGATCCCTCAGGAGCGCCGGGCCAGGACGGCGGTGGGGCGACGGGTACCTGGTCGGCCGACGTCGCCTCGGTCACTCCCGGCGCCGAGTACCGGTTCCGCCTCGAGACTGCCGCCGGCGTCCTGTCGCGGATCGACCCGTATGCCCGCCAGGTGACGAGCTCGATCGGCAACGCCGTCGTCTACGACCCTGCGGCCTTCGATTGGGGTGACACCGCCTACGCCACGCCCGTCTGGAACGACGTCGTCATCTACGAGATGCACATCGGGACGTTCGGCGCCCGGGCCGACCTCCCGGGCACGTTCGACCGGGCGACTCGCCGGATGGCCTACCTCCAGGCGCTGGGGATCGGCGCGATCCAGGTCATGCCGCCGTTCGAGTATGCCGGTGATGTCTCGTGGGGCTACAACCCCGCCCATGTCTTCGCGATCGAGTCGAGCTACGGCGGGCCCGATGCCTTCAAGCGCTTCGTGCGCTCGGCTCACGAGCACGGCATCGCCGTGATCGTCGACGTGGTCTACAACCACCTGGGCCCCGGCGACCTCGACCTGTGGCGCTTCGACGGCTGGTCGGAGGGCGAATGGGGCGGGATCTACTTCTACAACGACGAGCGGGCCGTGACGCCGTGGGGCAACACCCGGCCGGACTATGGCCGGGGCGAGGTCCGCTCGTTCCTGCGCGACAGCGCCCTGACCTGGCTCGATGAGTTCCGGGCCGATGGCCTGCGCTTCGACTCGACGCTCTACATCCGGACCGTCGACGAGCGGCCCGAGACCGCGTTGCCGGAGGGCTGGTCGTTCATGGCCTGGATCAACGACGAGATCCGCGAGCGCCAGCCGTGGAAGCTGACGATCGCCGAAGACCTCGGCGACCCGGAGCTCCTCGTCCTGCCGACCGATGAGGGCGGGGCCGGCTTCGGGGCTTTCTGGGATACGGCCTTCCTGCGCACCGTCCGAGCCGCCCTGACCGCGGGCGAGGACGCCAAGCGCGACCTGGGCTCGATCGCGGCGGTGCTCCTGGCCGGCGGCGAATGGCCGTTCCGACGGGTGATCTACACCGAGTCCCACGACGATGTCGCCAACGGCGCGGTCCGCCTGGCCGAGGCCGTCGCGCCGGGCGACGCCGCGAACTGGTTCGCCCGCAAGCGGGCCACGCTCGGCTCGGCGATCACCCTGCTGGCGCCCGGGATCCCGATGCTCTTCCAGGGCCAGGAGCTCCTCGAGGACCGCTGGTTCGACGACACGGTCCCGATCGACTGGTCGAAGTCACAGCGCCATGCCGGGATCCTCCAACTCCACCGCGACCTGATCGCCCTGCGCCGGAACCTCGACGGTCGCTCGGCCGGGCTCAGGGGCCCGAACACTGCGATCCTGCGCGTCGACGAGGAGAGCCGGCTGCTCGCCTGGCATCGCTGGCTCGAGGGCGGACCGGGCGATGACGTGGTCGTCCTCGCCAACCTCTCGACCCTGCCGATCGTCGACCTGCCGATCGGGCTACCCCGGCCAGGTCGCTGGCGCGTTCGGCTGAACTCGGATTCGACGGTCTACGACTCGACCTTCGGCGCGGCGATCGCCGAGGATGTTGACGGCGACGGGCCGCCGCTCGACGACCAGGCCCAGAGCGGGCTGGTCAGCGTCGCTCCGTACGCGGTGGTCGTCCTGTCCCAGGATCCCTGATCGGGATCAGCTGCCGGTCGCGGGCCGGCGCCGTTCGAGGACCAGGACCGCAATCGCGGCCACGACCAGGACCACGCCGGCGACACTCCAGAAGCTGCTGCCGCTCATCGCACTGCCCTTGATGATGCCGCTGCCCTGACCCAGCCAGATCACGCCGGCGAGGAACAGGACGAGCGCGATAACCAGACGTGAGCGGCGCATCGGGGTTCTCCAGGGTTCGAACTTCGTTCGGGATCGGCGGCTCGTGCCGTCGATGAACGGTACGCCGACCCGCTCTGGGGCGGTTTCTACGCGCCGTCGAGCTCCTCGATCGTCCGCTCGGATGGTCCGCGCTCGGCCTGCAGCCGGCGGGCGACCGACTCGGCGTCGCGCAGCAGGCGCAGGAGGTTGCCACCCGCGATTCGGCGCACGTCGTCATCGGAGTAGCCGCGTCTCAGGAGCTCGGCGAGGAGGTCCGGGAATTGCGATACGTCGCCGAGGCCCTCGGGAAGCCGCGCCCCACCATCGAAGTCGCTGCCGATGCCGACATGCTCGATGCCGGCGATGTCGCGCAGGCGGTCGATGTGGTCGGCGACCTGGGCGAGCGTCGCGACCGGCCCGGGATGCTCGCGCTGCCAGCTTCGGCCGATCTCCTCGAGCTCGGCCTCGGTCGCTTCGGGCCGGGCGGCGCGGGCAGCGTCCACCACGTCGTCGGTGGCCTGGTCGTAGTCGGCGACCGCCCTGGACACGAAGATCGACAGGAAGACAGCCATGACCACGCCGCCGTTCGCCCGGACGCGCGCAAGGATCTCGTCGGGCACGTTGCGTGGGTGATCGGTCACGGACCGGGCGCCGGAATGCGAGAAGAGCACCGGGGCCTCGGTCGCGTCGAGGGCGGCGGACATCGTCGCGGGCGAGACATGGCTGAGGTCGACAAGCATCCCCAGGCGGTTCATCTCGTGGACGACCTCGACGCCGAACGGGGTCAAGCCGTCGTGGCGGGCGGCATCGGTGGCCGCGTCCGCCCAGCGTGTCGTCAGCCAGTGGGTCAGGGTCATGTAGCGAATACCGAGGGCGTAGAACTGGCGGAGGACGGCCAGCGATGAACCGATCATCGAGCCTCCCTCGAGGCCCATCAGGGAGGCAATCCGGCCGGCGGCGAAGATCCGCTCGATGTCGTCGGCGGTTCCGGCAAGCTCGAACGCCTCCGGGTAGGCCGCCACGATCCGCCGGACGATGTCGAGCTGCTCGAAGGCCCGCCTGGTCGCCTCGCCTTCGGGCAGGCTGGCCGGGACCCAGACCGACCAGAACTGGCCACCGACGCCGCCTGCCCGCAACCGCGGGATATCGGTCATCAGGTCGGGAATCGACTGGCGCAGATCGACCTCCGAGATCCGCAGGTCGACCCGTCGGCGGAGCGCTTCGGGCAGGTCGTTGTGGCCGTCGATCAGGGGCGTCCCGCGGAGGATCTCGCGGACCCGTTCGATGCGCCCGTCGTGCTCGGTCACGCGGCCGATCCTAGCAGCCGGCGGCGCCTGGTTGACGGTTGGAGCCGGGCCCGAATACCATCCGCCGACGGCGATGGATCCCGCCGAGGTGCCTCACGGCGCCTGAACCGCCCGAGCTTCGGGCTGATGGCCCCTGGACTGCAGTGCAGGCCGGGGGCTTTGTCGTTCCTGGACAGCAGGCGACGGAAGGAGATGGTGGAGCGAGGGTGACGTATCTCGCGATCTCGATCGGTGCAGTGCTCGGCGCGAACGCGCGCTTCCTGCTGGGCGGCTGGGTGGCCGATCACCTCGGCGCCGCCTTCCCCTATGGGACCCTGATCATCAACGTGTCCGGGTCGTTCCTCATCGGGATCGTCCTGACCCTCGCGACCGAGCGGGTGATCGCACCGTCCTGGTTCCAGCCCGCCCTGGCGATCGGATTCCTGGGCTCGTACACGACGTTCTCCACGTTCAGCTACGAGACCCTCAGCCTTGTCGGTGCCGGCAGCCTTGCCGCCGCCGGCGCGAACATCGCGGCGAGCGTCGGCGGGGCCCTCGTCGGCGTCTACCTGGGCACCGTCGTCGCCCGCCTCGCGTAACGGAGGAGCAGTCGAATGGAACCGTCAACCGCGGCCGTCCGGGTCCAGGCCTTCTTCGGCGAATCGGACCAGGTCGGCCACACCTCGAGGTACGAGGCCATCCTCGAATACCTGCGCAGGCACGGAGCCAGTGGTGCGACGATCGAGCGGGGGATCGCCGGCTTCGGCATCAACAGCAAGATCCACACGGCCTCGATCCTGGACCTTTCCCGCGACCTGCCGTTGATCCTGACCTGGGTCGACAGCCGGGCTCGCGTCGAGCGCGCGCTGCCGGGCCTGAAGGACCTGACCGCCGGGGCGGTCGTCACGGTTGAGGACGTGGCGGTCCTCTGGGGACCGCTCGCCGAATGACCCCGCGTGACGGGCCGCAGCCCGATCGCGGCGTATCCCGGCGCGGGGATCGACAATGAAGCCGATGAACGACCATTTGGACCAGGGCTCCGCGTGACCGGCCGTCGCGGGGGAGCCGCGAGCGGCAGCCTGATGCGCTCGTTCCGGCGCGACGATTCGATCCGCTCCTACAAGCTCTCGCCGGGCATCTTCCGGCGGATCGTCGCGTTCGCCCGGCCGTACCGCCCGAAGCTGGCGGTCTTCCTGGTCCTGATCATCGTCGATGCCCTGCTCAGCGCCGCGAATCCGCTCCTGTACCGGGCGATCATCGACGACGGGATCCTGCCCCGGAACTCGGCCTTCATCGTCGAGGTCGGGGTCGTCCTCGTGATCCTGGCGATCGCCGATGCCGGGCTGTCGCTGTGGCAGCGCTGGATCTCGGCCCGGATCGGGGAAGGCCTGATCTTCGACATGCGCACGAAGGTCTTCGCCCATTTTCAGGAGATGCCGATCTCGTTCTTCACCCGGACCCAGACCGGTGCCCTGGTGAGCCGCCTGAACAGCGACGTGACCGATGCCCAGCAGGCGTTCACGGACACGTTCTCGTCAGTGATCGGCAACGCGATCGGGGTCGTCATCACCCTGATCGCGATGGTCTTCCTGTCCTGGCAGATCACCCTGGTGGGCCTGGCGCTCCTGCCGATCATCATCCTGCCGGCGCGCTTCGTCGGCCGGCGGATCCAGGCGATCACCCTCGAGAGCTACAACCTCAACGCGAGCATGACCTCGATGATGGCCGAGCGGTTCAACGTCGCCGGCGCGCTGCTCGTCAAGCTCTTCGGCCAGCCCGAAATCGAGATCCAGCGCTTCGAGGACAAGGCCGGCCGGGTCCGGGACATCGGCGTCAAGCGGGCGATGTACACCCGGGTCTTCATGGCGGCGGTCCTGCTGACGGCGACGCTGGCCACCGCCCTCACGTTCGGCTGGGGTGGCCTGCTTGCGGCGGACGGCACGCTCCAGGTCGGGACGCTCGTGGCCCTGACCGCCTACCTGACCCGGCTGTACGGGCCGCTGACCGCGTTGTCGAACGTTCAGGTTGACATCATGACCGCGCTCGTCTCGTTCGACCGGGTCTTCGAGGTCCTCGACCTCCAGCCGATGATCGCCGAACGGCCGGACGCCGTGCCGATTCCGCGGGGACCCGCCCGGATCGAGTTCGATCACGTCGACTTCCGCTACCCGACGGCCGACGAGGTCTCGCTGGCATCGCTGGAGTCGGTGGCCGTGCTGGACCAGGCACCGACCCAGCAGGTCCTCTTCGACGTCTCGTTCACGGCCGAGCCCGGGCAGCTCGTGGCCCTGGTCGGCCCGTCGGGCGCCGGCAAGACGACGATCAGCCACCTGATCCCGCGGCTCTACGACGTCCGCTCGGGGGCCATCCGGATCAACGGAATTGACGTCCGCGACGCGACCCTCGCCTCGATCCGCTCGATCGTCGGCGTGGTGACCCAGGACGCCCATCTGTTCCACGATTCGATCCGCTCGAATCTGCTCTACGCCCGGCCGCAGGCTACCGAGCCGGAGCTGGTCGAGGCCCTCCGGGCGGCCCAGATCCTGCCCCTGATCGACTCGCTGCCGGACGGCCTCGACACGCTGGTCGGCGACCGCGGCTACCGGTTGTCAGGCGGCGAGAAGCAGCGCATCGCGATCGCCCGGCTCCTCCTGAAGGCGCCCGACGTCGTCGTCCTCGACGAGGCTACGGCCCATCTCGATTCGGAGTCGGAGGTCGCGGTCCAGCTGGCCCTGAAGCACGCCCTCGCCGGGCGAACGTCGGTGGTCATCGCGCATCGCCTCTCGACGGTCCGCGAAGCCGACCAGATCCTCGTCGTCGCCGCGGGCAGGATCGTGGAGCGGGGGACCCACGATGAGCTCCTGGCCGTCGAGGGCCTGTATGCGGACCTCTACCGGACCCAGTTCGAGCGCCAGGAGCAGGAGGTCGCCGCGCCGGTCTGAGGCCCTGGGCCCGGGCTCCGGGTTTCGAGGCGGCGCCGGTTACGCGCCGCCGGGCAGCGCACCGCCGGGCTGCGCACCGCACGCGTCGGAATGTGCACCCAGCACAACAAACGGCCGATTCCGCGGCTGGACCAGGTGGTGTCCCCCGGAGTGGTGGGAATTGAGTCCGGCTCTCGCTGGTGCAGACGGCACACAGCAGGGAGCCACCGGTGTGATTCTCAACGTGTTCCGACCAAGGATCACGAGGAGACACCGATGGCC
>JANWLH010000022.1 GCA_025450915.1 Candidatus Limnocylindrales bacterium | reverse complement strand
GCTCGCCTTCACCGGGCCGACCAACGGGAGTTTCGAGACCGGCACCTACGTCGACGGTGGATCCGGCTTCGAGCAGCTGAACGCCGGTGACACCAGCATCACGGGCTGGACCGTGGACGCCGGCAGCGTCGACTGGATTGGCACCTATTGGTCGGCGCAGGATGGCTCGATGAGCATCGACATGAGCGGCGTCGAGGCCGGCACGTTGAGCCAGACGCTCGCGACGACGATCGGCAACACCTACACCGTCTCATTCTTTCTCTCCGGCAACCCGGCCGGGCCCCCGACGGTGAAGACGCTCGACGTGAGCGCGACGGGCGGAGCCACCGCCGGCTATACGTACGACGTGACGGGGAACACGCTCACCAACATGAACTGGACGCCGGAGACCTACACGTTCCTGGCGACGAGCGCGAGCACGACCCTCAGCTTCGTCAGCACAACGGCGAGCGCATGGGGTCCAGCCATCGACAATGTCGTCATCACCGAAACCGTCCCCACGAAATCCGACTGCAAGGACGGCGGCTGGCAGGCGATGATCGACAACGCCGGTAACCACTTCAAGAACCAGGGCGACTGCGTCAGCTACTTCGCGACCGGCGGCAAGAACCTGGGCGCCCTACCGCCAGTCATCACCGCGAACACCAACGCCAACGCCGGGACGTCGCCGGTCAAGCACTCGACCAAGGGACACCATCAGGCCACCGTCCAGCACTCGGGCGCGGACGGGACCAAGAACCACGCGGGCCATCGTCAGGGATCGAAATCGCACCCTTCGAACTAGCCATCTCACCGCTGGACGTCGGCCCCGTCTGGCTGCTACTGCCCGACTGACCGCTTGACACGCGCAACTGATCTGACCTCGCCGGACCCGTCCGGCGACGGTGTAAGACGGTCTGAGTTCGACGTCTAAGACGCGGCCCCTCACAGACGCCCGGAGCGGCCCGACAGCCCTCCGGGCGTTTCTCGTGCCGTCAGTCGAGCTCATAGCATCGATCAGCGCCTGGCCCTCGTCGTACTTCGCCTTGTCGATCTGGCGGGCTTCGGGCTGGGTGCTGCCGTAGGTGTAGACGAGGATTGGCGTCGTCATTCAGTCCCCCTCAGGGGACAGCGGAACGGCAGTTGCCATCCGAGCTGTCGCCGTATGAGCCTACGCCGCGCATCGCGCCGGCCTCGTCCAGCGACTACCCCGCCTGTCAGCGGATTCGGCGAACCGATGCCACCGGCGGATGGAGGCCCTTCCGGGCTTCTCGTTCGGCGAGGATGCGCTCGGACTCATCCACCACGACCGGCTCCGGGACCGCTGGGAGGAGCGGCTGCCCAGGGATGTTCCTCGTCCAGTGGTCGATCAGGTGGCTCGTGTCCGTCGTCCGGCGGAGCTCATCGGTCATCCGCGCAGCATAGGCTCGCTCCGACCATCGCACGTCGGCCAACGCGTCACGAGCCGGGCCGTAGGCTCCGGCCATGGCCCGCCGACCTGATCCACTCCGCCTCTAGCCGTCCATCGCGCCGGCCTCTCTCGGGTTCGGGCTATTTGTCCTTCGGGTCGCCGAAGATCGTGTAATGCCAGTCCTTCTCGGGTTCACCGGTCAGCTCGATCATCACGTGCTTGACCTGGGTGTACTCCTCGAACGAGTAGCTCGACATGTCCTTGCCGAAGCCCGACTGCTTGAAGCCACCGTGGGGCATCTCGCTCGTGACCATCAGGTGGTCGTTCACCTGGACGTGCCCGAAGTTGAGCTGGCGGGCGGCGTCCATCGCCCGGAAGACGTCGCGGGTCCAGATCGACGCCGCCAGGCCGTACTTGGTGTCGTTGGCCAGCTCGATCGCCTCGGCGTCGTCGTCAAAGGGCAGCACGACGAGGACCGGTCCGAAGACCTCCTGCTGGACGATCTCGCTGTCCTGGGCCGCATCGGCGATCAGGGTCGGAGCGTAGAAGGCTCCGTTCGGCAGGCCGGCCACCTCCGGTCGGACGCCGCCGGTGACGATCGTCGCTCCGGCCGCTTTCGCACGCTGGACGAAGCCGTCGACCCGATCGACCTGGGCCGAGCTGATCAGGGTCCCGAGGTCTGTGGATGGGTCGAATGGATCGCCCACCCGGACGCTCTCGAACAGCTCCCTGGTTCGGGCCAGGAAGGGGCCGTAGAGGCTGCGATGGACGTAGGCCCGGGTCGCCGCGGTGCAGTCCTGGCCGCCGTTGGTCAGGGCACCGGCGGTCGCGCCGCGCGCTGCCGCCTCCAGGTCGGCGTCCGCGGACACGATGAACGGGGCCTTGCCGCCCAGCTCGAGGTGGACTCGCTTCACGTTGCCCGAGGCGAGCGCCTGGATCTTCTTGCCGGTCTCGGAATCGCCGGTCAGGCTGATCAGGTCGACATCCGGGTGCGCGGCAATGGCCGCCCCGACGACGTCGCCGCGACCGGTGACGACGTTGAGCACGCCGTCGGGCAGGCCGGCCTCCTTGCCCAGCTCGGCCAGGCGGATCGTGGTCAGGGGCGTGGCCGAGGCGGGCTTCAGGACGACCGAGTTGCCCGCAGCGAGGGCGGGTCCGATCTTCCAGATCGCCATCCACATCGGGTAGTTCCACGGCGCCACCTGGCCGCAGACCCCGATTGGCTCGCGCCGGATCATGCTCGTGTGGGAGCCGCTGTACTCGGCGGCCGCCTTGCCTTCGAGATGGCGGATCTGGGTGGCGAAGAAGCGCAGGTTGTCCGAGGCGAACGCGAAGTCCGATTCGCGGCGCAGCTTGTACGAGGTCCCGGTCTGGAGCGTTTCGAGCCGGGCCAGCTCGTCGGCATGCTCATCGAGCAGATCGCCCAGCCGGTTCATGATCGCCACCCGGGCCGGCATCAGCATGTTCCGCCAGCGCCCGTCCCGGAACGAGGCACGGGCCGCCGCGACGGCCCGGTCGACGTCAGCCTCGGCGCCCGCCGGGACGCGCCCGACGACCTCGCCGGAGGCCGGGTTGTGGACCTCGAGCCAGCCGCCACTGGCCGCCTCGACGGACCGACCATCGATGAACATCGGGAAATCGAGCGCGACCGCGACGGCCATGATCGTGGCCTCCTGGAGTGGCTTGAGGTGATCCCCCAGCGAGTCTAGCCTAGGCTCCTGGCACGCTCGTCGTCGACGAGCCGGCGGGCGAAGCCCTGGTAGGCGATGTCGTCGAGCGGCGGGTTGATCAGGCCTCCGCGGGCGTCGCGGAACGCCCGCTCGATCCGGCCGGCCAGGAAGCCGGGCCCGCCGGCGATTCGCAACGCCTCGTCGGTCGCCAGGACCGCCGCGTTCGTCGCGGTGACCTTGGCCAGGCCGATCTCGGCAACGAGCCCTCCCCGCTCGGCCCCGGCAGCGGCCTGCCAGCGGCGGGCGACGTCCTCGAGGACGATCCGCGCCGAGCGCAATGCGGCGTCGATCCGGCCGAGGCGGACGCCGATCGTCGGCAGGTCCGCGACCGCGGTGGACCCGTCGCCCGGCCGGCGATCGATCGCCCAGCGCGTGACGTCCCGCCGGGCACCCTCCCCTACCCCGAGATACACCGCCGCGACCGCGGCCCCGAACCAGGCCCCGGGTGCGGGGCCACGTGGATCGGGCTGTCCAGCCTCGCGGACACCGATCAGGCGGTCATCCGGGACGAAGACGTCCTTGAGCACGAGCCGGCCGGAGGCTGACCCGCGCATTCCGAGGGCGTCGAAGCCCGGCAGGCGCTCGACGCCGCTCGACGTAAGGTCGACGACATAGTTGCCGATGCCCCCCGACGCGACCGTGGCCGTCACCTGGGCTGCCCGCAGGGCCGGCAGCCACGTGGTCCAGGTCTTCTCGCCGGTGATCCGCACGCCACCCTCGGCGTCGACGGCCAGCGTCGCCGGGAGACCGCCGCGAGCCGGGCTGCCGCTGTCCTCCTCGGTGGCCGCCGAATTCAGCAACGCGCTCTCGTCACGCACGATCCGGCCGAGCCAGGCTCGCAGGGGCGCCGGCCAGCCACTCGACTCGTAGAGCGAGCCGACGACGTGGGTGTGCATCGCGAAGCCGAGCGCCGCCGAGCCGCTGACAGCCCCGAGAGCCGAGAGGACCGCCACGGCCTCGGGCAGGCCACCGCCCAGGCCCCCGGAATCGGCGGGCAGGCACAGGAGGTGCAGCCCGCTCGAGACGATCGCCGCGGGGACGGCCGGGTCGTAGCGGTCGCCCGGGTCGATCGCCTCGATTGCCTCGACTGCCTGGGCCAGGCTGTCCGCCACCCGCGTGGGATCGGCAGCGTTGCTCATCCGCCGGCCCCCAACCGCGCCGCCTCGCGGCGCAGGAGTTCCCACGCTCGCGCGACATGGCGCTCTTCCGTGCGCAGGTTGCCGATTGCCAGGCGGATCGTGAATCGGCCCGCGAGGCGGGTGTGCGAGAGGAACACCTCGCCGGTCCGATTGACCGCATCCATCACCGCCGCGTTGAGCTCGTCGAGCATCGACTCGGAGACCCCCGCCGGGTGATAGCGAAAGCAGACCGTCGAGAAGGGCGTCGGCGCCAGGAGCTCCCAGTCGGGATCGGCCGCGATCCACTCGCGGACCTCGGCGGCCAGCGCGAGGTGGCCGGCAATCCGGGCGCGCAGCCCGTCGAGGCCGAAGGCCCGAATCAGGATCCACAGCTTCAGGGCCCGGAACCGCCGCCCGAGCTGGGGCTGGTACTCGTTGTAGTCACGAACCGGCCTGACCCGGTCGATCGTCCGCAGGTACTCCGGCTGGAGGCTGAACGCCGCCCGGAGCTGATCCATCCGGCGGGTCAGCAGGAGCGAGGCGTCGAGCGGGGTGAACAGCCACTTGTGCGGGTTGACGACGATCGAATCGGCCCGCTCCCAGCCCGCGAACGGCGCCCGGAGCTCGGGCAGGAGCGCCACCGGTCCGGCGTAGGCCGCGTCGACATGGAGCCACAGCCGCTCGGCTTCGGCAATCTCGGCGATCGCGGTGACGGGGTCGACCGAGGTCGACGAGGTCGTCCCGATCGTGGCCACCACGGCCAGGGGCACGCGGCCCGCGGCGCGGTCCGCGGCGACCTCCCTGGCGAGCGCGGCCGGGTCCATCTCGTAGCGGTCGTTCACGGCGATCCTGGTGAGGCTCGCTCGGCCCAGGCCAAGGGTCATGCATGCCTTCTCGATCGATGAGTGGGCTTCGGCCGACGCGTATACGCGCACGCCGTCCGCGAGCTCGGGCCGTCCGGCGAGGCCCTCTGCGGACGCCTTCAGGCCCGCCGCTTCGCGCGCGGCGGCGATGGCGATCAGGGTGGAGGTCGAGGCAGTATCGGTCAGGAGGCCGTCGAATCCTTCGGGCAGGCCGAGCGCCTGGCGGAGCCAGTCCACGACCACGCCCTCGAGCTCGGTTCCGATCGGTGAGGTGCGCCAGAGCATCGGGTTCTGGCCGAGGGCGGCGGTCAGCATCTCGCCCAGGATCCCGGGGCCGGATGCTGTCGTCGCGAAATAGGCCAGGAAGCCCGGGTGCTGCCAATGGGTCGCGTTCGGCACGATCAGGGCCTGGTAGTCGGCCAGGATCTCGCCCAGCGGCACCGGCGCGTCGGGCGCCGCGGCTGGAAACAGCGCCCGCAGCGAGCCGGGCTCGATTGCCGGAAAGACCGGATAGCCTTCGACGCCCTCGAGGTAGTCGGCGATCAGGTCCACCACCTGGTGGGCGGCGGCCCGGAACGTCGCGGGATCGAGGTCGACCAGGCCCGGTACGCCGGCTGCGATGAGGGGGTCCGGGGCCATGATCCGAGTCTACCGTCAGAACGAGGGGACGGCCGGCTCCTCGGCCGGTACGACCGAGACCCCGAAGCTGGCCACGACGAGGAGCAATCGCCGGTCGGCCCCCGGTCGCAGTCGGGTCGGCGCCCAGCGCCCTCGGGATCGAGCCACGGCCGCACCATACACTGACCGATATGACCGCGCCGGAGATCGCCGACCAGGACCACCGGCGGTTGCTGCGGCACGCCTTCCAGCTCGAGTACGCCACGATCGCCTGGAACACCCTCGAGGGGGTCGTCGCGATCGTCGCCGGGCTGAGCGCCGGCTCGGTGGCCCTCGTCGCCTTCGGCCTGGATTCGTCCGTCGAGGTCTTCGCCTCGATCGTCGTCGTCCTCGAGCTGCGCGGCGCCGATCGGAGTGGCGAGCATCGCGCCGTGCGCCTGATCGGCGTCGGCTACCTCCTCGTCGGCGTCTATGTCGCCTGGGACACGATCACTTCGATCGCCAGCGGCCATCGCCCCGATGCCTCGCCGCTGGGGATCGCGTTCCTGGCCGTGACGGTCGTCGTCATGCTCCTCCTCGCGGCGGGCAAGCTGCGCGTGGGCCGGGCCATCGCCAGCCCGACGGTCCTCGCCGATGGACGCTTCAGCCTGGTCGACGGGGCGCTCGCCGGCTCGGTCCTCGTGGGCCTCGTCCTCACCGCCATCCTCGGCTGGTGGTGGGCGGACGCCGTCCTGGCCGGGGTCATCGCCGTCTTCGCCCTGCGCGAGGGCGCCGAGGCGTGGCGCAGGCACGATCGGCAGGCCTCAGCGGAGCGCTAGGATGCGTGGATGCCGCGCTACGGACCAGCCGACTCGCTGAAATCACCCCGGTTCACGGGACCATCGACGTTCGCCCGTCTGCCGCATGTCACCGATCTCGAGGGGGTCGACCTGGCGGTCACCGGGGTGCCGTTCGACACCGGCGTCTCGTACCGGGTCGGCGGCCGGTTCGGACCCGCTGCCGTGCGCGAGGCGTCGATGATGCTCCGGCCGTACAACCCGAACCTGGGCGTCGCCCCGTTCGAGGTCCTGTCGTGCATCGACTACGGCGATATCGCGATCGTGCCTGGCTACATCGAGCCGAGCTACGCGGCGATCGAGGCAGCCGTGAGCGGACTCGTCGCGGCGGGTGTCGTGCCCCTGCTGATCGGTGGCGATCACGCCTGCACCCTGGCCCACCTCCGGGCAATGCGCTCGCACGGCAAGGTGGCGGTCATCGACTTCGACGCTCACACCGACGCCTGGGACAGCTACTTCGGCCAGAAGTACAACCACGGGACATGGATGCGCCGGGCGATCGAGGAGGGCGTCGTCGACGTCGATCATTCGATCGAGGTCGGCCTGCGCGGGACTCTCTACGACCAGTCCGACTGGACCGTCCTGCGGACCGAGCTCGGGCTCGAGTACCTGACGACCGAGGAGACCCTGGGGATCGGGGCCGCCTCCGCGGCCGCGCGCATCCGGGAGCGAGTCGGGGACCGGCCGACCTGGCTGACCCTCGACATCGACGTCACGGATCCGGGCTTCGCACCCGGCACCGGAACGCCGGAGCCGGGTGGACCGTCGGCCCACGATGTCCTGACGATGGTCCGCGGCCTGACCGGCGTCGACTTCGTCGGCTTTGACGTCGTCGAGGTGATCCCGGCCTACGATCCCGCCGGCCAGACGGCCTTCCTGGCGGCGAACCTGGCCTACGAGATGCTTTCCCTGATCGCCCTCCGGCGGCGATGACGGCCGGCGCGGACCAGGATCGGACGGCGCCGGGATTCGCCTGGCCGGCCGGCTTCCGGGCCGCTGCCTCGTTCACGTTCGACGTCGACGCCGAGAGCGCGATCCTGTTCGCCGATCCGGCCTCGGCCGGCCGCCGTTCGGTGATGAGCCACCAGGCCTACGGACCGCGAACGGGCGTTCCGCGCCTGCTCAGCCTGCTCGACCGGACCGCGATCAAGGCGACGTTCTTCGTCCCCGGCTACACCGCAGAGCGTTGGCCGGACACGATCCGGAGCATCCGCGACGCAGGCCACGAGATTGCGCACCACGGCTTCATGCACGAGTCGGTCGCCGCGGTGACCCCTGATGAGGAGGAGCGCCTGCTCCTGCGCGGCCTCGCGGCGCTCGACTCGGTGGCCGGCGTCCGGCCGTCAGGCTGGCGCGCCCCGATGTGGGAGGCGAGCTGGGCGTCGGCCGAGATCCTGGCCCGCAACGGCTTCCGCTACGACTCGAGCCTGATGGACGCCGATCAGCCCTACCTGCTCGCCGTCGGCGACTCGGGCGGCCTTGTCGAGCTGCCGATTCACTGGAGCCTCGACGACTGGGAGCCGTACGTCTTCCTGCCCGACCTGTCGGGCTCCGGGACGATCGCCAGCCCCGCCGAGGTCGGCGCGCGCTGGGCCCTCGAGCTCGATGCGATGGCCGCCGACGGCGGGCTCTTCCTGCTCACGAACCACCCGTTCGTCTCGGGCCGCGCATCGCGAGCCGCCGCGCTGGCAACGCTGATCGAGCGGGCCAAGGCCACCGACGGGTTGTGGATCGCCACCTGCGACGAGATTGCACGGTGGGTCGAGACGCTCGCGCTCGAGCCGGTCGACGACCGCCGTCCGAGGCTCCCGGCCGACTGATCGCCCGCCCGCGACAACACCAGGCACCCGAGACGGTCCAGCCAAGCACGGGGCGACTAACCATGACGCCCGGAACGCGAAAGACCCCGCCCGACATCGTGTCGAGCGGGGCCTCTTCGTATCGCGAGCGGGTCAGGTCACGCCGGGACGGAGCTCGGCGAGCTGCGTTCCAGCGCCCAGTAGACAACGGCGGCAACGATGAAGCCGATGACGTAGGCGATGTCGGCGCCACCAAGCTTGTCTGCCGCCCAGCCAACAAACGTCGGGTACTGGCTGATGAATGGAATCGAAATGACGAAGCCCAGGATCAACGCGATCAACGCGTTGCGCCCGCTGGGCAACAGGCTGAAGTTCGATACATGGTCGGCCCCGGCCGCTGAATGCCTCCGCAGCTGCCAGTCCACCAGCACGATCGCCGACCAGGGACCAATCCAGTAGGTGATCAGGAGCAGGTAGCTCTCGAACGTGCTGTTGAAGTTCTGGCTGTACAGCCAAAGTGTCGCGATGAAGCTGAGGACACCCACGATCAGCGCCGAGACCGGCCGCCAGACCTTGATCCCGGCCGCCAGGAGCGACAGCGATCCCGAATAGTCGTTCATCGCGTTGACGGCTACCGTGCCGAAGAAGATCGCGATCATCGCGACAGCGCTGATGAGCCCGCCCCCGAGCAGCGCATCGATCTGGTGAACCGGATCGACGGTCGCGTCGGTCACTGCACCCACGGTCGCCAGGCCGAGCAGCTCGATCCACACCGCCGACAGGGCGATCCCCAGGAACGAGTAGAGGGCGACCTTCGACGAGGGTGTCGAAGCCGGCAGATAGCGCGAGTAGTCGGACGCGTAGAGCGCCCAGCCGAGGTTGAAGCTGCCAACGATCGTCGTAACCAGGATGAAGTTGGCCAGGCCGTCTCCGGAGCCAACCATCCCGAAGTTCGCCTTCGGCAGGAGGGCGATCGTCACGACCGCGAAGAGGATCGCGAGGCCAATCGCTGCGTACTTCTCGAACGTGTGGATCGCTTCGTAGCCGACGACGCTCAGGCCTGCCTGGCAGACGATCACGAGAAGGAGTCCGAGCCAGAACGGGATGGCACCGCCAGTGATGACCTGGATCGCGTAGGCGCCGAAGAAGGCGTTGATCGCATCCCAGGCAATCGTGGATACCCAGTTGATGAGCCCGGGCACGACGATGCTCTTGCCGAACGACAGCCGGGTGATCGGGATCTGGCCGAGGCCGACCTTCGGGCCGATCGTGCTCAGGATCGCCACGATCCCGCCCCCGATGATGTTCCCGACGATGATCGCCAGGAAGCCCGTGACGAAACCCAGTCCGATAACGGCCGCGAGCGCCCCGAGCGCGAACGCCGCTGGGACGAGGTTCGGCGTGAACCAGACAGTGAACAGCCGCCACACCGAGCCATAGCGGGCGGACGCCGGGATCGGCTCGATCCCGTGGCCTTCGATCGACAGGTCGCCCTCGCCGCTGGGCATCGTATCTCGCGTCAGCGCTTCGACCACCATGCTGTTCAGCCCTCCTCCTTCGTGTAGCTCACCGGCTCATCCCCCGCCGTGGCGTGGATGATCGAGTGAGATGGCTCCGTCTCGGCAACGATTCGCCCGAGGCGCACGACCCACCGCGCGGCGGGCCGCAGGCGGATCGCTTCCGCCTCATCCTCGCAATCCAGGACGATGAAGTTCGCCGGTTTGCCCTCCTCCAATCCGTAGTCGACCTCGGCCGCCCGGGCGGCATTCGTCGTGACCATCTCGTAGGCCCGGAAGAGCTCGCCGCGGCCGGTCATCTGGCCGACGTGGACGAGCATCGAGAGCGCATCGAGCATGGACCCCCGGCCGAGCGGATACCACGGGTCCATGATCGAATCGTGGCCACAGGCCACGTTGATGCCGGCCTGGTCGAGCTCCTTCACCCGGGTCATCCCGCGGCGCTTGGGATAGCTGTCGAAGCGACCCTGGAGCGCGACGTTGTCGAGCGGGTTGGCCACGATCGTGACGCCCGCCCGCTTGAGGATCTGGAGCAGCTTGAAGGCGTAGGCGTCGTTGTACGAGCCCATCGCCGTCGTGTGCCCGGCGACCACCCGGCCCTGCATCCCGTTGCGCATCGTGTCGGCGGCGACAACCTCGAGGAAGCGCGACTGGTCGTCGTCGGTCTCGTCGCAATGGAGGTCGATCCCCTTGCCCGTCTCGGCGGCCAGCTCGAACAGGAAGTGGACCTCGTCGACGCCGTCTTCGCGGGTCCACTCGTAGTGCGGGATCCCGCCGATGACGTCGCAGCCCAGGCGCATCGCCTCGCGCATCAGCTCCTTGCCGTTGGGGAACGACAGGATCCCGTCCTGGGGGAAGGCGATCAGGCGCAGGTCGACCAGGTCATGGAGCTCGTCGCGGAGCTCGAGGAGCGCCTTGAGCGCGACGAGGTTCGGGTCGCAGACATCGACATGGGAGCGGATCAGGCCGGTCCCCTGGGCGACTTCCCAGAGGATCGCCTGCCGGGCCCGGCGCTTGACGTCCTCGTGGGTCATTGATTGCTTGCGGTCCGACCAGGTCAGGATTCCCTCGATCAAGGTCCCGGTCTCGTTGTGGCGCGGCTCGCCGACGGTCAGGACCGCGTCGAGGTGGACGTGCGGGTCGACGAGCGGCGGTGAGAGCAGCCGGCCACCCGCCTGGAGCTCGACAGCGCCGTCGGCCGTCAGCGTGCCCCGCGCCCGGACCGCACTGATCCGGCCCGCCGTGACACCTACATCGACCGGCTCCGGACGGCCGCCGCGCGTCGGATGGAGCCGGGCATCGCGAACCAGAAGATCCAACGCCGCGCGCTCCCTCCGAGCGATCCTGTGACGTGGTTCCCGCCGAGTTAACGGATTGGCGAAGTGTCGGGCCGGCCGACCCCGGAGTCAAGGAGATTCGCGGCTCGAACGCTGCCCGGGGTGCCGGTCAGTTCCGATTGGCGGCCGCCTCGGAACGTGCCGTCCCTAGGCGGGTGACTCCGAGTCGCTCGCGTGGGCCTGCTGATCCGCCGCGATGTCCGTCGCCTGGTCGGCGGCGATCGCCACGGCCTCGTCCAGGCTGATCTCGGGGTTGACGGCCTGAACCTCCGCAACCGCGTCCTCGAGATCGATCCCCTCGACCTCGTTGACGACCCGCCGATTGATGAAGAACCGGACCAGCAGATTGAGCACGGCCACGAAGGGAATCCCGAAGAACGCCCCCCACAGTCCCGCGACCTGGCTGCCGACGAGGAGGGCGAGCAGGACGAGGATCGGATGGAGGCCCGCGCTCTCGCGCATCAGGCGTGGCTGGAGGACGTTGACCAGGATGGTCTGCACGACGAGCAGGATCAGCACGACCGGGATCGCCACCTCGGGCCGGAAGGCGACCGCGACGAGGAGTGGCGGGATGAGCGCCAGGGGCGGCCCGAAGAAGGGGATGAACATCGCCAGGGCCACGACCAGCGTCGTGACGAACAGGTATGGCAAGCCGAAGATGACCCCGACGACGATCGTCAGGAGCACCTGGATCGTGACCAGGATCACCTGCGTTCGCAGGAAGCCGCCGAAGGCCCGGCCGACCGAGCTCTCGACGAGGCTGAGCTCAATTGCGTAGCGGCTCGGGACCAGCCGGCTCAGGGCGCCCAGGATCGCATCGACATCGACGACCGCGTAGAGCGACAGGACGACGATCACGAACAGGTTGCCCAGGACGCTCAGGGTCGTTCCCGCGATGGCCTGGACCTGGTTGTTCAGCGAGGCGCTGATCGTCGCGAACAGCTCCTGCTGACCCTGGTCGAAGGTCGCCGCGAGATCGATCGTGTTGCGGCTCAGGCCGAGCGTCTTCTGGGCCCCGACGAGGAGGGCGTGGATCCGGGCCGTGACCTCGCTGCTTCGGCTCAGGATATCGGCGGTGTCGTGGGCGCCAACCTGGACCGTGTCGTAGATCAGCAGGCCGATGAACAGGATCACGCCCACGTAGACCAGGGCGATTGCCAACCCGCGGCGGATGCCCAGGCGACGCCGGAGTCCTTCGGCGGCCTGGGCGACGAGGAACGACAGCAGCCAGGCCAGGAAGATGACCAGGAGGATCGAGCTGAAGCCACCCGCGATCGTCACCACCCGGTCGGCGACGAACAGGCCGAAGGCGAGGCTCCCGAGGACGAGGAACGCGGTGATGAGGCGGGCCGAGACGCCGGGAATCCTGGGCTGTGGTGTGCCGGTCTGGGCGGTCAGGTCGGAGGTCTCCGAGGGCGAACCGTTCCCGCCACGCGGGAGCGCAGCCTCGAGGATACGCGGCCCCCGCCGCCGCCGAGCGCGAAACGCGGCGAGTTGGCCCCAGGGTCGATCAGATGACATTTCGTCATGACGCCGGGTGGCCCCTCGGACAGATTGCCACCAGCGGGGGCGGCGCTGGCTCAGGAGGGTCCCAGTCTCTATGGCGATGCCCAATGTGGATCCCTTCGATCCTGTCGTGACGGTCGAAGGGATCTATCGCGCCTGGCTCCAGGCGGAGATCCGCTACCGGGAGCTACCGCCGGACTCGCCCGAGGCCAAGGAGGCGCTCGAGGGCGTCGATCAGCTCTGGCACGCCTACGAGCGAGCGCTCGGCAAGGCGCTTGGCCAAGGTGCCCTGCAATCGCTGGCCTTTGATGGCTAGGTCCTTGGCCAATCCGAGGCGGCCGCCGGGCCACTCGTGGCCACAAGAACATGAGGCCCTCGGCACTGCGCCGTGGGTCTCATCTCGTGCGTTAGGTCGATGGTCGGGGCGGAACGATTCGAACGCTCGGCCTCCTGAACCCTATTCAGGTGCGCTACCAGCCTGCGCCACACCCCGATACCCGGGAGTCTAGCGCAAGCCTCGCTCCAAACCCCACCGAAACCTGGCCATCCGGACACAAGTGGTGCGGGCTGGCACCGTTCCCCGGTGGGGTCGTTCCAGCCGGCGCGGGCCGGTTGAGCGAAACTGGCGATCACGGGTGAATGACGGAGGCGACCGACATGCTCAAGGACAGCCAGGCGTTCTCGGGGTTCGCGGTCAAGGACCTCGCCGAAGCGAAGACGTTCTATGGCCAGACCCTGGGCCTCGAGGTCGGTGAGGATCCGGATCGCGGCCTCGACGTCCACCTGCCGGGCGGCGTGCACGTATTCGTGTATCCCAAGCCCGATTTCGTGCCCGCGACCTACACGATTCTCAACTTCCAGGTCACCGATATCGACGCCGAGGTGGAGGCGCTGACCGCAGCCGGGGTCGAGATGCAGCGCTATCCGGGGCTCGACGCGGACGCGCAGGGTATCGTCCGCGACCCGCGTGGGCCGATGATCGCGTGGTTCACCGATCCCGCCGGCAACATCATCTCGGTCCTCCAGGACAACCGGGGCTAGCACCCGCGGGTCGTCCCGAGGCGGCCGCGAGATTCGCCCAAAGGGGCAGATCTTGCGCCCGTTTGCCTCCCGTTGGTCGTGCTAGGGTCGAGCGGAGGCGACCGGGACCTTTCTCGGTACGCGCGCGCGATCCCGGGGTTCGTGATGACGCTTCGCGACCAGGCAACCCGAGACGATCGGCCCATGTCCGCGCCGTCGCGGCGCGGGCCCGCCGCTGGTCGTCGCCGGAACGTGATCAGCGATCGACCGAGCACCCAGACCGTCCTGGCCATGCAGGCCGATGCCGGGAACGCCGCGACGCAGGTGTGGCTGCAGCAGGCTGCGAGCGCAGCGACTGGCTCGCCGCAGTACGTCGTGCAGCGCCATAACTCGTACGAGCACCAGCTGCTCGGTGATACGAATCCGGCGCAAATCGCCCAGGCCAAGCAGCTCGACCCCGAGACGAACGGCTGGCGGCACCTGGTCGACGACGAGTTCGACCGGGTAACGTTCTTCAAGTCCGATCCGAAGGTCGACCCCCGGGAGACCTTTCCCCAGATCCGCTGGATCCAGCTGGGCGAGAGCAAGCTCTGGGTGAGCTCCGGCGAGCTGTCGGCATTCGGCGACTACCTGCCCAATCCCGAAACGATCGATTCGCTCAAGACCGAAACGCTCGTGCCGATCCTCCAGCGAATGCGCCAGGAGATCTCTCGCGCAATCTACGACCGCCTCACTGGTGGCACCCAGGGGCTCAAGACGGAGGACGCGGAGGCCGAGGTCCGAGAGCGGAACCGCATGACAACCTTTGCCGGTGCCGCGAAGAACAAAGGGTTGACCGGTGCCCTGCCCGGTGACCTCGTCGGAGAGGATGTCCAGGCCGTTGAAGCCCTCGACTCGGCATCGGCCGACCTGGGCCCGAACCGCCAGAAGGGCTTGCTGTCGCGGAACGCCTGTCATTTCGCGCCATTTTCATGGGAGCGCTGGTCGCTGTACCACAACGAGGCACGAGCGATCGCGGCGCAGGCATTCGCGGAGGGCAAGACCTCCCCGCTCGCGATGCGCCGGAATCCGAAGGACATGAGCGCCCTCGAGCGCAAGGCCTGGGTCACCAACGGCTACTCGAACCACTTCCTCCAGGACAGCTTTGCCGCCGGCCACCTGATCAACAAGACCCTGGTCATGCAGTGGTTCGTCGAATACATCAACGCCAACAAACACGGTGACCGACCCCACTTCGGCCTGCCCAGCAAGGACGTCATGAAGGGCATGACGACGGGGGCGCAACCGGGCATCGGTGACCGGCGGGCATACTCGCACACCCGCCTCGACGTGACCGCGAGCGAGGATCGCAGGAGCGGCAACGTCGCAACGGACCCGCAGACCACCCTGGAGCGAGCCGACCAGGAAGGTCGCCTTGCGGGCGCCGGCGTGCAATCGAAAGAGCCCGAGGCCACCAAGGAATACGGGCAGTACGAGGAGTTCCTCAACAGCACCTACCTCAGCCTCGCGGCGAACGACATCCACGACTTCTTCAACGCCCGAGGACTCAAGGTCCGGAACGCGGCAGGCAACGAGTTCGTCGTCGGTGGCGACGGCACGCTTCTCAAGGAAGATCCGTCGGTGATCGAGATCACCCTGCAGGCCGACAACATGGCCGATCAGGCAATCCACGAGTACCTGACGACGGGGACCTCGACGATCGAGGTCAAGGAGATCTTCAAGCTGTTCCCGAGCGAGGTCTGGGCGGAGTTCGACCGCGAAGAGGGCGACAGGGAAATCGTCGTGAAGAGCGGCTTCTATCCCCTGGAGCAATGGAACGACGAGGTCGTCAGGAAGGTCTGCGAGACCGAGATCTTCCCGAAGATGGCGCCCAAGTGGTCCTACAAGATTGCCCGCATCGCCGGCAAGAAGCTCGTCGATGCCGGGGGCAACCTCACCCCACAGGAGAAGTAGGGCCTCGCTGCCAGTCGGTCAGTTGGGGCGCCAGAGGTCGATCTGGGGCAACCCTGCGATCCCGAGCGTCTGCGACAGCTCGCCACAGTGGTAGGCGTCGTGGCTGAACAGGCGCTGAATGACCGACGCGCGGGTGTGGACCTGCCGCTGGTCCCCGTACTTCCGCTCCACCCGCTCCTCGAGCACCGCCGGCGTCCAGTGGTCGAGGCAGTGGTCGATGATCGACCATGTCGTCTGGAGGGCCGTCACGAGCTCGGCGGCACTACGTGGGTGCTCGAGGTCGTCCTCCCAGCCGTCGGCGCTGGCGGCGAACGGCGTCGACTCGGCACCCTGTTCGCCCAGGACCGTGCACAGCCAGTAGACCCGGGTGCCGGCGGTGTGACCAACGGTCGCCCAGATCGGCCAACCCGCGGGTGATGGGCGGATCGCAAGGTCCGCGTCGGTCATCGACCCGATGATCTCGCGCAGCCGGCGGTCGTATTGCGGCCACATGCCGTAGAACAGGCGGATCGACATCTCGACCTCCGTTCGCGTCGGACGGTAAGGATAGCGACGGCCTTCACGCGTCGTTCCGGAGGCAGCGGACCACGGCCCGGAGCTCGCGGTCAGGCAATGGAATGCGGGCCGACCGGTTGACCCACGGCACGGCGCGCGCCTCCCCTGCCCCGCTCTCGCACCACGCGACCACTCCGCCGAGACGCAGGTAGCGCTCGTAGAAGTCACGAGTCCCGGCGAGTCCGCGACGGATGAAGAAGGGTTCCTCCTTCGCGTCGGCCTTCGAGCGAAGGGCCTTGGTCGCCGCCGCGACATCGAGGGCCTCGGCCGACCTTCCCTCAAGCGCGACAAGGACGGCATTCGGCGCGCTTGGCGGCAACTGCCGGAGCTTGGCGAGGAGCGTGGCGCCGAATCGAGCTGGGTCGGGCACGCGGTGCAGCCTCGTCACCTCGAGATTGAAGCTCCGTTTGCCGCGGTAGATGACCGTAAGGTCGGGCCCGGGCTTGCCCGCGCCGTAGGCCTCGAACGCCAGCTCGATCCTGGGATCCGCCAGGAGCAGGCACGCCACGTTGAGCTCGGTTCGGACGTCCCGGAGGGCTTCGGGTTCGGCGGCAGTGCGCAGCTTCTTGCGGATCTTGTCTCGGTGAACCTCTGCGAACGAGCGGAACCTGGCGGAGCCGGCCAGCCAAGCGGTCAGCTCCTCGGCAATCGCCTCCTGGCCAGCGCGGTCCACCAGATAGCCCGCCAGCTGCTCGACAGAAGTTCCCGGGGCCGTCGTCCGCACCATGCCAGCCATGCTAGGCAGTCGGGGCTTGGCTTGACGGCCTCGACGGTCTGGGTCGT